>JALZVU010000226.1 GCA_023301795.1 Granulosicoccus sp.
AACCCAGCTACCAAGCAGTGCAGATTCAGGCGCTTCGGCATTGCCTTCGACTGCTGGCGTGCCAGCATCATTGTCTGGGCTGACGCCGGAGTCGTTATTTGAGTCGCTTCCAGAGCTACATGCTCCAAGAAGTGTTAAAGAAGTGCAAAGCACACCGAGTGCGCTGATCTTACGAATTTTCTTTGATGCAATAATCATCCTTTTTCCTTTGCTATGGTTCTTTGTTGGTATGTCCTAAACCAGCAGCCCGTCCACTCGACTACATCACAATTTTTTCCACCAGGCGTACGGACCAATGGTGATCTGTCAGGTATTTCGCGAATTTGAAATACCTCATGAATTATACATCAGCATCAGTTGATAATGAGTTCTGACCACTGAAGCGGCTTTAATAAAAAATAGGCGTCAGTGGGGTTAGATGCTTATGATAACGAGGAATGGATAAGGACCCACGGCATGACTCTGGCAATCAATGCTCATCTGATCTGTTTCGCACGCGATGAGCCCTCTGGTTGCGGACAAATTAAACCCTCGCCAGTGGCAGTAATATTCGATGAGAATCTGCTGAAACTGGATTTATTTGTTGCACCTGAATTTCAGTTGGTACAAAACCAAACACTGGTTGGTACAAAACCAAACACTGGATAGATACCTGCCAGCTGCACAAAAACGCGGTTCGTCCATTCTTGCCTTTGATGTTTTAGCCTCCGACAGCCCGAACGAATCATCTGTTGATCTGACAACACGCGTCAGAACCAGTCACGGTGCAGGTCAAATCTTTACCGAAGTTGAGTACAACACACGCACAGAAGCCGTACGGGTAAGATCGCTGCAGCTAACTCATCTCTTCTCTTCCGCGATCATGAATTGACGGTAGGCACGTTCAGCCACGGCGCTGGATCGCTGTTGAACAACACACAAATTCTCGGCGCTAGCTTGAATAGCTCATACAGAACACGCATCGATCTGGATGGGACCTTCAGCTCCCAAGTCAGTGCCATTCGGGTTAGATCGAAGATTGCGCGTGCCCATGTCGGTGGAACTCTTCATGTACCGGCGTCTTTCGAACGACCTTTGATCGTCCATAGGCGAACATGACGCCTTTTGCCATTCACTCAGCCGTACACTCCGTTAAGCAGTGACAGATTGAACGTAGGCGGCATGGGTGCTGAGGCAAAAGTGGGAGAGGGGTGGTGCAGTACTACTGCTATTGCTGCTAACAATGCGATCCTGATACTCAAGGCTTTTATGGGCACGGCCATCTCCTGAATGAAGTCTTTGTGTAGTTGAAAGGTAGGTACCTGATATGTGTGAAGCGGTTCAATACGAACCGCGCGAATGGGCTAGGCTCGTCATACCAATTGAGGGCATCGCAGTTCCCATAAAGGTGGCGGCTAGCAATTGGCGCTTGCATGAGCCTGTTGCCATCACCGCAATCAGCTGAAAAGGGGGTGACCATCAGAAAGTCTATTACGGCTAACACCGCGTTAGCCTCAGGTGATTATTTCAATAAAGCTATAAGGCAACTATCCCTATCGAGCATGTCGTCGCACAGAGCTCTGGCTTCATCAACGGCCCGCTGAGCATTGACCACCCCTGTTTGCGGGTTTGCAGTGCGCTCGAGTAGCGCGAGTAATTCGGTGGGTGTTAATGTTGGCGACAGACTGCGCATCAGTGCTATGAGTCCTGTAATGTGCGCAGTGGCAAACGAGCTGCCATCAAAAAAATCGTATTGCTCATTTGGATGTGTGCTGAGCACTCGGCGTCCGGGGGCAGATAGCCATTGTGATTGGAGGCTTGGCATGGCTACACCTATCGTTCCTGGAATTGATACTGGAAACGCTTTTTCGTCATGAGTTGGTTTCGCTCCTACGACAACGATGCCTTGTGCAATTGCCTCCAATACAAGTTGTTCTAACACGGGATCAGGTGGCCCAGTCAAGCTCAGATTAATGATGTCAACTTTCTGTTGAATGGAATAATCAAGTGCTTTGGCCAGCGTCAGCGTATTGCAGCGTGCGTTACCGCCGTTCTGATCAGTGTGCCAGCACGCTTTAAGTCCTAACAGGGTTGCATCGGGTGCTATGCCCACCATACCGGTATCGTTGTCGGCTTCGGCGGCAATAACACCGCCAACGGCTGTGCCGTGTGTGTCCGAGCGGAAGGTTGCCTGGTCGCTGTCGACAAAGTTTCTTGTCTCTTCGCTGCTGGACGCAAGGTCTGGATGAGTGTAATCCATCCCGGTGTCAATCACTGCAATCCTTACACCTTTACCGCGTGACCACTGGTGAGAGCTAATGGCTTCGATCGAATGCAGGCCGTGTTGAAGCGAAAGATACGGATCGTTGTAGGATTGTGCCTGTGAATCAAATGTATGTACTACTTGTGCGGTTTCGATATCTGGTTCGTGTTCCAGCGCAGCAATAATGAGTCTCCTGTTCTCAGGATCCTTGATTTCGAATACGACGCAAAAAACATCAATGGCAGCCAATGGCCAACTGGCTACACGCTTCAGCCCATAAGTGAAATTTAATCGCGTGAGAAATTCGACATACTGCAGTGGTAGCTCCCCAAAAATTTGAATGGATGTTGCTTCGGTATACGGTGCCTGGTACTCCGGGCTTATCGTAATCAGAATCAGGTTTGATTCCAGGTCCTCTTGGTAGTGCCCAAATGTCTCATCTGTGACCTCAAGTGATTGACCTCGATCATCGCCAGCATGAGCAGGACTCTGTGGTTTTATTAACTGGTTTTGTACAGAACTAATATCGTGTCTCTGATTCAGGCTGATTGTTTTGTATGAGTAGAGGTCATTTGTCCTGGTAAATGCTTGGCTGGATACAATGCACAGCAGTAGACAGCTAGCACTGATCACGAACGTATGTCGCAGTGTCATAATTGTTGATTCTCCTTTATTCAGCAATGGCGGATCACAGGTGGCAATAGAAGGTGTGTTGACTCTGACCGATGCCTGAGGTGTGGCTGGGTGTCTTGGTCGGGTTCACTACTGCCAATCTCAATATGACGCTGCAGCGTTGTTATCTGCGTTGTAAGGTCCGTGGTATCAGAGCGCTATAAGCGTTGTTTTTAGAGGCGACAAGTCCTATTTACCAAGTTGGCCGTACCGGGGGTCCATGCCGTGGTGAGGCAGAGATTTACAGTCGGATTTACCCATTTCGATCGTGCGTTTCACGAATATCGGGAGCGGACGAAACCTCCGCGTCAGTAAACAGGCGCATATTGCTGGCGCTATCTATATGACTGGAAGTATTGCCGACTGAGCAGGATTCGCTATAGGAAGAGGGGCGCAGGGGCAAAGCCTGCCTTCAGGCCGGTTATGGACTGAGCGTCCCTGGTACTCGCCGAACGAATACTTCTCTACGGTGGTTGGAAACGACTTGAACGCACGCCTGACAGACTGTTCTTTCTAGAAAAGCGAATCGTCAATTAGAGTTAATCTGTGCGATATTACAAGGGTCGGGCGATCAGGCTTTACGGCCGCGTTTGCGATACCTGTACGGTTCGTCTGATAGGTTCTAAAAGGATCAACGTATTCTGCACCATGAGTCACGTAATGGTACTTTTCTAGTACCGGATTGCGACGTTGAAAATTAGCCGAAGTTGCATCATTGGAGATGCGTAAATCATGGTGTCCGCTGTATGAGTCAAATTCTCGAGATTTCTCTGCTTGGAGAATTAAGGGTAAATTGTGCCGGTGCTCAGATTGCACTACCTGCTTCGCGAAAGACTCGTGCACTGCTTGCTTTCCTTATCAGTACAGGACGCCCCCATCGAAGAGAACGTCTTTGCGAGTTGTTCTGGGATATACCCGATGATCCAAAAGCTGCATTGCGATGGGCGTTAAGTAAGTTGCGCAAGGTAGTTGATACCCCTGACAAATGCAGAATCATTGCGGACCGTGAGCGAGTTCATTTTGATGCGACTGGCGTCCTCATTGATGTGAAAAAACTACGCACTGATATTGTGCATAAACCTCAAGTGCTGTCGGTAAAGGATTTGGAAACAATGGCTTACCGATTAGAACAAGTGCTGCTTGATGGACTAGACGGCGCAGGTGTCGGTAGATTTGATGCCTGGTTGCTGGCCGAACGGCATGACGTTCATCTTGCTCGGGTGGATGTGTTGAAACGACTAGCGACGCATCCTCATGTGCCTAAAATAGCGGCAAAAAAATGGTTTGGGCTTTGGGAAGAAATAGACCCGCTTGGCGCAAGTTCTCATCACATTCTTGAAGTACTTGACGCAACGCCAGCTACGCCTGCCGCTACAGATCAGATTCAACAAGACAACCGATATTCACGTGAAACAAGCCGAGACATTGCGACTACACGATGGGCCACGACGAAACCATCATGGGCCATTAGCTCTAATCCGGATATTCACACGGCACAAGCGCTTCGCGCTCAGGAAATCCGGTTTTGCGAAGCTCAGGACGGGGTCAAGATTGCCTATGCCACACTTGGATCAGGCGCACCGATCCTCAAGGCTGCCAACTGGCTCAATCACCTTGAGTTTGACTGGGATAGTCCGATCTGGGGAAAAGGGTTTGCAGAAATTGCCCGCCGCCGAACTTTCATTCGCTACGATGAACGGGGCTGTGGGCTATCTGATTGGGATGTCGCAGACTTGAGCTTCAGTGCATTCGTTGAAGACCTTGAGGCAGTGGCTGACAAACTCGAACTAGAACGATTTCCATTGCTGGGTATTTCGCAAGGGTGTGCGGTTGCAATTGAGTATGCCGTTCGGCATCCGGAACGGGTGTCCGGGCTTATCTTGTTTGGTGGCTATGCTTGTGGCTGGCGGCATCACGCGTCTCAAGAGGAGCAAGCGCTTCGCGAAACCATGATGACACTCACTGAATTAGGTTGGGGAACAGACAATCCAGCTTACCGGCAGGTTTTTTCACAAACGTTTATACCTGAAGCTACCAGCGAAGAATTGGACTGGTTCAATGAGTTTCAACGCCTCACTGCCTCTCCAAGCAATGCCGCACGATTTCAGGATGCATTTGGACACATCGATGTACGGGATCGACTGGCTGATGTCAAAGCGCCTACCATCGTGTTGCATTCGAAATATGATCAGCGTATTCCGATCGAGCTTGGACGTGCGTTAGCCAGCGGAATTCCGGATGCACGGTTTGTTCCATTGGAAAGCCGAAATCATATCCTGGTTGATCATGAACCCGCTTGGCAGGTGTGTTTCGAAGCCGTCGGCCGTTTTATGAACGAAAAAGGTATATAGGTTTATTTATTCGCATCTGCACCACGTGCTCCAATGATCAAATCGGCAACCATTGATGCAATTATAATCACCCCTTAGCACTGATTCCAAGATAGTGCTGCATATGAGAAGCCTGAGCAGCTGCCATCTCTTTACCTGATACCGTTTGCAAGCCTATCTGCTTTGCTAACGTCAGAAAGCTAGTGTTTGCGGGTTCTGTAACAGCATCAGCGACTATCACTTTAGATAAATCTGCACTAAGTTGGCATGGTAAGGGGTCTGTTGCATAGCTGCCCATTGGCGAGGCATTGATGATGATTTGATACGAACAATTTTCATCATCGTCCATTTGGATAGTACGGTCGGGGAATATGTTTTTCAGCGTGGCAGCTAACCTTGCCAAGCTATCCGAGCAGGGATCTTTTATTGAAACCTGTTTGGCTCCACATTGCAGCGCTTCATAGGCGATAGCGCTGCCAGCTGCTCCAGCGCCAATAACGTGTACACAGGCCGCTTCAAAGTCTGCTCCAGCCAACTGTATAGCGTTGACCATGCCCACCCCATCGAACATGGCACACTCTAGTGTTCCGTCCTTGTTTTTTCGTACAGCGTTTGCTGCTCCCACCACGTCAACTTCGCTTCTTCGATAGTCACATAGTTGCGCCAGATCTTTCTTGTGGGGAATGGTGCTGAGAAAGCCCGGAACATTTTCAGCATAACGAACCCAATCAATAAATGGCAGTAGGCCAGAGGGTTTTAGATGAATCGGCACACAGATAGCGTCGATGCCATTCGCCAGGAACTCTCTGTTCCATAGATCCGGGGTTGCCACCTGAGCCACCGGATCACCAATAATCGGTACGACTAGTGTGCTGCCGCGCTTGCTGTTCATGATTTTGCTTGACTCTGATATGTTGATCGTTTTAAATAATGTGACATATTTTCTAATATATTGGAATATTTTGATTTTCTCTCGTAAAAATAACGACAATCAAACCGTCGTGAGCCTGATAGCCAGTGCCATACGAAGGGATATCTCGTTTGGAGAGCTTGCGCCTGATAAACGCCTTAAAATTGAAGAGCTTAGAGTGCGATACGGAGGTTCCAGCCACTCATTACGTGAAGCTCTCACGCTCTTGAGCACTCAAGGACTCGTGGAAGCAAACGCCCAGCGTGGTTTTAGAGTCGCCTCAGCCACTGAAGATGATTTAAAGGACATCACACGCCTAAGGATTGAGGTTGAAAGGCTCGGTTTAACGTGGTCTTTGCAAAACGGTGATATCGCCTGGGAAGGGCAGATCATGGCAGCTCATCATGCACTCTCAAGGGCGCAGAGCGAGGTCATTGCATCACCTATTGAAAACGCCTTGGCCTGGGATGAGGCCAACCGCCTATTTCATATAAGCCTTACAGCCGCTTGCGATTCACCTCGCCTGATCGCCACGCAAGTGCAACTCTACGATGAATCTCGGCGGTTTATTTTAGCTGCGCTGCGAGAACAGCAACTTGATTTCACATCAATATCTGACAACCAAGCCTGCCTTGTTGAAGCCGTTTTAGCAAGAGAGCATGAAACTGCATTGCAGTGTTTACAGTTAGATATAGAAGGAACCTGCCTTACATCCAATAAGAGTAATTAACCCGACAGCTCAGAACTATATTCGTGTCGGAAATTTACCGCATTCAAAATCAACCACAGGAGAGAGAATAGAATGAGGAAGATGTCGAGAAGAACAACACTTAAAGTCGTCAGTCTGATTGGTGGGGCAGCAGCATCACTGTTTGTTGCGTTGCCTATCTACGCAGCAGATACAAAAATCAATGTTGGAGCCTTGCGGTTTACCAGTCACGCTGCCAGTTTTGTGGCTTTTGAGCGCGGTTATTTTAAAGAAGAAGGTTTGGATGTAGAGTTCAAATTCTTCCAGGCTGCCCAACCAATGGCCGTCGCAGTAGCCTCTAAGGATGTTGACTACGCAGTAACAGCCATTTCAGGCGGACTTATTTCATTAGCTGAAAAAGGCGCTGCAAAAGTCATTGGCGGTGCATTGATGGAAGAGGCCGGTATTGATGGCCAAGTAATTCTGGTATCTGACAAAGCCTTTAAAGCCGGTGTTACTTCACCCGCTCAGTTAGACGGCATGTCTTTCGGCATTACACAGTCGGGTTCATCGTTTCACTACATGGGCGCGAAAATCGCCGCTAAAGAAGGCATTGAGTTTTCATATAAACCACTGCAAAAAGTGGGTGCAGTCATTGGCGCTTTGAAGTCGGGTCAGATTGACGGATGGTCCATTGTTCCTCATATTGGCAAGGGTCTGGCTAAGAGCGGTGCGGTTCATATCATTGGCGAGGTAGCTGATTATGTTCCTGATTATCAGGTTACCGTTGTATTCACGTCAGCAGATAATGCTGCTAACGAGCGTGAGAAAACAGAAGCGTTCCTGCGAGCATTTTCAAAAGGTGCAGCTGATTTTAATGCGGCACTTGTTGATAAAACTGCAGGTGATGAAGCCGCTGAAGATATGATCAAACTGATTCACAAGTATGTTTATACTGATCGCCCGTATGACAAAGCGGCGCCGAGTATTCGCAACGGTTCAATGCGTATCAGTGCAGATGCTGCCCTGAATACGGCTTCCGTGCAAGATCAACTGGATTGGTTCAAGTCTGAAGAATTGATCAAAGACAGCATCACTATCGACACACTAGTCGATTCTTCTTAC
>JALZVU010000227.1 GCA_023301795.1 Granulosicoccus sp.
ACACGAATCAGTCGATCTAGAAAAACACCTTTGATTTCTACAGCTGATTCGCAACTGACATCAAAATTTCTAAGAAAAGTGATTGTGCCGACTAACATCCAGTATACGTCACACTAAGACAATACACGCAACACATACTCCTCACAATCAACCTCCAACACAATCAGTAAAAACACAAATAACTGTATATAAACCCTGTATTTATCCAATTACTACTTGTACATAGACATCATAAGAAATACCTTACACAGACACATACCCCGATCAACGGACTGATCATGCAACAAACTCAACCCAAATTATTACAACGACTCTCAGATGCAATACGTGCGAGAAACTACAGCTACCGTACAGAGCAAGCCTACATCATGTGGGTTAAGCAATATATTCGCTTCCACAACATCACCCACCCAGAGGATATGACAGAAACTCACGTCATAGCGTTTCTCAATCATCTGACCATCAATAAGAATGTAGCGCCAAATACACAGAACCAAGCGCTGAATGCCTTGAATTTCTTATACACCCACGTCCTGTTCCAACCGTTGGACAAGTTACAAGGGATAGCCCGGTCGAAAAAACAACAGAAACTCCCGGTGGTGCTCACCCACGATGAAGTAAAAAGGCTGTTCCGAGAGCTTGAATCACCCTACTGGATTTTAACTGGCCTAATGTACGGCTCCGGCCTTCGGCTTATGGAAGCATTACGCCTACGGGTGAAGGATCTGGATTTCAACTACCGCGCTATCATCGTCAGAAACGGCAAAGGCGGCAAGGATCGCGTAGTGACACTTCCAGACGAACTCATCTCACCACTAAAAACCCAGCTTGCCAACACACAGCTTCTGCACAAAAAAGACTTGGCAGACGGTCACGGCAGAGTCGAAATGCCTTACGCACTTGAACGGAAGTGGCCCAACTCCAATGTCGACTTCGAATGGCAATATGTCACCCCGTCATTGTCGAGGAGCCATAACCCGCGGACAGGGGAAATCGGCAGGCATCATGTTCACGAACAATCCATGCAGCGTCGCTTCAAAGCTGCGGTAATAGCTGCTGGAATCAAAAAGCACGCAACATGTCATTCCTTGAGACATAGCTTTGCTACTCACCTTCTTGAAGGTGGAGCAGACATTCGCACGGTACAGGAACAGTTGGGACATGCTGACGTACGCACCACCCAGATCTACACACATGTGCTGAAGCGAGGAGGCCGTGCTGTCAAAAGCCCTCTGTCGCAAATTTTAGGCACAGAGTTCATTTCAGGGAAATGAGAGGGAATGGGCGAAGGTGTCTGAAAAAAATGGTGCCGGCACCAAGAGTCGAACTCGGGACCTACTGATTACAAATCAGTTGCTCTACCAACTGAGCTATACCGGCACAGAACAAACCTTACAACTAGCAACCCCTTACAAAGATCAGGCCAAGAAGCTAGCGAGCGCTTAATCCAATGCATCACGCCTTGGAAAGCACGCTAGTGTATTCATTTCCAATACGTTTGGCAACGTGCAAAGCAAGAATATCAAAAAAATATTTATCTAACCCCTGCATTCACAACACATCAGTCGACGGGCAGCCTCATGCCAAGCTGTTCGGCACTAATCGCAGGTTTCACCATCTCGCCACCCAGCACAGAAACTCCCTTTAAAACAAGCAAGGGATCATGTACGACATCGCTGAGCATCAGGGATTCCAATATGGCAGCCTCCCCACCGGTCACTATCGTCGTGACGCTATCCACCCGCTTGGAGGCCTCCAGAACAAACCGGTCCATGGCCCCGACAGAGGCATAACCAGTGCCACCCGCTATCCCAGCAGCAGTGGTGTCAGAGAAGGGAGAAATCTCACCATCAGCAGCAAAGAGTGCTGACGCGTATTTGCCCAGAGAACGTCGCATGGTGTAGATGCCCGGCACAATCGCCCCCCCCAGATGCTGCCCATCTGCTGCGATAAGATCAACCGTGGTTGCCGTGCCAGAATCTATGACACACAGCGCCCCACAGTACTCAGCTCTTGCACCAATCATGGCGGCCCACCGGTCCACACCAAACGTGGAAGGCTCTTGGTAGCCGTTTTTAAGCCCCCTGAATTCTGCCGTTGATGCCACAACAACAGGCTCCACACCAAGTTTTGTGCGGCACCAGGCCGACAAATTGGGCAACAAGCGATCCCCCGCAACATTCGAGACCACCACACTGGCTGGCAGCCTGTTTCCCAATGGTTTGAGCCAGAGCGTGTCAAGCACCTCATGAAGGAACACGTCAGCCCATGCAAAGGTATCGAGAGGATGAAGCCCGTCGTGATCCTCGATGGCAGCCTTGCACCGCGAATTACCTATGTCTACAAGAATTCTCATACAGTCGGTCTGATTGATACATTGCCGCCATACAGCGGGCGTACTCCATCGGCGCCGTCAACTAGCAACGCGCCTTGTTCATTGACACCACAGGCTATGGCCTGCTCTGTCGAATCGTCTCGATGGATCACCACAGCCTTGCCAGCTAGCCAATCTCGACGCTCCCAAGATTGCCTGAAAGATGACCAGCCGTGCGTGATGAAACGCTCATGAAGCATCAGAACGCTGCTCGCAATGCGCCCCACCAGCTCGTCTCGAGCCACTGCCGACAGCGCCAATCCCGCCTCAGCCAGTGACGTTGCACCAATACCCAAAGTTGACACAGCATCATCATGGTTAACGTTAATACCGATTCCTGTCACCACGTCTGTCTCGACAACAGGCTCTAAACAGCTATCACGATCACGGCCAGCGCCTTCCACAGGCGCGGCGTTATGAGTCACAGTGATAACCTCAGTCAGCAGTCCACCTAGCTTGCGGTCACGCAAAATGACGTCGTTCGGCCACTTTAATTTAACGTCTACATCCAGAACGCCCTCCACAGCTTCAGCCACAGCAATTCCGGTAACCAGGCTCAGCCCCACCAGATCCTTTGCTGGAGCGCTAACGCGCGACAACACTGAGAACGTGATGTTACCCGGACGCGTCTGCCAGCTTTTCCCCCGCCGTCCAACACCGGCTTGCTGCCAGTCAGTAACACACAACTGTGAGCGACCCGCAGTCAGGCAGGTGTCTAACGACTTGCGTTCATTGCGAAGCCAGGCACTTGTCGAATCCAATTGCTCAAAGACATGGATATCACACGCCATCGCAGTCTCAGCACCTAGCCCAGCGGCAATACTGATCACATCGGGAATTTGCGCCATTGTCACGTAGCAGAGGCAACCGACGATACGGCTGCCGAATCTCCCAGCCAAAGTGCCACCTTGGCATCATCCACAATGCGTAACACAGCCGTATCTGCCGGCGCTCGCTCGATAGGTAATCGAACCTCATGAAGCTGCCCTAACCGGAAAAAATGCACGCCAATATCGTCACATTCACCGTAGCGTTTCAGATGATTTTCAACATCCGCCCGAGTCACCGAAAGTCCTGCCATGGCAATTAATACATCTCCGGCACTCAAGCCAGCACGCATAGCCGGTGAATCCGTCATAACGTGTGTAATTCGCGCACCGCCCGGAGCATCAATAACATTAGCACCAAGCCATACGGGCGCAGGCCGCTTGGCACCCGACTTTTCAGATTGACGAGTTCCACCCACATCATCCATAGACTGGCGAGCCACCCAGTCAAGCTCAACACCTAGAGATTCTAGCGATGCCGCTAACGGTAGTTCTTCAGTGGTATACAGTGCGCTATCGAAAAATCCAGACAGCTCTTTCCCCAACAACGACGCCACAACGGCCTGCGGTTCTTGCTCCGCCAACCCTGCCCCGCCGTCCAGCCAGCGCTCCCAGAGCTTGACCATCAAAGTATCCAGATTTATCGCCCCGTCACTGTGCTCACGCATGAGACTGTCCAGACACAGAGCAACCAACGCACCTTTGGCATAATAGCTAACAATAGCGTTGGGTGCGTTCTCATCCTGCTTATAGAACTTGTGCCAGGCATCAAAGCTGGAATCGGTAACCGTCTGCGACAACCTGCCAGCTCCTCGCTGCACTCTGGTGATGGTTTTCGACAACACCCCCAGATAGCGCTCGTGGTTAATGAGCCCGGTACGCACCAGCACCATGTCGTCGTAATATGACGTCATGCCTTCAAAAAACCACAGCAGCTCGGTATAAGACTCCGCCTTGAGCGCATACGGTACAAAGCGCGCAGGCTTTATCCGCTTAACGTTCCAGTTATGAAAGTACTCATGGCTGCACAGCCCGAGAAAATTCAGGTATTTGTCACTGACCTCTTCAACACCTGATATGGGTAGATTTTCGCGGGTAATCATTAAGGCCGTTGAATCGCGATGCTCAAGACCACCATACCCGGCCTCAACCACCATGGTCAAAAACACATAACGATCATACGGTGCAGGTTTACCGAAAAAATTGATCTCGTATTCACAGATACGCTTCAAATCTGCAACCACACGCGCCTCATCAAAGTGGCAAGCGCCCGTTAATACGATTTCATGCGGTACACCACAGGCGTCAAAATGTAACCGCTTGAACGCACCCATTTCCACAGGATGGTCAACAAGCTCATCGTAGTCTTTACACTCAAACACCCCGAAACCTGCGCCGTCAACATCAACGGCAGGCAACGTGGTGGCAACATGAAAGCTCAGCTCGGCATCGTGCACGGGCCGCTCAAGCGTTACCCTGTGCGAATGCTGCTCAGCGCCCGCAGCACTAAGAAAAACACTGGTGCCATTAAAAAACGCGTGAGTACTATCCACATGAGCCGCTCGCACTGACAAATCCCACGCGTACACGCGATAGTGTATCGACAACTGCGCAAGTCCTGCTGCAGCCTGCCACGTTGATTTATCCAATTTCACCAGCGACACAATCTGCCCATCACTAGAAGCACTGATCGACACGATGTTTCTGGAAAAATCGCGAATCATATAACTGCCAGGCAGCCAGTTCGGCAACTGAACAATCTGCCCCTGTGCATCTGGTGCAGCAATACTCATCTGCACATCAATCAGATGAGCGTCAGCATCAATTATGCTTAGCGTGTACTCAATACTCATTAGAGATATATCCGTTGGATTCCATAGGTCGTGTACGCCACGAGCGCTAGTGTAGGACTTTTAAAAACCCAGTGCACCCTCGTCCCAAAGTTGCCAATTTGCCTACCCTGCCCACCCAGCTTGTGACAAACGCCTCTAATAGCCCAATTCTATTCAGGTTTACTGCAGCTGGGCCGAAACCCACGGGTATGCGCGCCAAACCGACAACACACCCAGCAAAAAAAACCTGCTCACTCGTTCCAACGCTGGCGGTGTTTGCGCTGCTGGTAGCGACACCTTTAGTGTTTGCCCAAACGACAACCTTCACGCACAAGGCAGCCGACGGTACAGTCACTTTCAGTGACGCCCCGATTCGGCAGGGTGTGGTGGTGCGTACCACGTACAAAGGCGTTGTTCGAAAAGCGACAATAGCTAACCCTTGCAAAGGACTCAGCGTCGCCGAACTGGATGCGCGAGCCCAACAATTATCAGGGATATTTGCACAAGCTGCCGCCAGCAATGCGCTGGATGTCAACCTCTTGAAAGCCGTTGCCCGAGCTGAGTCGTGCTTCGACCCAAAAGCCGTATCACACGCCGGAGCCAAAGGTCTGATGCAATTAATGCCAGCCACCGCCACAGAGCTTGGCGTCACCGATATATTCGATACACAGCAAAATCTATCGGGTGGGGCCCGTTATCTGTCTCAGATGCTGCAACGTTACGCCAACAATCTGGATCTTGCCCTGGCAGCCTACAATGCAGGCCCGGGTAACGTGGATCGCTACGACGGCGTGCCCCCGTTCAAAGAGACACAACGTTACATCGTGTCAGTCAGAACTTTCGAAAAACACTTTGCTGAC
Source organism: Granulosicoccus sp. (assembly GCA_023301795.1). GTDB lineage: Bacteria > Pseudomonadota > Gammaproteobacteria > Granulosicoccales > Granulosicoccaceae > Granulosicoccus. The sequence continues at coordinate 5,894 of JALZVU010000227.1, forward strand.
GCATCCTTTGGCAAGCAACAACTCGCCTCCGGGGAGCGGTAACCCGGCGGTTACGAACGGAATCACCGGCAGCAACGCCAAAAACCGAAATCCCCGGACATCAGTTGTCTGATGCGAATAGCCTCTCGGAGCCCTCGGGAGCGCTATACTCGGCGCCCACCTATCGTTAAACGCCCAGCATCTGCCCCATGTCCAAACCCGAGCCCGTTGAGGTCAGTAATTTCATTCGCAACCTGATTGAAGCCGATGTTAACGCTGGCAAGCACGATGGCCAGGTGGTTACACGGTTTCCGCCTGAGCCTAACGGCTATCTGCACATCGGTCACGCCAAATCCATCTGCCTGAACTTTGGCATGGCCAGTCGTTTCAACGGACGCTGCAACCTGCGCTTCGATGACACCAACCCGGTGCGCGAAAGTGAAGAATATGCGCTAGCCATAAAAGAAGATGTCAGCTGGCTGGGCTTTGAATGGGATGAACTTCGACACGCCTCAGACTACTTTGAGCAACTCTACGACTATGCCTGCGAGCTCATTCGCCAAGGCAAGGCTTATGTAGACAGCAGTAGTGCTGAGGAGCTGCGCGCTTTGCGTGGCACGCTAACCGAACCGGGCACGCCTGGCCCCTATCGAGAACGTTCAGTTGAGGAGAATCTGGATCTTTTCCAGCGCATGCGCGCGGGTGAATTTGCCGATGGCACACATGTGCTACGGGCAAAAATCGATCTGAGCTCGGGCAACATGAACCTGCGTGATCCCACTCTCTACCGGATTCGCAAGGTGACGCATATCCGTACCGGCGACGCCTGGCCGATTTATCCAATGTACGACTACACCCATTGCCTGTCAGATGCTATCGAAGGCATTACTCACTCGTTGTGCACGCTGGAGTTCGAAGACCATCGCCCTCTATACAACTGGGTGCTTGAGCAGCTGACGACACCCGGACAACCAGAACAGACCGAATTTGCTCGTCTGTCTCTCGAATACACGGTACTCAGCAAGCGCCGGCTCATACAATTGGTGGAGGAAAATCATGTTCACAGCTGGGACGACCCCCGCATGCCTACCATCACAGGCTTCCGGCGCAGGGGTTACACGCCAGAATCCATAAGAGATTTTTGCGAGCGCATTGGTGTGACCAAAAACGATGCATGGATCGAGATGGTGATTCTGGAAAACAGCATCCGCGATCAACTGAACGTAGAAGCTCCGCGCCGTATGGCTGTACTCGAGCCTGTCAAAGTCGTAATAACCGATCTTGATGATGACTACACCGAGACGTTGAGCTTTGCCAATCACCCGCAGGATGAATCAGCCGGACGACGTGATATCGGTTTCTCAAAGGAAATATGGATAGACCGGGACGACTTTGCTGAAAATCCCCCACCTAAATACCAGCGCCTGGTACTGGGTGGTGAGGTTAGATTGCGTGGCTGTTACGTCATCAAATGTAACGACATCATCAAAGACGCCGATGGCAACATCGTAGAGTTGCACTGCACCCACGATGCGCAAACTCTGGGTAAGAAACCCGAAGGGCGGAAAGTGAAGGGCGTTATTCACTGGGTTTGCGCCCGCCAAGGGGTCAATGCAGAGGTGCGTATGTACGAGCCACTATTCACTGTCCCCGACCCCGGCTCTGCTGAATCATTCTCATCTGTGATCAACCCGGATTCTGAGAAAGTCATGACACGCTGCGTGGTAGAGCCCTCATTGGCAACAGCTGCTCCTGAAACTCACTTTCAATTCGAACGCCTTGGTTACTTTGTCACCGATCGCCGTGATCACAATAAGGAGCTTCCAGTATTTAATCGTACCGTGACCCTGCGCGATACCTGGGCAAAATAAAACCGGTATTGCAGTAAAAAAATGTGACCGCCAACCGGTTAACTTATTTTACGTTGACGGATGCGTGTACAGCTACTATTACTCTATAGACAAGGCAAATGTTTTTACAATTTGCATTCGCTGCCACCAGCGAATGCAAACGTAAAATCTGGCCACCGAATCCAAAAAAAGTCCGCTGGTGAGATAACCCTATGACCAAGAGCACCCCTGTGATATTCCAACGAACCCTGCTTGCAGCGGCGATTTTATCGTTGAGCGCATGCTCGAGCTTGCCAACAGCGCCCGAAGTTGGCAATGGCGTTGTCAATGCAGGCAAGGCAACCGCCAACATTACCCGCAAGGGCTGGAATAAGACAACCTACCTGCTCGGGTTCACTGACGCAGAAGACGGCGAGGCAGCATCCCCATCTGATGAGCAGCTTCTAACAGCTGAAAATGACAGCGATAACCAATTGTTACCTCTGGCAGAAACCCCCACCATAGAGACCCCATCGGCAAGCGACGCTCCAGCTATTGACATCGCCTCTGCAGATCGTCCTGTACTGTTAGAACAAGGCACCGCCGGCATTGTTCAATCGCCAGCTGCACAAGATGCCCAGATAGTCACTGCAGAAGATCAATTTCAGACAGAAGACTTTATCCATGAGGTAAGTTCCAGTGAAACACTCTGGGATATTGCCAAGGCCACAACAGGGGACGCTAACAACTGGCATGTGCTGGCTGATGTTAACAATCTGACTCAAGACGCAACCGTGTTTCCTGGCCAGCAACTGGTCATACCTGCCGACATGCTCAAACCTGATTTCGATGTGCCAGTGGCCGACGCTGAATCATCCGACATCGCAGTCGCAGCCCTGAATCTTGATTCAGATCTGGGCGACACAACACCTGCAAGCTCCTCCCCACAGCTAGAAACTCCAACACAGCGCGGCGAGTCTATTGACGTAGACGCACTGGTTGACGCCGACTCGCAAGTCATTGATAAAGCGGCGCAGCTTGCCAGCTTGAGTCAGGATGCTTCAGCGTTCGATCTGAATGTCGGTGAAACACTCTGGGACTTTGCCAAGCGCACTACCGGCGATGCCACTAACTGGCAATCTATTGCCACCCACAACAATTTCACAGAAAAACAGGCCGTCACAGTACGTCCTGGCCAAACTATCTTCGTACCACAGGCTCTCTTGCGTGACGATCAACAAGGCAATGCAATGACGCCTTCCACAACCAGTGAGGCAACGCAAAGCGCCAGCGGCTTGGTGGACTCAGTCAAATCTGACATCGCTGTGGCTAGCTCCTCTGCGACCAACAAGCTTGAAACTGCGTCGGAGCAAGTACTCGCCGCAGCCCAGCCTGCCCCTGAAGAGCTTACTCAAGAGGTCGCACTTGCAGCAGATGAATCACAGCCGTTGAAAATTGTTGAAGCTACTTACAAGGCAGATGATTTACTAAACGCTGAAAACGTTGCAGATAAGTCTGTGCAAGTCGTTGAAAGCGACAACATTCCCTCCCTGATCACTGTTAGCGGCACGTACTATCCAAAAGCGGTTTATAACACCGCTGATTTCTCATCCAGCCTTCTGACCCGAGTCTCACCAGGCACCGAACTACAGGTCTCGAGCGCCGCTGGCACTTGGTATAAAGTTGAAACCAAGCAAGGCGTCGGCTACGTTCATCAACGTGACGTCAAATAACTCACAGGCTTGGGTGGCTGTGCGGTATGCCAAAGCCTGAGTACACCGCCCACAAACTGGCGCGGCTGCGTTGCACAAAAGCCCGGTCCGAAAGGCATCGGGCTTTTTTTTGGATCGATTAAACCACCACTATTGAGATATTGTTCGCCGAGGCAAATCAATATAACGGACCATTTCATAACCACCTTGCACAAGGTTTGCAAGACTTGGCCATTGAAGTGCAAGACCAATCCCCCAAACGAGTTGTCAAGCTTGTCCAAGCCAAACGATTTCGAATAACTGGAACAATAATGTTTAATAAAACCAGTATCTCGACCCTGATTTTCTGCGCGGCGTTAGCGCTCGGGCTTAGTGGCTGTGCAACAACAGGCGGCGGAAACAACGCGCCTACTGCTCAGGACATCCCTTACAGCGTCAAACCCGGCGATAGCCTGGGCGAGATTGCCCGACGCTTCACTGGGGAGTTCAACAACTGGGAAGCCATTGCGATCCACAACGACATCACTGATCCCAGAACAATGGCAGCCGGCCAGGTTGTCATGATTCCCGGTAATCTGCTCATCCAGGCCTACCGTGTAGATCCACCAGCAGCTGAAACTAGCGACATATCAGACAGTGGACCTGACGATAACGCCATTCGCCTGGAGACTAACAATCCGACGCGCCTACCTGTCACAACCAGAAGTAACTCGGGCGTCCGAAGTGCTCGCGAAACTGAAAGCTCGACAGAAAGTAACATCAGATCTGCTGGCAGTGCCCCTCCTTCAGTGCAACCTGACCCCATCGACGCTTCACGCGCTGTTGTAACAACCGCTACTGCTGGCGATTCCCAAGCCTCCGTTGTGCGGGTTATTGGCACCTACTATCCGAAGGGCATTTACGACCGACCTTCCAACAACGCACGTCTGATTCGTCGCGTCTCGCCCGGAACTCTCTTCCAGTTGGAGGAGCAGCTTGGCAACTGGTACAAAATCCGCGCCGATGAGAGTACCGCCTACATCCGTGTCATCGACAGCACATTAGATCAGTAACTCTAGCCACAGACCTGCAGACTGCTGATATTGTTTATCCAACAGTTGCCAAACGGAAGAATTGTCAGTGACCCTGTCCACACTCACTCTCATGCGTCACGCCAAGTCCAGTTGGGGGAACGAACACCTCACTGACTACAAACGAACACTAAATGATCGTGGCAATCGCGATGCACCAGAAATGGCGAAACGGCTGGTGGCTCGCAACAGTATTCCGGATGTCATCCTGTGCAGTTCAGCCACGCGAACACAGGAGACTGTCGCGCACCTACTGCAGGTTTTTGACAATCCGGATGTGCACGTACATTACGAGACAGCGCTCTATCTGGCATCACCCGACACACTGATCAACGCACTCGCTAACGTGCCAGCTAACACAAAGCATGTGATGATCGTGGCGCACAACCCTGGTATAGAAGAGCTCAGCGCATATCTGCGTGGCGCAGCCGCTGATACGATGCCAACGGCAGCCCTAAGGCAGTTCGAGTGCAGTGATCTGCATACATTGCACAAAAAAATGAGCACAGCTACACGCTCACACGACAAGGGCGTAACGCTTGAGTCTCTGGGCATCAAGCTCACTCACTCAGATTACCCCAAGAGCGAGTGAATGCCGGCTATGGGCCGGCGCAGCTGACATGAGTCGGCTGCGCGCAATCCCATGCCGACTGCGCAGACCCCTAAGGATCTATTGCACTGACGAGAATCGATGGCGTATCACCACGCCGGTAGTTTCCCGGCTGCTTCACGATTCCAGCCATGGCCACATCTCTTTCTGCGGCCGTGGCAAACCATCGAGTACCTGTCCACTCATCTCCGAGTAGATGAGGCATCCGAAAAGGGTCATTGTCGGGCAATTCGACTTTTACGCCGTACGCTTTGTTGTTTTTGTCTGCCACAGTCCACTTCTCTCTAACGCTAATTCCCAGATTATCCGCTATATCGACCTTGCCGTGCGGTTGGTGAATGCCTGTACGCACAAATATCCCTGTCCACCGGACTCTATCTCACCATTTAACGGATAATGGGGTATCCATTTGCCCACGGAGTCCGACTATGAACAATCGATTCGTCACGCTTTCGACACTGATAGCAGCCAGCCTACTAACTGGCTGCACACAAGAATCACAAAATTCCATCGGACGGTCCATCCAGAACTGGACAGGCACCGACGGCATTATAGAAATTTACGCGGGCGACAAGCTGGTAAAACGATTTATGAAAATCGATAAACTGTCAACTGCAGCTGGCACCAACAGCGGGGAATCCCGCCCGTACCGCTTTGGCTACGGCGTTCTGGACGCCAATCTCAATGGCGAGGCTGATAACGGTGAGAAGGAAGTCTATTTCGAGTTCAGTGATTACTCAACGTCGTATATTTTCTTCGAAAATCCAAACTAACACGCAGCAAAGTCAAAAAATAACGCGTTCAATTTCAAATATTTATTTGACTTAACTAAACCACATACTAAAGTAAGTGAGCGCTCTCCGATGATAAGTCGGTGTCGCGTTCTCACCCCAAATTGGGCTCGCATGTCGAGCCCGTTTTTTTGGCAGGCCATGACGCGGTATACTGCGCGCCGCAGCTAGAGGACAAACACTATGCGGATGGATTTCTTCAGCGATCTTGTGGAAAAGGCCATAGCCGATTCCAAGGTCGAAATCACCGGTGATGGCAGTAAATTCGAAGCACGCGTAGTCAGCGATACCTTCGAAGGCCTGTCCACTATCAAACGTCACAAGCTGGTATACGCCGAGCTCAATGAACACATCAAATCTGGCGCTATCCACGCGCTGAGCATCAAAGCGTTCACAAAGGCCGAATGGGCTGCCGCCTCCGACGACGCCTGACCCGCGCGCAGCTAACACTGCTCGCCAATATCACTCGTAAGCAACTGGCCTAACAAATAGTTAAGCCGATTTATGGCGCGAATCTGGCATCAGCACTCAATTGGGATACCCGGCTACGATAAACAACTTACGTAGCCAGGTGTCCGTTCGGTACAGACTGAGTGAGCGCAGCCGCAATGGCGAAAAATACGAACAAGAAGCAACAACAAGAAGGTATTTCGATAGCGCAAAGACCTGACGTGGATCAACTGCCGCAAGCGACAAACGCGCTGACACCTGCCGCTGGTAGCTGGATAAGCTCTCTAGCCAAGGTACTCAAGCAAACGCAGCCGTGCGCTGAATCCAGAATGCGCACGATGATCAGCTGCGATGTGCGTTCAGGCAAGCCATCCATTTACGTACCACCCGACATGGCAGAGCTACAACCACGCTCGCTCAGCTACCTGCATGCCTTCGCGCGAACGCACGAACTTCAGCTTGTGGAGGACAGACGACGGGTATCTGTGCAGCCGTTGCACGATAAGCGCAACCAAAACTCACCCGCGATCGTCAAGGGCGTGGGAGAGCTTTTGCAGCAACTGGGAATGCCAGGGCCTGTACGAGTGCAATCTTCGCCTCACAGACTCGCGGCAGACAGCCCCCACATCGGCATGGACAAGCTGATACAGATGGCAGCTGTTGCATGCCCCTCAGCAAAACGCACGGCAATTGAACCCAATCGAACTCTGGGTGACGTGCTAGACGACAATTACCAACCGATAAACGCTTTTGGCTGCAAGCTCATAACAGCTGACACCAGCACCGTTCTGAGTCACTTCGATTCAGACCACTTTCGCGCTGTAGGTTACTCGGCTGGAAAGCAATACGTAATGCACCTCTTCCTTGCCGGTGGACTGATGTCCACCCCCAAACTATGGGCCGACTTCCATACGCTGACACGCACAGACTTCCAATTTCACTTGTTCAACGCAGCCAATGCAAAAGACGATGTCGGCCTGTTTTACGCCACTTTCTATTTCGACGTTGCCGAAACACCGGCACCGTGGTGGCTAAATACTTGGGCAGACAGTCGACTAACATCCGGCATTGAATCCGAACCACCGCTTCTGCGACGGGCAGGCTAACGTTTCATTGATCGGCGTGGTACCCAGATGTGACCAAATCAGGGTCATTGTCTAGTAAGTATGGCGTCGGCCAATCCAAAGCTCAAAAGCGCACGATTCGGGGATACCTCCAGTAATACTGTATCCTTACCGGCTGTCGTTCACCGCCACTGAAAACGCTCTCATGTCATTAATTCGGGTGCAAAACGCATCCATCGCATTTGGTCCTACGGCCGTGCTCGATAAGGTTTCCATGTCCGTCGAGGCTGGCGCTCGAACCGCCTTGGTGGGTCGTAACGGGGAAGGCAAATCCACGTTATTGAAAATTCTGGCTAATATTCACCAGCCAGACACTGGTGAAGTCATTGTCAAATCAAGCCTCAAGGTTGCCTACCTGCCACAATCCGTACCCACAGATTTTACCGGCGCCACCTACGATGTAGTGGCTGCAGGGCTGGGTGATATCGGTAATGTACTGGCAGATTTTAACCGCGAATCCATACGTCTTGGCGAAGGTGAAACACTTGCCATAGATGGCAAACAACAACTGATTGACCGACTGGCAACGCTACAAGATCAGATTGATGCACAGGATGGCTGGGGCATGATCCAGCGGGTAGAGCAGACGCTCTCGCGCATGCAGCTCAATGCTGACACACTGGTAGAAGGCCTGTCTGGTGGTATGAAACGACGCGTGGTGCTGGCCCGTGCCCTGGTATCCCAACCCGATGTACTGCTGCTTGATGAGCCCACCAACCATCTGGATATTGGAGCGGTTGACTGGCTTGAAAATCATCTTGCAGGACTTGCCTGTGCTCTGGTCTTTGTAACACACGATAGAAGCTTTCTGGATTCACTGGCCAATAACATTTGCGAGATCGACCGTGGCAATCTGACTCAGTGGCCCAGTAATTACGCCACCTATCGTGAAGATAAAGTCCGTGCGCTGGAAGTCGAAGCAGATCAAAACGCTTTGTTTGATAAAAAACTGGCGCTAGAAGAAGCCTGGATTCGTCAGGGTATCAAAGCACGCCGCACCAGAAACGAAGGCCGCGTTCGAGCGCTTAAAAAACTGCGCGAACAACACGCAGCCCGGCGTAACGTTGTGGGCAAAGCCAAGATGTCGGTTAATCAGGCCGAGAGCTCTGGCAAGATTGTGTTCGAGGCAGACAACCTGAACTTCTCGCACGGCGATATCCCCATTATCCGTGGCTTCAACACCTCCATCATGCGCGATGACCGCGTGGGTATCATCGGACCTAATGGCTGTGGAAAATCCACACTGGTAAAGTTACTGGTGGGCGAACTGGAAGCCACGTCTGGCTCTATCAAGCGTGGCACTCAGCTGGAAGTTGCCTATTACGATCAGCTGCGCGCCATGCTGGATCCAAAGCTCTCTGCGGCAGACAACGTCAGCGGTGGCCGCGATACAGTTACCGTCAATGGTAATCCCAAGCACATCATGAGCTACATGCAGGATTTTCTATTTGAGCCATCACGCGCGCGGGCACCTATAACAGCGCTTTCCGGTGGTGAGACTGGTCGCCTGATGCTAGCCAAGCTGTTCCTCAAGCCATCAAACCTTATCGTACTGGATGAGCCCAGCAACGATCTTGATGTTGAAACTCTCGAGTTGCTTGAGCACCTTCTGGCAGAATACAAAGGCACCGTCATTCTGATTAGTCACGATCGCGAACTCATCGAAAACGTGGTAACTCGCAGTCTGATTCATCAAGGCGATGGCAAATTCATCGATGTAGCCGGCGGCTTCGCTGACTTCGAACGTGAGCGTGCTGTCTCTAAGACACTTCAGCCTGTGTTCGAACAATCACGTGATCTTGCAGCCAGCCAAAAAGGCGGCCCCAAAGCTAGCAACAAAACGGCAAGTGCATCTACCTCGACAAGCAAGTCATCAAAGCCTGACAAACTGACCTATAAGCAGAAGCTGGAACTTGAGGCGCTGCCGGCTACCATCAGCGAGCTAGAGGCAAGCATCGCAAAAATTCATGCCGCTATGAATAAAAGTGACTTCTACGATGACAAGGTGAAAGCTGACAAAGCCATCAAAAGCGCTGAAACAAGTCAGAAAAAACTTGATGCAGCCTATGTACGCTGGGAAGAGTTAGAAGCGCTGGGCGAGTAGTCAGTGTCGGTAAGGGTGTGGCCAACCGCGCCCTCACTGATCAATCTTGAGATGTCGGTTGCCGAGTACCCCAACTCGCTCAGCACCTCAATAGTATGCTGGCCTAATAACGGCGCAGAACATTTCACCCCACCAGGCGTGCCATGAAACTTGACGGGAGCACCCAGTGTTTTCATACGCCCCACCCTTGGATGCTCAACCTCTGTAACCATTTCACGAGCCTGTGTTTGCGGATCCTCATGCATCTGAGCAATATCCAGAATCGGACCTGCAGGAATACCCGCATCATTTAACAACCGCACCCACGTCTGAGTGGACTTTGTAGTGAACACGATTTCCAGTTCACCAACAAGCTCAACCCTGTTCGCCAGCCGGTCTTGATTAGTAACAAAACGCTGATCCTCAGCCATCTGTGGTGCATCAATAACATCAAGCATTCGCAGCCAGTTAGCTTGATTGGCTGCACCCACATTCACCCAACCATCACTGGTGGCAATCGATTGATAAGGTGCGTTCAATGGATGAGCTGAACCCATGGGTTCGGGTGGTTCACCGGTTGCAAACGTAATAGCCGACTGCCAGAACGTATGCGTGATTCCGGCCTCGAACAACGAGGTATCTACCCGTTGCCCGACACCTGTTTGCAGCTTGGATGCATACGCGGCACTGACCCCCATGGCACCAAGAATACCGGCGGTAATATCGGTTACCGGTGGACCCACTTTAACCGGTGCACGCCCGGGTGATTCACCCGTGACTGACATAAGGCCAGACATACCCTGTGCGATTAGATCAAAGCCCCCACGTTCACGATACGGACCTGTTCGCCCAAAACCTGATATTTCACAATAGATCAGCCCCGGATTCATCTGCTTGAGCGAGTCGTAGTCCAGACCCAAACGCTGCATGGTGTCGTGGCGGTAATTCTCAATAACAACATCAGCATCCTTAAGTAATCGTAGCAATACAGCTCTGCCCTCCTCACTTTTCAAATCAAGCGCTACGCCCCGCTTGTTGCGATTCATCATCATATAAGCTGCCGACTCGCCTTCCATTTCGGGCGGAAGAAAGCGACGACTGTCATCCCCTGTGCCGGTCTTCTCCACCTTGATAACATCAGCACCCATATCGGCAAGCATCAGCCCACAAACAGGACCTGCCATGATATGAGCAAGCTCTATGACCCGCATACCTTTTAGCGGTCCGGTGCGTTCTATGTTCGCAGCGCTATCCATTAGCTCTCTATCGTCCTTTCCAATCAGGTTTACGCTTACTCAGAAACGCATCCATACCTTCACGAAAATCTTCGCTGGTATAACACTGAACTATCAAGTCGTCGCCCTCTATGTCAGCTACCGTATTACGAAGCCTGCGAAGTCCTTCCTTTGACGCTGCCATCGTTAAGGGTGCGTGCCCTTGCATCAGTTTGCAAAGCTCGTGAGCACGAGCTAGAGGATCTGAAGCCGATTCATTAACCAGGTTGATAGACAATGCTTCAGTGATGGCTATCAATCGCGATGTCAACAAAATTTCGCGTGTCCGCGCGTCCCCCAGCAAAGCAACCAGTCTCGATAGATTAGTGACTGAAAGACAGTTCCCGAGTGTGCGTGCAATGGGGAAGCCGTACTTGATGTCCTCACTGGCGATACGCAAGTCACAACACGCCGCAATCGCCGCACCACCGCCAGTGCAGGCTCCGCGAATGGCCGCCACGGTGGGTATCGGTACCGTTTCAAGTACGCCCAGAACACGATCCATGGTTCTCTCGTACCCAAGGGCATCAGCCGCCGTACGAAAATCCCTGAAACGCGATATGTCCGTACCGGCTGCGAATGCCTTGTCACCTGCACCCGTGATTATCAGTGAACTGATAGGCAATGATTTATCAAGAATTCTTTGGCATATTTCAGCCAGAGATTCATACATCTCGAACGTCAACGCATTCCTTGCATGTGGACGGTTAAAAGTAATTACCCCGATGTCACCTTCCTGGTGAAAAAGCAAATCATCATCGACAGTGTCATTCACGTTGAATCTTAGTCCTGAGTCTGGTGGTTGATAAGTGAGGTAAATACAGCAACGTCTATCGATAAAAATATTCGACCAATGTCATCGGTACCGCAGGCACATAGGTGCACAACATGAGCACCACCAACAGCACGGCTATGAAGTAGACATTGACCTTGGACACATCCCAGATATTGGCCTTTGCTATGGAGCACGACGTAATCAGCACTGATGCCACAGGGGGGGTCTGTTGGCCGATAGCCAGGTTCAACGTAACAATTAATCCAAAGTGTACGGGATCAATACCCACAAGCTGGATAAGCGGAATAACAATCGGTACCACCAGAATAATGGCAGCTACTGAATGTAGAAAAAAACCAATCACCAGAAAAAAGATATTGAGGATGGCAAGAATCACATACTTGTTGTCCGTCAGATCCATCATGGACTGCGCCAATTCCTGCGGCACTTGCGCTCGAGTCAGAAACCCGCCCATCAAGACTGATGAGGCCACCAGCAACATGACCACAGCCGTTTGCATGCCGCCTTCCAGCATTGCCGAGCGAAGACGCTTCAGATTGACTTCCCGATAGTAGGCACTAAGACCTATGGAGGCGAGAACGGCAAGCCCAGCGGCTTCAGTAGCAGTAACAAAACCTCCGAATATGCCACCAAGAATAATGATGGGAAGCAAGAAGGTCGGCAACGCATCGATGAACGTCTCTTTGAGGCGCTTGGTATTAAATGCTTCCTCTGTAGGCAGATTATATTTACAGGCAAATGCGTAAGCCACACCCATCAAACCTGCAGCACCAATAAGCCCAGGCACCACCCCCGCCACAAACAACTCTTCAACACTGGCATTGGCTGACACGCCGTAGACAATCATGGGTATCGATGGAGGAATGATAATGGCCAACGATGCTGACGATGAGGTAACAGCTGCAGCAAGTGGTGCTGGATAGCCGCGCTTTTTCATTTGTGGAATCATCACAGACCCAAGGGCTGCCACATCGGCAACAGCCGATCCTGATATCTCAGCGAAAAACAGCGATACGCCGATATTAACCATACTAAGACCGCCACGCACAAACCCGATAATTGCCGCAACGAAGTTTATCAACCTGTCAGTGATACCACCTGCATTCATGACAGCTCCCGCCAACACAAACATTGGGATAGCGATCAATGAAAACTTGGTGGAGCCGTCATACATGTCCAGGGCCACCGTTACCAGGGAACCCACGCCTTCGGTAACCAGCAGACCAACCACTGCAGCCACCGCAAGGGCTACCGCTATGGGTACGTTGATACAAATCAGCGCCAGCAGAACCAGAAATATCCCGAAGACCATCATGAGCTTTTCCCCGTGGATGCTGGCGGGGCACTGCTTGCCGCAGTTTTAAGTGCATTGGCTGATGCCAGCTCTGACTCTATCTCAGCTTCTATCTCGAGATGTTCAGCCGACTGCCCGGCTGCAACCATTTTCAGGTAGGCAGGTATCGCTAACAATTCGCAGACAATAAACAGAACCGCCCCAATCGGGACAACAGATTGAGTGAATTGCACAGGCACCCAACGTAGGCTCACCAGGTTATCGCCTTCAAGCACCATCAGGACTTCCCAACCCGCCCAGGCTAGCAAGACAAAAAACCCGATAAAGACAGCTTCAGCGAAAATAGCGCAGTACATTCGCACTGGCAAGGGTATGGCCAGCAATACACTGTCAAAGCCAATATGCTTTCGTTTCAATACGGCCAGTGCACCACCGTAAAACGTTATCCATGCCAGAACAATACTGGCAACCTCGTCGTACCACACAAGTGATGCATCAAACTTTCTATAGATTACTGCAACGACAACAATAGTGGTTAGTCCCACCATCAACAGTATCAACATCAATTCAAGCAAGGACTCAAGAAACCCCGACAACCGACTCAACGCAGCACCTCGCTTTTTTCAATGGATAACAATCCGGCAGACGGCCGGTGCATGGAATGAAGGGCTGCGCGCCGCAAAGGCACGCAGCTGTCAAAGCCAAAACACTCTTGTGCTACTTGGCAAGCGCCTGCACTTTAGCGATCAGATCAGCACCACCATCAACGGTGGAGGAAAATTCTTCATAAATAGGCTTGGACGCTTCAATGAACGCATCCTTGTCTGCCTCATTAACCTCAATCCCAGCCTCTTTCAGATTGGTGAGCAAATCTGTCTCAAGCTGCGCTGCCATGGCATACACTGCATCCTGTGACTCGGTAGCTGCTGCCATCAAGTCGCTTTGCACATCTTCAGGTAGTTTTGCAAAGTTTTTCGCGGATACCAGAACATAGGCGGGTGTATACACATGACCTGTGATGGACAGGTACTGCTGCACTTCCTGAAACTTGGCAGACCAGATTTGTGCGTAGGGATTTTCCTGGCCATCAATAACATCTGTTTTGAGCGCCGTAAATACTTCTGAAAAAGCCATAGGTGTCGGGTTGGCACCGTATAACTGGAACATCTTCACGCGCCACTCACCATTAGGTGTGCGTAGCTTGATACCTTCCAGATCGCCAGGCACATCAATAGGACGGGTATTGTTGGTTATGTGTCGAAATCCGTTTTCGTAGTAGGCCAGTATCTTGTAGCCATTAGCTTCAGCAGCAGCGCCGAACACCTCTTCACCGATGTCAGCCTGTATCGCCTTCATGTGATCACGTGACTGGATGATATAGGGCATCTCGAACACCCCGAATTCATCGGCCACCGACGACATGATGGAGGAAGGCAGAGAGAAGGTTACCTGATTCAATTTCAGCTTCTGCAACAATTCCTTGTCTTTACCCAATTGCGAGGAGCCAAATGCTTGCACCTCAGCGCGATCGCCGAGGCGGGCATTGGCATTCTTGACAAATTCATTCACCGATGCTTCAAACAGGGAGCCAGGCGCGCCAACATGACCGAACTTTAAAATCAGTTTATCGGCATTTGCGGTACTCATGCCAAGCGCGAGAGCTGTACCGATCAGTGCAGTAACAACTATTTTTTTCATAGTGGTGATTCCTCTTCTCCGTCAATTGCCGCTTTTGCGGTCTGGGTGCCCAGCCTCGAAAATGACGGCGGGATAAACGCATGTTATAACCTTGATCAATAGTGTTAGAAAATAATCCTATCCCCGAACCTAATTCTTTTGTGAATGAAAAGCAATGAAAAATGACGAGCACACAGAACTGACTCGTCGATTATCCAAAGAAATAGCGGGGGACGTGTGCGCTGATATTTATTCACGCGGCCGATACGCAACAGACGCCTCCATCTATCAGATGATGCCTGCGGCGGTTGTTATACCGGCCAATATTGACGATGTAAAAACGTCGGTAGACATCGCTCGTGAATATCAAATGCCCATTACACCGCGCGGTGGCGGCACATCGCAATGTGGTCAAACCGTGAATTCCGGGCTTATCATCGACAACTCGCGCCATCTCCACAAGCTCCTTGAACTGGATGTAGCCAATCGTCGCTGCGTAGTACAACCAGGCATTGTTCTGGACGAATTAAACCGAATATTAAAGCCGCATGGCCTGTGGTTTCCGGTAGACGTCTCCACAGCATCCCGGGCAACCATCGGCGGGATGACGGCCAACAATTCCTGCGGGCAGCGGTCAATCTACTACGGCACAATGAGGCATAACGTACGCGCGATACAAGCCATCTTGCCCTC
>JALZVU010000228.1 GCA_023301795.1 Granulosicoccus sp.
GCGTCTCGCTCGCCACGAACAGTGTCTACGCGATCTTTCACAAGCCCGTTGGCTACGCCAAGCTTATCTATCTGACCTTCAAGCACACCGCCAGCTGCGATGGCTGCGTCTCGCTCGCCACGAACAGTGTCTACGCGATCTTTCACAAGCCCGTTGGCTACGCCAAGCTTATCCATCTGCCCTTCGAGCACGACGCCATTCGCAAGGGCTGCGTCTCGCTCACCACGAACGGTGTCGACACGATCTTTCAAGAGTCCGTTGGCTATGTCAAACTTATCCATCTGGGCTTCCAGCGCATCACCGGCTTGTTGCAATTGCGCAAGCTCTGCGTTGACCACAGAGAGCTGCTCTTGTGTGTCTGCAAGCTCAGCGACAGCAGATCCACTGCTCTGGGACTCAGACTCAAGCCGTGTCTGCAACTGACCAACGAGAAGCTGCAAAGAGGATTTTTGACTCGATACAGCCTCCAGTTGCTCAGCATTCGCCGAAGCTGACTCAGCTGTATCCAGACTTTCCTCGAGCTGAGCAACCTGAGTTGCCAGTTGTGCGCGCTCCATATCCAGGCTATCAGCACGGCCTCGCAGTTCGCTAATGACCGGCACCTGAACGTCGACAGTGCTCTGCAATTCAGCAATCTCACCGTCTTTCTCAAGCACCGATTCTTCAAGCGCGGCGCTTTGAGCGCGCAGATCGTCTAGAGAAACCTGTTGCTCGTCTACAGTACCCTGAAGGGCAGCGATACGAGCCTGCTCTGCTTGTACCTGAGCTTCAAGTTCTGTGCTGCGGCTGCGCAGTTCGGCAATGACCGGCACTTGAAGGTCGATGGTCTCTTGTAATTCCACTGCCTGAGCCCGTGCATCGCTGAGCTCACTACTTTCGTTTTCTTCCAGTGCACCCAGCTGCGAAGTGAGTGAATTAACGCTGAATGACATTTCGGCGCGTTCGGTGTCTAGCTGCTGACTACGTGATCTCAGCTCAGCCAATAGAGGAACTTGCAAGTCGATGGTGGCTTGCAACTCCTCGATGGTGCCGTTAGCTGCTGCGCGATCTTCGTCAAGCATTGAACCCTGCACCTCAAGGCCCGCTTGCAGTTCGCCAATTTCCGCGTCTGCCAGTGCCAGCTCTTCGTTGTTAGTCGCAATCGTGGCTTCCAGTGCCGTGATTTGCTCAGCAGCTGCTGTATTGTTTTCGGTAGCCAGACGCTCTTGATCGTCTAATGCTGTCTGCAAATCTGCAATCTGGACATTAGCCGCGTCCAGCTCACCGGTCGCTGTTGTTTTGGCCAGCGCCAACTCTTCTTCCAAGGCTGCACTACGCGTTCGCAACTCAGCCAATGCAGGTTTCTGCAACTCTATCGTGGCGTTCAGCTCCTCAACTTCAGTCTCCAGTGCCAGAATATCTTCTGCAGCTGCATCACGTTCAGCTTCGAGGCCTCGTTGCGTACTGGTCATCGCTGAAAGATTAGCTTGCAGCGTTCCCACTTGCGTAAGCATTGAATCCTGTCGACCCACCAGCGCGTCACGCTCGTCGGTCAGATTAAGAATCTGCCCTTCAAGTGTCTCACTCTGCGCACCCACCTCAGCCTGCAGGCTCTGAATTTGTGCGGTTCGAACTTCTACTTCCTGTTGCGCGTTGAGCTGAGCATCATCAAGGCGATTCTGCACGCCACCCAATGCGAGTTGCAGTTGTGCTTTCTGCCCAGTCAGACTCTCAGTTTGAGCAGTCAGGTCACCCACCTCGATCTCCAGTGCCATGCGCTGTGCTTCGAGCTCGCCGATCTCCGCATTCAGCCCCACAACATCTGCGTCATAGTCAGACTGCAATGAATTCAGCTGGGTGTCCATCTCAGTCGAGCTACCCAAGAGCGATTGCACCTGAAAGTTCATGTCTGAAATATTAGTATCGCGTTGAGCGATTTCTTGCTGTGCAACAGCCAGATTGGCACTGACTTCTTTCAACTGGTTATCAACGCGAAACAATTCTTGTGATTGAGCAGCGAGGTCAGCTTCGAAACCTGCGCGCGTTGCATCGTACTGGCTCTGCAACTCAGCCAGGGCTAGCAGCTGCCCTTCCACTTCAGTGTTGGTTGAACTCAGGCTCGTTTGCGTTTCGACCAGCTCACTTTCTATACCAGCCAACGCCAGATTCTGCCCATCAAGTTCTGTGATGGTCGAATTCAGGCTCATCTGTGTTTCAGCCAGCTCAATTTCCTTGTCTTCCAGAGCCAACTCGGTTTCAACCAGTGTGGTCTCGGTCTCGGCCAGGTTACTGCGTGTAAAGGACAAGTCCTGCTCAACACTTGCGATGCGAGTGTTCAGCCCCTTGATATCATCTTCGAGTGCTGCCTTGCGTGCTTCAAGATCACCAAGATCGGCATTCAGCAGTGCTACATCGGTGTCGTACATCCCCAACAGGCTGTTGTAGCTGGTTTGCGCGTTGTTGAGCTCATCGGTGGCCATCAAAGAGGCGCTTTGCAATGCCTGCAGGTCCGTGTTGGCCGTGTTAAGACGCCCCACCCTGTTGCGAATGGTGTCTGCCTGATTGTTGATCCGACTGTTCAAGCCGTCAATTTCTGACTCCAACACCTCGATACGCACATCGCGCTGCAAGTCAAAAGCTGCAATCTGGGTACTGAGCTCAGCGACACGCTCGTCTTTCTGGATATCAAATTGGTTGAGCTGCTGCTCCAGAGAAACCACCCGAGCGTCGCGCTGTGCGTTGAGGTCAGCAATCTGCGCCTCTAATGACCCGATGGCGGCAGAACGTTCTGCGTCGAGTTCCAGAAGCTGCTGCTCTGCGGCAGTCAATGACCCACTAAGATCAGATATTTCCAATTCCAGAGAAGATTTTGTCTCCGTCACGCTCGAAAGCAACGACTGCGTCTCATTTCGTTGCGTACCCAAGTCAGCAACTTGCGTGCGAAGTTCGCCAAGCTCAGCCTCACTGGCCGCAATAGAATCTTCAAGCGCCGCTTGTTCGCTGCGTAGGTTACTGATATTGCGTGTCGCCACTTCCAGCTCGGCATTACGCTCATCGAGCAATGTGGTGACGCGATCACGCTCAACTTGCGAGCTTTTCAGCTCGTGCCCCGTATTGGAACGCGCTATCCATGCCGCCATCAGCGCCAAAAGCGCAAGAGCTGCAAAAATGAATTTCAACTGATAGGAAGACTTGCTTGGTGCCTTCTCGAAATCTCTGAACATGAAGTCGGTTCCGGTAACTGTAGGGTCAAACGTACACGATATACATCGTAGCGAAAACACAAACTTGCCACAATGGCTGTTCCTCAAACCAAACGCAAAAAAGGCGCTGTATTTTAGCTCCCTCATTATGTCAGGGTTTGAGTAAACTACGGGTCAATTACACATCATCGACACGGTATTTTACGTTGCAAATTCATCTTAGCGCATTGGGTTGCCGCCTAAACGAAGCAGAACTTGAACAATGGGCATCAGCTTTTGCCAAAGCTGGCGACCAGATTGTCACCGACGCGGATAACGCAGATGTTCTGGTCATGAACACCTGTGCGGTAACGCGTGAGGCCGTGCGTAAATCACGCCAGAAAATTCAACGTTTGCAACGTGAGAATCCACTTGCAAAACTTGTCGTAAGTGGTTGTTACAGCGAACTTAGTGAAGGCACAGAGCTTGCTGAACTCGGGGTAGATCTCGTTGTTCCTAATGCACGCAAAGATGAGCTAGTCAGCATGACGCGTGAAGCGTTCGCTAACCCGCAAATGCCGCAGTCGGCCACACTCCCGGCAGAAGCTGCCTTGTTCACTCGAAATAGACATCGGGCGTTCATAAAAATTCAGGATGGCTGTCGTTATCGTTGTACGTTTTGCATTGTGACTGTAGCCCGGGGCGCTGAAAGAAGCCGCACCATCAGCGATATCGTTGAAGAAGTGCGAGAACTTCAGGCAAACGAGGTACAGGAGGTTGTTCTGACTGGCGTACATGTCGGTGGCTTCGGCTCTGATCTTGATACCGATCTTGACGCTCTGGTCAAAGCACTCCTCAACGACACTGACATTCCGCGCATCCGGTTCGCCTCGGTCGAACCCTGGGACTTGTCCGAAGGCTTCATCGACCTTTTTGACAATCCGCGTGTCCAGCCCCACATGCACCTGCCCCTGCAAAGTGGCAGCGATACGGTTCTAAGACGCATGGCAAGACGCTGCAAAACCGCAGATTTTGCAGCCCTCACAAACAGCTTGCGCAGCCGAGTACCACATTTCAACATTACCACCGACATCATTGCAGGCTTCCCCGGTGAAACCGAGGCCGAGTGGGAAGAATCCATGCGTTTTATTGAGACCCAACAGTTCGGCCACATTCACGCATTTACCTATTCCGAACGTGAAGGCACGAAAGCGGCCGGCCTGCCAGACTCGGTGCCTCTGAACGTGCGTCAGGCACGCAGTCGTCAACTACATGTATTGGGCGAATCACTCAAGCTCTCGCAACAGCAGGCGGCCGTCGGCCAGAGCATGGATGTCCTGTACGAGCGTGGCAAACAGATAGAGACAGACGACGGGACACTTGTCTGGCAACATCAGGGCTACACCCCCAACTATCAGCGCGTGGTAGTTCGCAGCACCACCAACCTTGCCAATTGCATTCTTTCAACCCAACTGACCGGCGTTGAAAACAACAAGCTAACGGGAACTGTCGAGCTCCTCTAACTCACCACCTGACGTTTGTCATCGGCCGCATCTTTCGGCAACACCGCATTTAGCACGATGGCAATCATGGCTGACGGCAGCAGTCCCGATGTCATCAATACCTTGACGGTATCGGGCAAATGCTGCAATGCACCTGGCTCCAGCTGCAGACCCAGGCCGACTGATAAAGCGATACCAAAAATCATCATGTTGCGCCGGTTCCAATCCACATCGCTAAGCATGTTGACACCCGCAGCTGCCACCATTCCAAACATGACAATGACACCACCGCCCAACACGGCAATCGGCATTGTCTGAATAGCCGCACCGACTTTAGGAATCAGACCACACACAATCAGGAAGATGGCGCCCAACGTTACGACATGCCGACTCATCAAACCTGTCATTGAAATAAGCCCTACGTTCTGACTAAACGAAGTATTGGGCAGTGCGCCAAACACACCCGATAAAGCGGTACCCAAACCATCAGCCATGGTCCCGCCAGCCACCTCCTTGTCGGTAGCCTCACGCCCTGCTCCACCCTTAGCAATGCCAGAGATATCACCTACTGTTTCAATAGCCGACACGAAGCCCATCAAACACATACCGATGACGGCCGCCGTATTGATCTCAAAGCCAAAATGCAAGGGGTTAGGCAATGCAAACCAGCTAGCGCGCTCGATACCATCAAAGCTGACCATACCCAGATAATAGGCCACGCCATAACCTGTAATAAGCCCAAGCAATACGGCCGATACAGAGAGCATGCCACGGGCGAAAAATTTCAGCAGCAGCGTAGTGACGATAACCACCAGCGCCAGCGACCAATGAGACAAAGCCCCATATTCCGGCTTACCGATATTGGGCACGCCACCAGCGGCGTATTGAATGCCCACCTTAACCAGTGCCAGACCAATCATCAGCACCACCAGCCCGGTAACTAATGGTGGTAACCAGCGCCGGATACGCCCAATAACAGTGCCCAGCAGAAAATGGAAGATCCCGCCAATCACAATGCCACCCATCAGTGCGGCCATGCCGTACACCTTGGCAATAGGAATCATCACCGGAATGAAGGCAAAGCTTGTCCCCTGAACAATGGGCAAGCGCGCTCCAATCGGGCCGATAGTAACGGTTTGAATAAGCGTGGCAATACCGGCAAACAGCATGGACATCTGGATCATGTAGATCATGTCTGAGGTATCCGGTGAGCCGAAACCGAAACCTACCGCACCAGCAATAATGATCGCAGGAGTAATGTTACTGACGAACATGGCTAGAACATGCTGGATACCCAGTGGCAATCCACGCACAAAGCCTGGAAAGTACTCCGGATCACGCATCTGAGCAGGTGTCATCCCGTCTCTGCCGGGTTGGTTGTCAGTGCTGTTAGCGTGCTCATTGATCAATCCACTGCCACCCATGCCTGCAACCGCCATGGCATTCATCTGCTCACCGTCGGCATGTTGGGTACTCAATATTGCGTCAAGCCGCAAGCGTGCAATCTTGTGTATCTCTAAAAGCGCCGTCTGTAACTCTGCTTCTCGCTCGCCTCGCAAGCGCTGCCTGAAAACTGTTAGCACCTCGTCTCGATCAGCCCCCACCAGAGAGATGATGAAAGGAAACCCAAAGCGAGACCAGTACAGACGGTTCAGATCATTGAAACGCTCAAGCTGCTCAGGGTCGCATTGATCCAGACCAGCGCTCATTTGTTCTGCCGCTGACCATCGCGATAACTTGCCTGACAGCGACACCTTGCCAGCCATATCCGGATAGGCACGAACAAGTGCCAGCTTTTCCTCTTCTGTTGCTTCGTCAACAGATTGCTCAAACGCCTTGGCAAGCAAGTCGGGACTGTCGTGATCAGGTGTCAGCCCTGCATTGTAGGCTCGTGTTGCAACCCACGGTGAGTGCTCATACACACCGCACAGGTATTGGACAAACGTTTCACGGGAAAGATCGGACAGTGACATAGCGGCACCAGATTCCTGACATGACTAAGTGAGCAAGGGTTCGCACAGGGTATATCAGTGCGCCAAAAACCACGCAGGTTATTTGACTCGAAACATGGACGATGTCAGAACAAGGATTAAACAGGTACCATATCGGTAAAACCAATACTAAGTATTTAACTCGGGATACCAAAAACTCACGATGGCGACTAACCCGCAATTCGACGCAGACGAAATTGAAACTCAGGAATGGCTTGACGCGCTAGAAGCGGTCATTGAAGAGGAAGGGCCTGAGCGCGCGCACTACCTGCTAGAGCGACTCATTGATAAGGCTCGGCGTTCAGGCGCCAATCTACCCTATGATTCCAGCACCGCTTATGTGAACACCATCCCACTTCATCTGGAAGCCGAAAGCCCAGGTGATCAGGAGCTTGAGCATCGTGTACGTTCCATGATCCGTTGGAACGCTGCCGTGATGGTGCTGCGTGCACAACGCGATGACTCCGGACTGGGCGGCCATCTGGCAAGCTTTGCCTCAGCCGCCACGCTCTATGACGTCGGCTTCAACCATTTTTTCCA
>JALZVU010000229.1 GCA_023301795.1 Granulosicoccus sp.
TCATCCTCACCATCAGCTTTGAAGCGCACCCGCGTGCCATTACTCTGGACAATCTCGCGCGCACCGTTGCCTGCGTCATACAAGCTCACCGCATAGCTGTGATGCCAGCCTTGGCCCAAGCCTAAATTATTATCACCATTTCCACTGTTGTATAAGCGGTTGAAGCCCAGCATGGCGCCGGGGATAGCAAAGTCTGTCTCTTTCTGGGACTTGTTGCCCGTCATCAGATTGATGGGATTACCAGCCCTGGCCGATGGTAGGTTAGAGGCACCGACACTGCCTACATCGCCGACGGTGTCATTATCTCCGCAGGGGGCATTCTCGTCGGGCAGATTACAGCTGGCGTTGCCTGCGCCGGTGCTGGGCTCGCTATCGCTTGCAGACGCTATAGGCGGAGTGATAACCAGCAACAGGGTTACCAGGGCCATAGCGAACAATGATCTTGCTATTGGTATTACTTCGGCTCTAACGCCATTCAACACACCAATAAATGGCATTGACCCAACTCCCTGTGTACCTTGCCCATGCACGTGCCGCGGCAAAACAGTAATGATCTGTTATGCGTGTAATCGATGATATCACTGGGATTTTAGTCCTGCCACTAAAAATGTCAAAATTGTCATCCCTGCACATATTGTCGGTAACATCTTGGCCGCAGCATGCTGGCGAACATGAACACAATTATTGCGCAAGCAACAGCCGCTGTTTAACCGATTGCACCAGAAAAATGGCCTGCCTGTGCCGCCCAGTTAAATCCAGAATGCTCAATGCGCCTTAGGCATGACAGTCCTAGCGCTCTATGCCCCACCACGACTGTGAGTAATTAGCTTGCTTGAATCCGGGGCAATATCGCGGCTTTGGCGTCAATCATTGAAGCAATAATCAGGAGCTAAGAATGGCGGGCGCATTCACATCAGCTGATCTCTTTGCACGCTCAATACTCAGCGTCTTCTTCAGTCCCGCCATGGACATGAGCATGGACAATGTGACCACCACAAACAACCAGATATCACTGAACGGAAGCAGGTAGCCAACCAATAGGCTCAGTAAAACACCCACCGCGGTTTGTAAACTACCAGCAAGACCTGACGCTGAAGCTGCAAGCTCGGGCCTGACGCTCATGGCAATACTGAACATACTTGGCAAAGCTATACCGTTGCTAAATGCCACCAGAAACATGGGCAGAAACAATACTGCCGGATGGTGTGTGATCACTCCCAGCCAGAACAGTGTGACCCCTAGCATGAAGGGAATAGCGCCCAGCGACACCATACGAAACACACCTTGGGATTCAGAAAAACGCCCCGCCACCAAATTGCCAGAAAGGTATCCAACCGCCACTACGGAAAACCAGATGCCGTAGGTGGATGCGCTCATGCCCAGGCTTTGCATGGCAACATAGGGCGCACCTGCCAGAAAGCTGTAGTAGACACCCACAACGCCTGCTTGCATCACAGCGCAAGCCACAAAGCCTTTGTCGCGCAACAATACCAGAGAGGCTGACCACAACGACGGTGGGACAGCAGTTGCACCCTCAGGTGGTGCACGATTGCCAAGCGTTTCATGCTGATAACGATAAGCCAGCAAAAACAACAATGCACTCAATCCTGCCAACGCAAGATACATCAGCCGCCAACTGAACTGGTCGGTCATCCAGCCTCCCATGGCAGGCCCGAACAGAGGTGCAACCATCATGGCAGTGGTGATGTACCCGATAACACTGGCAGCCTTGTCTTGCCCGTAAATGTCACGCACAACAGTACGCGGCAAAAAGACACAGACAGCACCCCCCACACCCTGTACAAAACGCGCTACCAGAAGCCATTCGATAGACTGCGCCGATGCACAGCCGATACTGCCAATGAAAAATATGACCAGACTGATCAGCATAATGGGCCGCCTGCCATAGCGATCAGCAGCAGGGCCCATGACCAACTGAGACAACAGATTGGCAAACAGAAAAACAGTGAGTACAAGCTGCACCAGTTCATAGCGCGTGGATAAATCCACCATGATGGTGGTGGTGGCCGGCAACACACCGTTAAGCGCCATGGGACCAATCGCTGAGACAGCAATCAGAAAAAGCAGTAAAGGTATACCCAGTGTAATCACACGCGATGGCTCAAGCGTTGCGCACGTTCCAGCAAATCGTTCGCCATGCTCAAATGAAGCCTTTCCACCATACGACCATCAATAGAGATGGCACCTTTATCAGCGTTTTCTGGCAGCGAAAAAGCAGCAACGATGGCCTGCGCATTCTTGATGTCAAGACTCGACGGGGAAAACGCATGGTTGGCAGATGTTAGCTGTGAAGGGTGAATGAGCGTCTTGCCATTCATACCCATCAACACACCTTGCACACATTCTGCCTGGAAACCTTCACTATCGGCAAAGTCGTTGTACACACTGTCGAGCAAATGAAGATCAAACGCCTTGGCAGCCGCTACTAGATGCATTAGCCATGAAACAAGATAGGTTCTGTCAGATTGCACCGGCATGCCAGCAGAGCGCGCCATATCATTGCTACCAATGATAAAGACCGACAGGCGTGGATAGCTAGCCACACTGGCTGCAATAGCGTGAGCGTTAAGCACGGACAAGGGTGATTCCATCATTGCCCATATTGTGGTACCAGACAGAGCAGTAAATTTATCCATGGCAGCAGATAACTGAGCAATGTCATTAACCGTTTCTACTTTGGGAAGCACAACGGCATCTGGAGAACACGCCGCGGCCGCGGCAATATCATCCTGATACCACGGCGTGTTCGGTGCGTTCACTCGAAGGGCTTTAAGGCGATATCCATAGTCGTGTTGCTGCAATGCT
>JALZVU010000230.1 GCA_023301795.1 Granulosicoccus sp.
AGAAAGCTTGCCAGGCGCAAAAATTGTTACTCAGGATGATCGCTATTTGCACGCTGTATTCACCTCGAAAATCATGGGCTTCCAGGACGATACAGAATTTCTGGTCAGTGATGACAAGCAAAGCGTTCAGGTCCGAAGTGGTTCACGAGTGGGCAAGAGTGATCTTGGTGCGAACGCTGCGCGTGTGGCTATGCTTCGTGAGATGTCGGCAGGCAAGCTGTAGCCTGTTTTTTTAGTAATCCTGCAAGGACATCCACCCTACTCTTCCACTAACAACGGGTGAGGTAGGATCCTGTTCAATCCATCATTTTGTCGATCAAGTGACTAGCTCGATGCGCTGAGCTGATCATCAACGAGCTGCATAAATTTTGTCGCAACCAGATGCTTCTCATAACTCAAGCCCAAGGCCTTCATCGATGTCACCTTCAAGTCTTGATAGCCACACGGATTGATACCTAAAAAAGGGCCAAGATCGGGGTCGATGTTCAGCGCAATACCGTGATAAGAACTGCCTTTTCTTACGCGCAATCCAAGCGCTGCAATCTTGGCTTCATTGACATAGACACCGGGTGCGTCACGGCGACTGTAAGCCTCCACATCGTATTCAGCCAGCAGCGCAATAACACTGTTCTCTAAACGAACAACCATTTCCCTAATTCCAAAGCCTGCGCGCCGAAGACTAATGAGCGTGTACACCAGAATCTGCCCGGGACCATGATAGGTCACCTGCCCACCTCTATCACTTTGCACCACAGGTATATCACCGGGGTTCAGGATGTGTTCACGCTTGCCTGCCTGACCTAATGTGTAGACCGACGGATGCTCGCATAGCCAGAGCTCATCATCGGTGTGCTCATCGCGCGAATCGGTAAATTCACGCATGGCTTGCCAGGTGGGTTCGTAATTCACCACACCCAGAGTGCACTGCTTCATAAGGTATAGAGGACTCGGGACTCCTCTTTCAGCACTGCATAAACAGCATGCAGCTGTTCTAGACTGAGCGCAGTGAACCGTATACTGACAGACAGGTATTTACCACCGCTACTGGGAAGTGTGGTGACAGTGACGGGATGTGGCTTGATATGAGGTACAACCAACTCGGTGATTAACGTTTCAAAATCGTCTGCATCCAGCCCCATTGCTTTCACGGCAATAGGGGCAGGAAATTCGATAAGCGTGTCTGTAGTCATGGCAACAAAAAGGGCTACTGGAAAAAACGTTGGACGGAATGTCGCATACGCTTGAAAATACCACCCTGCTCAACTTTCTGTAAAGCCAATAACGGCACATCGCTAATGATCTCATTATCCAGCTTAATGACAGAACGACCCAGCTCTTGTCCGATGCGCATAGGCGCCCGTACGTATTCGTTGATTTCAACTTGCGAATCAAGCGCATCGAAGGCGTCGCGCGGAAGCGTCAGGTAAATATCCTCAGCCACCCCTAGATTAACCTCGTCCTGAGCACCC
Organism: Granulosicoccus sp.; assembly: GCA_023301795.1. Lineage (GTDB taxonomy): Bacteria > Pseudomonadota > Gammaproteobacteria > Granulosicoccales > Granulosicoccaceae > Granulosicoccus. Next base: position 1,470 of record JALZVU010000230.1, read on the forward strand.
ATCCAGACACGTGTTTGGCTTATGGCCTCACCAGCAGCAAATACGCGTTGTGTACGAAAGAAGCGAAACCCATAATTGAGCAGTCGTTGGCTGTCGGCAATCCGCGCCTTGTCACTACCAGCACCTAGCACGATACTGATCAGACGCATGTCATCACGGACAGCGGATGCCACCAGGCAATAGCCAGCAGAATTCGTGTGCCCTGTCTTCATGCCGTCGACAGATTCGTCACGCCACAACAATGTGTTGCGGTTTTTCTGGGTGATATCGTTATAAGTGAATTCACGCTCAGAATAAAGCTGATAGGTTTCAGGATGCTCACGGATAATAGCGCTGGAAATTTTAGCCAGATCGTTGGCAGTGGTGTAATGATCAGGGTGAGGCAGTCCTGATGAATTAGCAAAGTTAGTGGAGCTCATACCTAGCTGATCCGCTGTGCGGTTCATCATGTCAACGAAACCAAGCTCGCTAGCGGCGATATGTTCGGCTAACGCCACGCTGGCATCATTACCAGACTGGATAATCAGACCGCGCAGCAGGTCACCCAATGGTACTAGCGTGTTTTGCTCGATAAACATTCGTGAGCCTTCCATAGCCTGAGCCTCAGCCGAAATCATGACAGGCTCTTCCAGCGTGACACTACCGCGCTTGAGTTCCGCCGACACAATGTAGGCTGTCATTAATTTAGTGAGACTGGCAGGCTCAATGCGTTTGTCCGGTTCTCGAGAGGCGATGACTTTGCCGCTACGATGGTCAAACAGCAGGTAGCTGTCAGCCGATAACTGCGGAGCAGCAGGCAACGGCGCTGACACTGCCGCGTGACAGAACACGAGCAGGGCAAGGAGACTCGTTAAAACGGCGCTGCGTTTACTGAACAACCGGGCAGACATCGGGAAAAACTTCATTGGGACAACCTGACAGAATTGAGGATCAACGGTGACCTGCACACCAGTGTAAAGTATTTGACGCTGCGGGTGCTGCGTCAATAATTTATAGATGTGCAGATAGGGTATTTGTGGGTAACTCGGTGCTGGGCGTTACTTGGATAAAGCGTTTAACTACTGGACGGGTACACCGCGTTCATGCGTGGATTTTTGCACTTCATAACCTTGTATGCCTGATAACGAAAGGCGCTGCAGGGCTGCATCCACAGAATCGGAATCGGCCAATGGCCCAACCATGACTCGGTATAGCTCTCGGGTTGATTCAAAATCCATTTGCGCAGGCAGTCCGGTCGCCCCATCGACTCTCTCTATCAAGGCTTGAGCATTGGCAGACTCGCTAAACGCGCCCACCTGCACAAATCGGTATCCTTGCTGTTGAGGCGCGGCTGCGACAGAGGCGCGCGAACCCTCAGTGGATGTACTGGCCATCTGGGGAGTCGTGTCATGATCACTTATTGCCTCAACCACAACCTCAGCCTTACCACTTTCGAGCATATCCAACGCCGCGGCGGCACCAAACGACAGATCAATGATTCGGTCACCCACAAACGGCCCACGATCGTTAATCTTGACCACAATGGATCTTCCGTTATCAACACGGGTCACTCTTGCAAACGTTGGCAGTGGCAAATTTTTGTGCGCGGCGGTAAGCAGATGCATGTCGTAAATTTCTCCACTGGCAGTGGCGCGGCCGTGAAACTTGGAGCCGTACCAGCTTGCAACACCTGTTTGCGTAAAGCCTTTTGCGCTGTCGAGCACTTCATAGCGTTGGCCAAAAACCTCATACCCAGAACGATTTCCCGATCGGGATTTTGGCAGATTGCTGACCTGAACAAAGTGCTGATCCACTAATGCCAGGTTCCCCGGACCATCACCTTCTACCGCGTTTTTCCAGGCAGGCTCAGGGGTCAGAGCAGCACAGGCACTCATGGATAGGGACAAACACAATGCAAGCAGCGTTAGCGCTACCCGCAATGGAGCAATACGCAGCTTGCGTGAACGAAATGTACCTTTAGTGCTCATGTGTCATTTTCAAGGGGTAGAACTACCGATGGCTTCGGCAAGCTGATAAACAGCCATTGCGTAAAGACGACTATGGTTGTAACGAGTAATGGCATAAAAATTTCGATACCCCACCCACAGCTCATCGCCTTGCTCGCCAGCCATCGTCATTACACTCAGCAAACGATCATCCTGCGTTCCCTGCGCAAGCTGCGAAGAATCAAAACCCTGCGATCTTACCGAGTCTGCATCAATCGCGGGTAAGAGAGATTCACGCACAAATTCTCGCATAGGCTGTGTAATGCCATTGTCTGTGATCCAGCGTTCAGCGATTGGCGCATTTTCCACCCAGCCATGACGGGCAAGATAATTTCCCACCGAACCGATGATGTCAGCATGACTTGAAAACAGATCGCGCCTGCCATCACCATCAAAATCGATAGCGTACTCACGGTAGCTGGAGGCGATGAACTGTGGCATACCCATAGCCCCTGCATAACTTCCCAGAACATTCACCGTATCCCACCCTTCAGCCTCACTCAACACAATAAATTCTGTCATTTCGCGTGAGAAAAAATCAGACCGCCTCGGGTAGTCAAACGACAGCGTCGCTAACGCTTCAAGCACGCCGTAGGAGCCAGTATTTCCACCGTAGTAGGTTTCCACACCGATAATAGCCGTGATGATACTGGCTGGGACACCAAATTTTTCTTCAGCTTTTTTGAGTAACTCAGTGTGTTCTGCGAGAAAAGCCTTACCGCCATCAATGCGCTTCTGAGTAACAAAAATGGGACGGTATTCTCGCCACGTTAAGCTCCGCTCAGCAGGTCTTGAAATAGCATCCAGAATACTCTGCTGACGCTCAAGATCTGTAAACAGTGCCGAAATCCGGTTTACATCCAGATCCTGCTCTTCACTAATTTGCTCAATGTACGCTTTGACACTGTCGCGCTCAAAATAACGCTTGGCATTCTCGTCAGCTTCGGCCACACCACTAGCGACGGCCATGGAACCAAGCAACGCTATTGCGCAGCCACCATAAACAGCTGATTTCATACGGTTTCCCAACCGGCACAACCGCTCAAATTGCTCGGTGCAATTTTGTGCACGCCCATGACGAAAAGTTTCTCGGGTCCGAGCTTTTATAAGCCATTTTTTTAGCGTCGCAATCATAGCGATTAGTTTAGTAGAACCACACCAAAATACCTTTGATACACAAGGTTACATTGATGATGTTTTTTCACGGCTCTGCTACCGTACCCGACAATTCTACGTCTCGGATAATCTTATGAAAGTGGCCGTGATCGGACTGGGTATGGCAGCAAAACCGCACTTGGATGCTCTGGCACTCCTGACATCCGATGTTCATCTCACCGGTGTGTTCGCTCGCTCACCAGAACATAGAAACACGATGGCTCAAAAACTGGGCGTTTTGTCTTATGCCTCGCCGACAGACATCGCCGCCGATAACAACGTGGATTGTGTTCTGCTCATTACCCCGCCTGACGCACGCCTGGAGTTGGTGCAAATGATGGCAAACGCAGGAAAAGCTATCCTTATGGAAAAACCGGTTGAGCGCACCCTCGCCGCAGCCACACAGATTGTTGAGATCTGCGAGCAAGCTGACATACCGCTGGGTATCGTGTTTCAACATCGGTTCCGGCAAGGTGCGCAAACACTGGCCGAGCATATTGCCACTGGCGCACTGGGTGTGATCACGGCAGCCCGGGTGCAACTGCCGTGGTGGCGCCCACAATCGTATTACGATAGCCCCGGACGCGGCACGCTTGCACATGATGGCGGTGGTGTTCTTATCACGCAGGCTATTCATGTTCTGGATTATTTGCTTAGCATCATGCAGCCAGTCACATCGGTACAAACATTAATGAGCACGACCGCTTTGCACGACATGGAATGTGAAGATTTTTCTGTATCGGGCCTGCAGTTTGCGAATGGGGCTTCAGGGTCAGTGGTAGCTACCACAGCAGGCTTTCCAGGCCGGGCAGAAACTATCGAGATCGATGGAACATTGGGCTCTGCTCGACTTGAAGCGGGTGAATTATGCGTTCACTGGCATGACGGGCGCACCGAGAGCGTCGGTGAATTATCCGGCACTGGCGGTGGCGCCGACCCGATGGCATTTCCCTGCGACTGGCATCGTGATCTCATTGCAGATTTTGCCAGCACTCTTAAGGCCGGTGTGCCACCCAGAATCACTGGCCGAGAGGCGTTGAAAGTCCATCGCTTGCTGGATGCAATGAGGCAATCTTCAATCGCCGGCCAACGTATCAATCTGGAGCCTGACGCATGACTCAACTACGCATGGCGGCCCTTGGCCTTGATCACAGACACATCTACGGCATGAGCGAGGGCATGCAACGCGCAGGCGCAACTCTGGCCGCCTACTGGACAAACGGAAATCCTGAACCGCTAGCAGGGTTTATCAAACGTTTTCCTGATGTTCCACGCACAGATACCATTACACAAATCATCGAAGACGACAGCATAGATTTGGTACTGATAGCCGCAGCCCCTGCCGATCGAGCTCAATTATCGCTACAAGCCATGCGCAACGGTAAAGATGTAATGCTCGATAAACCGGGTTGCCTGAGTGCTGCCGAGCTTGCCGAGATCAAAGCGTGTGTCGCACAGACTGGCCGAATCTGGAGTGTAAATTTTTCAGAGCGTTTTGAAGTACCTGCTGCCACTCTGGCTGATCAACTGCTGGCAGAGGGCCGCATTGGCGAGGTGGTGCAAACATTGAGCATGGGGCCTCACAGACTCAACGCCTCAGCTCGCCCAGACTGGTTCTGGACACCCAAGTTGTACGGCGGCATTCTGGGTGACATCGGAACACACCAGATCGATCAGTTTTTGCACTACGCCAATGTCACCGATGCGCAAATTGCGCATTGCGCTGTGGGCAATTTTGCCAATCCCGAACGATCCGAGTTTGAAGACTTCGGTGAGGTCAATCTTGTCAGTGGACGCCGCCAAGGGTACTTCAGACTGGATTGGTACACACCCGATGCACTACCTACCTGGGGTGATGGCAGATTGACCATTCTGGGCACAGAAGGCTACATCGAGCTGCGCAAATATGTAGATGTGGCGCGAAGCGCAGACACCGATCAGGTGTATTTAGTGAATAAAACGCGATGCTTGCAATTAGATGCTCGCGATGCAGGAACGCCCTACTTTACAAGGCTTATCGCTGATATTCGAGATCGCACGCAAACAGCATGCTCACAGGCACACACCTTTAAAGTCATGGAACTTGCGATAAAGGCTCAACAGCAGGCTACCCGCCGAGGTCACCTATCCTAGCCAGCAAACAGCGAGCCTCCCCCAAATCTTCCCTAGGCCTGCCCCAGAATAGACTGATCAAGTGAAGGCACCATTCTCCCACTAGCTCAAAGCCTACGCTCAACGCACAGCAAACCAGTCTATGGCCTGCTCATCATGCGAGCTCAGCCATTCATTGGTTTTGGAGAAATGCTGACATCCCATGAACCCGCGATGAGCGGACAACGGTGATGGGTGCGGTGCGCGCAAAACCAGATGCCGTTCAGCATCAATGACCTGGCCTTTCTTTTGTGCGTAACTTCCCCACAGCAAGAACACCAGATTTTCACGCTCCGCGCTCAGCGCTTTGATAACACTGTCGGTGAAGGTCTCCCAACCGCGTCCCTGATGCGAGGCAGGCTCGCCGCTTTCCACCGTCAGCACGCTATTGAGCAGTAGCACGCCTTGCTCGGCCCACGGTTCCAGACACCCCTTGCGGCGAACAGTCAGCGGCTCGTCTACAGGGCCAAGATCACTGTCGATTTCCTTGAAAATATTGAGTAGCGAAGGAGGTATAGCCACGCCTTCACGTACTGAAAAGCTCAAACCATGTGCCTGACCCGCGCCGTGATAAGGATCCTGACCGAGAATGACAACTTTCACATCCTCAAACGGCGTAAGGGCAAATGCATTGAACCAGACGCTGGAGTGCGGAAAAACGACCGCAGATTGCGCCTTGCGATGCGCAAGGTAAGCACGCAGCTCACCCATGTATTCGGCGGAGAACTCCTCACTCAGGCGCGGTTTCCAGCTTGGGTGAATTGCAACGGGGGCAAGCTTTTCGGCCACAACAATCACTTTTTCAAACGACTCGGACGAGCCACGGGACAATAGTGTAACCGGATCATTGATACACAATGGCCGTACAGAAATACACTCTCCACACTTTGTACATTGAGGCTGGAACAAAAGCCGACTATCATTACCCCTACTCGATCTATCAGGCTGGAATTTCAACATCAGGCACACGTCCCTTACCACCACAGGAGTGCTGCTGTTGCTTAGCGCCTGTGGCATCGCCGAGGCTGCCATGTGCCCGGCGCCTGCGTACACCTACTCCCCTGCCGATTTCGCCAAACGAGATGGCGTGCCGGTGAGCGCCGAGGCTGACAGGATCGAGAGCAGCGATGGTGTGTTGATGCTGGAAGGCAATACCGTTATCGAATATCTGGGCCGAAAACTGACGGCGCAAAATGCCTTGTATGATCAAAATACGGGGGAGTTGTCTGTTGACGGCTCATTGAGCTTTCTCGGTGCGGGCATCCAGCTGGAGAGCAATGATGCTTCCATTGACATCGACGACGACATCTTCAAGGCTGGGCAGAGTGATTACCAGCTGGATTTAAACGGCCGACGCGCCTCAGGTACAGCCTCGTCGATGGAAGGTTTGCCCGATGGTAACTTCACACTCAACAACGCCACCTACTCCACCTGCCCTCCAGGGGACAAAAGCTGGTTCGTCAAGGCAGACAGCCTGCGGCTGAATCCATCAGAAGGCGTAGGCACTGCCCGTAACCTGCGGCTGATCTTCAAGGGTGTGCCTCTGATAGCGGTGCCTGTTTTCAGCTTCCCCATCAGCAACAAGCGCAAAACCGGATTCCTGGCGCCGGTACTGGCCAGGGGGGACAACACAGGGTTTGAGTTGCATCTTCCGTGGTACTGGAACATCCGGCCGAATGCTGATGCCACCTTTACACCCCGATTTACCAGTAAGCGCGGCACCCAGCTGCAAACTGAACTTCGCTACAAAAACAGACAAGGCGAATGGACTGTGGACCATGAGTACCTGAAAGATCGTCAGCTGCAGGGGGATGCGCGCTACTTCACAGCACTGCGGCACAACGGCAGATTCAACAGCGAAGTTACCTCAGAAATTATCGCTCGACACGTCTCGGATAAAGACTATCTCGAGGATCTTGGTGATAGCTTGCAGCTGGCCAGTATCGAGCACCTGGAGCAGCGCGCCGATATTACCTACGAAAAGGACAACATGCGCGCATTTGTGCGGCTGCAGGGGTTCCAGACAGTAGATGAAGACATTGCGCCAGACGATCGGCCACACTCGCGTCTGCCTCAGGTAAAGTTTGAGACTGCGTCAGGCAGATTACCACTCGGCGTGCGCACGAACGTGTCTGGCGAGTTTGTATATTTTGACAAGGACGATGCCGTAACAGGCGTCCGCCTTGATTTTCAACCACGGATCACGCTGCCCGTGGTGCGTGATGCCTGGTTTTTCAGACCTAGCGCCTCCTATCGCTTCACGCACTACAGTCTGAACAATACGGGTCAATTCGATGAAACCATTAACGCTACCAATAGCCGCAATCTGACATCCCTGAGTATCGATAGCGGCTTGTTTTTCGACAGACTACTGGACAACCGAGGATCAATACAAACGCTGGAGCCGCGCATTTTTTATCTGCGTGTACCCTTTGTCAATCAAACAGACATTCCCGTCTTTGACTCCAGCGCGTTTGATTTCAACATTAGCCAGCTTTTTCGGGAAAACCGTTTCAGCGGTGCAGATCGTATAGCCGACGCAAATCAGCTTTCCGTAGCGCTGACCACCCGAACCATTGACGGTGATGATGGGCGTGAACGGTTCAGTGCCAGTATTGGTCAAATATATTTTTTTGATGATCGACGCGTGACACTATCGGCTGCCAACGAAGTAGAAACACGTGATACCTCTGATTTTGTTGGAGAATTTGCCACTACCCTCAGCGACGCCTGGATCGGTAAAGGTACAATCCAATGGAATTCAGATGAAAACAGTACCGTACGAAGCTCTTTGTCGCTTGGGTACCGCCTCTCCCCTAACCACATAGCAAATGTTGCTCATCGCGTTGTTAAACTTGAAGATCGGCAACAACGAACCGAACAGATTGACTTCTCCGGCTTGTGGAAAATTGATGACTCATGGCGAATTGCCGGTCGATGGAACTACTCGCTGGATGCTGATCGAAGCATAGAGTCGCTATTGGGTATCGAATATGATAGCTGCTGTTGGGCAGTACGCTTTGCAGCCAGGCGCTACACTTCAGACAACGGCGACGATCACGACTCCAGTATTTATCTGCAACTGGTTCTCAAAGGCCTAGCACCGTTGGGACAAAACTACGGTGCTTTGCTAGAGACCGCCGTTGCAGGCTATCGAGACAATATTCAATGAGCATCATGACGCACAAACCGCACGCCACTAGCTGTTCAAGACTTGGTGGATCTTCGCCACGCGCGCTCTTGCTGGCACTACTACTTTGCTCAAGTCTGCATAGCACTCTTGCGATGGCTCAGGATAGGGAGCTTGATCGTATTCGCGCTGTTGTAAATGAAGGTGTCGTTTTAGACAGCGACGTGACGTCTGCCATCAGCTTTTTCAAACAACAGGCACAAAGCAACGGGCAGAGCATTCCAGCTGATGATGTTATCGAGGATCGCATACTCAATCAGTTAATTGACAATGAGGTACGCAGTCAACATGCGCGTGATCTTGGGGTGGCAGTAGATCCGAGCAGCGTAAACCGCGCGGTGGAGCAGATTGCCCGCAACAACAATATGGACACTCTGCGATTTCGCGAGACTCTGCGCCAGCAAGGGTTTGACTACAACATGTTTCGTGACAACATCCAGCAGGAATTACTGCTGCAGCGGCTTATCGAACGTGATGTACAGGCACGCATTCGCGTATCGCAGCAAGAAATTGATGATTTTGTAGACGCAGCCAAAAACGATCTGGCCGAGCGACAACGCTACCGTATCAACCACATTCTGATTGCCGTGCCCTCTTCTGCAAATGATGAAGAGTTGGCGCTGGCCGAAACCAAGGCAGAAGCTGCACTCGATACCTTGCGTGAGGGGGTGGACTTTGCGCAAGTAGCAGCCTCCGTGTCAGATGGTGCGCGTGCTTTGCAGGGTGGTGATCTTGGGTGGCGTACGTTGCAAGAACTTCCCGAATTCCTGGCTACCGCTGTACGCGATATTGAAACAGGGGCGTTTGCAGGTCCGTTGCGCTCAGACAATGGACTGCATGTGGTGCAGTTGGCAGAAAAACAAAGCGGTGACCTCACCACGCAACCTGAGACATTGGCCAGACATATTTTTATCGCTGGCGATGATCCTGCCATTGCCCAGACTCTGGCTGACGCTCGCACGCAGATTAATGCAGGCACACCGTTCAGTGAGCTTGCCGCCAGCTTGAGTCAAGACCCCAATAGCGCTGACAATGGCGGTGAATTGCCATGGTTCAGTCAGGACCAGATGCCACCAGCAATGGAGCAGACGGCCGACTCACTGTCCATTGATGAAATCAGTCAGCCGTTTCGTACGCAGTTTGGTTGGCATCTGTTGCAAGTGCTCGACAAACGCGTCCGCCAGATTGACGAACAAGCTCAGCGCGAACAGGCTTCCAATGCATTGCGCTTACGCAAGGTTGAGCAGGAAACTGAAACCTGGTCACGTCAGTTGCGTGACGAATCGTACGTAGAAATTCGTAGTTGAACCTGATGCCGTCAATCGCCCCTATTGCCCTCACTCCCGGGGAGCCTGCGGGCATCGGCCCAGACCTTGTCGTCATGCTTGCACAGAGCACGCGATCAGCAAAGCTTGTCGCTATTGCCGATCCAACGCTGTTAGCAGAGCGTGCCGCACAGCTGCAGTTGCCATTACAGCTTCTCGTGTTGACTGAGGGTATAAACGACAACGAAATACCCTGTGAACCAGGCACACTGGCAGTACTTCCGGTAGAACTTAATCAAGCTTGCCAATGCGGTCAGCTGGACCCTCGCAATGCTGCGTATGTGCTGGAGACACTGGATGCGGCCATCACCGGCTGCGCCTCAGGGCGCTTTTCTGCCATGGTTACCGCTCCCCTACACAAAGGGGTGATCAACGACGCCGGCATTGCATTTACAGGGCACACGGAGTACCTGGCGTTACGCACAAAATGCGAGCCTGTCATGATGCTGGCTACAGACACCCCAACAGGTGCTCTGCGTGTGGCACTGGCCACCACCCACCTGCCGCTCAAAGATGTTGCACAAGCACTAACACCTGAAGTACTCGAGCAGGCGCTGGTTATCTTGCACCGGGATCTGGTAACACGATTTGGCATCGCCAATCCCCACATTCTGGTGGCTGGGCTAAACCCGCACGCTGGAGAAAGCGGACACATGGGCCGTGAGGAAATCAACGTTATTACGCCCGTATTGGAAAAACTGCGTAAGCAAGGCATGAAACTGGAAGGACCCCTACCCGCCGACACCTTGTTTACACCACATCACCTCAAAGGCGCTGATGCGGTCATGGCCATGTTCCACGACCAGGGCTTGCCAGTGCTTAAATACGCAGGCTTTGGCCAAGGCATCAACATCACACTGGGACTACCTATCATCAGAACATCAGTCGATCATGGCACCGCGCTGGATAAAGCTGGCACCGGTCAAATTGATCAAGGCAGCCTGGCCGCAGCGCTTTTGTTGGCGCAATCACAAGCAATCGCTGCAGCTTCACAACAGGCAGTCTGCGCGTGAATCACAGAGCCAGAAAGCGCTTTGGCCAGAACTTCCTGCAAGACGAGACGGTTATTACTCGTATGCTGGCGGCGATGAAAATTGCACGTAACGATAGTGTCGTGGAGGTAGGACCCGGTCTGGGCGCACTGACACTGCCATTGCTTGAACAACTTGATCAATTAACAGTCATCGAGATTGACCGCGACCTCATTGCGCGACTTGAAGAGCAAGCGTTACCCAATCTGGTTATCCGCGAGGGTGACGTGCTCAATACCGACTGGGAACAGTTGGCTGAGGGCAAGAAATTGCGTATTGCAGGCAACTTGCCCTACAACATCGGCACACCCTTGCTGCTGGAACTGATTACGGTACATCCCGTTGTCCACGATGTGCACGTCATGCTGCAAAAAGAGGTGGTTGATCGGTTGGCGGCAAGCGCTGGAACCCGCGCGTTTGGCAGGCTCAGCGTTTTGATGCAACATGTTTTCACTGTTACGCCTTTGTTTACTGTGCCTCCAGAGTCGTTTCATCCAGTACCCAAAATTGACTCAGCCGTGGTCCGCCTTAAAACTCGACCCGACGCCCCGTCCGCACAGACGCTACTGGCCTTACAGAACACCACTCGCCTGGCATTTGCAAACAAACGTAAAACGCTGAGAAATAATTTTAAAGGGCACATTGACGAGCAGGCACTGCAGAGCCTCGATATCAATCCACAAGCGCGCGCAGAAACCTTGACTCTGGAAGAATTTGGCAGGTTGGCGGATTACATGAAGTAGTGTTAGTCAGTGGTAGCGGTGATAACATAGAGGCATTAATCGCCTCGTTTGCGAGCATGCTGTTTTCATATAAACAAGCATGTTAAAGCCACCATCTGCATTGAATCCCCTCATGACTACCGACGCAACTATTGAGCGCAACGACACCAACATCGAAGTCGATGTTGACACCCTGTACGTTGAGTCCGAATCAGATCCAACACGCAACCGATTCGTCTTTGCCTACACCGTTACCATTCGCAATGTAGGCGATACGCCTGCAAGACTCTTGACTCGTCATTGGGTCATAAGAGATGCCAATGGCAAGGTACAAGAAGTTCAGGGTGATGGTGTTGTCGGAGAACAACCTCACATGAAACCCGGAGAGGGCTTTCAGTACACCAGTGGAACCATGCTGGAGACCTCCATGGGCACCATGGGCGGAAGCTACGTGTTGGTCACCGATGACGGCGATGAGTTTAACGCCCCCATTGCTGACTTTCTGCTCTCAGCTCCCAGAACCTTGCATTAACTGCAAGGTTTAATCGGCTCAGGACAACCCAGCCCCCCCTTATGACCACGTACGTCATCAGTGATTTGCAAGGCTGTCTTGACCCGCTGGAGCGCTTGCTGGACAAGCTACGGTTCAATCCCGACAAAGATCGAATCTGGTTTGTAGGCGATCTGATTAACCGCGGCCCCGAGTCATTACAAACACTGCGCTATGTAAAAGCCCTGGGTACATCTGCGATCACTGTGCTGGGCAACCATGACTTGCACTTACTGGCGGTTGTGCGCGGATATAGAAAATCGTCCAGCAAAGACACCCTGAAACATATTCTCACAGCCTCTGACAGGGATGAACTGTGTGCGTGGCTAGCAGCGCGCCCGTTGCTGCATACCGACATGGAATTAGGGCATACGCTAGTTCACGCTGGCATTCATCCCCACTGGTCGCTCAAGCGAGCCACAAAACTTGCCAATAAAGTTCACAAAGCGTTGATCAAGGACCCCGATGCGCTGTTTCAAACCATGTATGGCAATACGCCGTCCAACTGGCAAAAGGGGCTGGAGAAAACTGAGCGAAACCGCTTTGCCATCAACGTCTTCACGCGTATGCGATATTGCCAGCTGGATGGTTCACTGGACTTTGAATACAACGGAACCCCCGCCAATGCGCCAAAACATTTGTGCCCTTGGTATGCGGTTGCCGATAGAAAAAAACTGCCCACGCGTGTGATATTCGGTCACTGGTCTAGCCACCCTTCAATGAGTCCCGGTCACGTAATGCCCACTGATAGAGGGTGTGTCTGGGGAGGATCGCTAAGCGCTTACGCTATTGAGCGCAAAGAAAGCATCTGCGTGGAGTGCGGGCGCTGAGCGATGTCTTGGAACACCCTGAACAGCACCCATTCTTTGCCGAGCTCTTTAATGCTCAGTATTCCAAGCGGTTGATGGTTACTTAGCTTCCATCTGTCGTCGGATAGCGTTGCCGATTTCATGGTAGAAGTGGTTGTTCGAACCACGAAAGCGTGTGGCCGGATGTGTACATATCACTACCACCGTGGAGCCGCGCTTGCCGATAATCGCATTACCTGTGCACTTGGGCATTCCCAGATCAATCTCCTCAACCGAGTCGAGCAAAGGTATTAATGCATCACGATCTGCCCAGGTCATGCACACCAATGCCTCAGGCTTGTGCGTGTCGATCAGTGCCTTCAATTTTTCAATACGGCGCGGCAGGTAGGCCGTGTAATAGCCTTGCCTGGAGGCAAAATCATTGTTTGCTACAGCATCATCGAACGGCACCTGATCGTATACCCAGGAACCTGCGTTCTTGCAGGGTAATGGAAACAGCTCTAGCAGACAGGTGGGACCACCCGCAGTTCCGTGCTGAGCTACTTGTAATTCTCTTACCGCATCATTTGACAACGGTGCACCCTGTATACCCAACAGCACGCGAAGCTGGTTTGACCATGTTTTGTGCAACTTTGCCTGAACGCCGGGCTTTGCTTGAGCACTGGGCTTTGGCAGATAATCACTGCCACTCTGCGTGTCAGCGCCTGGCCCAGAAAGATAGCTGACATCTGTGCGCCCAGCTTCATGCCATGACACGATTTTGGAGGCAGCTTTCTCAAGCGACCTTCCACCGCCCTCCTCCAAATCCAGAAACCAGATTTTATTGTCCAAATCACCGAAAGAACGAAACGAATCAGAGTAGTCGCGCAGCAGCGCATGGGTAAGTGCGGACATTAGGCCAGATTCCAAATCTATAAATTAGGTGCCGCGTGCATCCAGCCTGACTAGCATGGCGAACGGCAGCCGCCCACTATAGGTCATTCTGATACACACAGGAATTTAATTGTGCCTCCACCAAGCACAGCCCCTGATACAAGCGACCCGTCAAGAACCCCCGACCAGCATCCCCATAAATTTCTGGTCACGCCAAATACGCGCTCCGAAATAGCGTGCACCTTCCATACTCCAGTGACCGTAATCGGTATAGAGAATCTTGCCATTCTCATCAACCACGTCACAGGAGGTTCTGTCCTCGCTGCACAAATAAGGCACTTTATCCACAAACACAAGTCCCAAGGAATCGCTTAGCGCACGCAAGGTCTCATTCAGCTCATCCAGGGAGGTATCGCGATCTTGCGCCAACAGCGCAGGCGTAGCAGAATTCAATCCGTTTTTCAGGACCAGTGACGGCACACTTTTAAATTCACCCGTCCGGCCCATCACAATCACGGTGTTTTCGCGTGAGCGCAGATAGTCCACGAAAACCCGAAGATAGTCGAACGAGCCCTCCTCCCAACGAGTTGACAGCACCACATGGGTGGCATCATCAAGCAATGGAGAAGCTCTCAGATAGGCAAGGTGATCGCGACACCGCTTTTGAACGGTTTGCGGCTCAACACTAACAGCCCCATCAACAAACAGATACAGACACACATCATCAATTTCCAGGCGCCTCACCGAGACAGTTTCCGGTACGGGGTTAGCCAGAAACAACGCGTTAAAACCATCAGTGGCGTGTGAATCCCCCATTACTAGCAAACGCACCGTGCGCCCTTCATCGAATGGCGTGTTCGAGGTGGAATCAGCTTCTTCGATAAATTCGCGCCGTAGCAGTTGCTTGGCATCCACATCACCAATGGCTGCGATAACGTGTTTATCAAAACGTGCGCTCCAGCCATCGGTGCTGTATGCGTGAACGGACGATATCACCACCAGTACAGGCGCTGACAGCCATAGCGCAGCCCGCCTGAAACGCCGAGGCTGGTGTGCAGGCGCAGGAGTTCTGAAACGGTTTTCTACCAGATAATGCAACGCAATTGCCAACACAAACGTCAACACAATCAGCGCAATTCTCGTGTTACCGACAACAACATCCTGAAAACTAATGTGCTTGTAGAGGACCACCACTGGCCAATGCACCAGATACAGAGCGTAGGAAATCTTGCCAATAAAAATACTCAGCGGATTGCGTAATAGCAGGCCGCTCACAGGGGCTGTTCCGAATGCAAGAAGCAAGGCTGCAGCAATACACGGTAGCAACGCATTGATATCGGGAAAGGCAGTGTTTTTATCGAACTGAGTAAAGCTGACGTAGAGCAAAGCAAACCCTGCCATGACGAAAACTTCATTCCAGCTGCGCCCTCTTAGTCTTGCCAACGGTACTAACGCCAACAGCGCACCGATGGCAAACTCATAGACTCTAAACGGCATGAGAAAAAACGTGGCGCTGGGGATGTGTGCGCTACCAACGCGCGCGGCTATAAGACTGACAATGAACAGCAATGTAAAGACGATAGCGATGACTCGCGCTGAACGCGCACGCATGAAAAAAAGCAGTGCCGGCCATACCAGATAGAACTGTTCCTCAACACTCAACGACCAGGTGTGCAGCAGTGGTTTGAGATCAGCTGTAGCATCAAAGTATCCGGCCTCAGACCAGAAATAGAGGTTTGATACTGACAACAAGGACGCCAGAGATGCCCCGCTAAAACGCTGAAAGTGCGACGGTGTCAGGAAGACACTAGCGACAACAAAAGTGACCACTAGCGTGGCTAATAGTGCAGGACCCAGGCGTCTGATACGGCGCATGTAAAAGCGCTTGAAACTGAAGGTATCGCGTCGAACATCCACTAGCAACAAGCGTGTGATCAGAAAACCGCTGATGACAAAAAAGACATCCACACCGACAAAGCCACCGGGTATGGCTTTGTATTCAAAGTGGTAGAACAACACGCTGAGAACTGCAATGCACCGAATGCCATCGATATGGGGTTCGTAATTGGCAGGACGGGTATGTGACTGCCCCAGCATACCGTTCAGTAAAGCGCGAACACGTGCTGTGATATTGGTGGTCTGCGCTGTTGCAGAGGCCTGAGGCGAGTTATCCATCCTGTATTGTGTACCGCTACGCTGTAGTCACGGATTCTGATGGCTTTTCAAGAACCCAGTAGGTCACTGGCAAGCCACCTGTACTCTCAGGATCCTGAACATCTTCGGATACCACAGTCCACTGATCCCACGCAAAACTGTCCAGCCAGGTGTCACCCTCATAAGCATGATCAATCACCGTTAGATAGAGTCGCTGTGTCAATGGCATGGCGTCGCGGCAAAGACCCGCTCCGCCGATTACCACTAATTCGTCAGCAGGGGTGGCAACTGCTTCGCACACCTCCTTAGCCATCCTGACGGCTGCGTCAAGATCGTGCGCTATAAGCACACCGTCGGCGTGCCACTCCGTGTCTCTCGTAGCCACAATATTCGTACGGCCGGGCAATGGCTTACCAATGGAGTCAAACGTCTTACGCCCCATGATAATAGGCTTGCCAGTAGTGATCCGCTTGAAGTAAGCCAATTCTCCGGGCACATGCCAAGGCATACCGCCCTCTTTACCAATGAGACGGTTTTTGTCCATCGCCATCATCATGGCAACTACGGGTTGATGCATAGTGTTCTAGATCAAGAGGAAAACTGTGAAAACTGGCGGAACATCAATGCTTGCCCAGTAATTCGTCTTTATTTTTCCCGAGAGCGACGGTGGGCGCAATACTCAGTCAGAATAAAGTTGTGGCTGAGGAAGAATAACAGTTTGCCAAAGCAATCAAGCTACCAAAATCTGATAGATGGAAATCGACGATGTTATGCGCTTTGCCAGATAATCCTTCCATACCCTCTTTTTCTGTAGCGATTCTGCGGAAGCTAGACGCTCAGGACTCAGCACCGCTTTCACAACAAACCCGGTTGACCAAATGAGCACAATAGACCTACCAACCCTAGTGTTGCATAAAATTCCGGCCCAGAACCGCTTCGCTGCTTCTATAGCAGCATCTAAGCACCGGGGGCGGCCCCGACTGTACTCATTTTTCCTGGATCTCACCTAGAGTGACTAGGCCTGCGCGGCCCGACTCAACCCAGTAAAAATTCCGTGCAGCCGGGGCC
>JALZVU010000231.1 GCA_023301795.1 Granulosicoccus sp.
GCTGGTTCCGCGTTCGGAGAGTCCCAATTGAATAAGGTCGTAAAAATCGCCATACCAATTGTTGATGTACACGCCTAGCTGCACCTGGAAGTAGGTAACCAGAAGAATAAGCGCACTACCGCAAACTGCCCATCTGTACCATTTGTTGCGCTCCCTGAAAAACCAGAAAACGCAAAATAGTATCGTGACACCAATAATGTACTGATACAGCCACACTTTGTCAGGGTTCAGGAACGGGGGGCGCTGTCCTTCCACTGTGGGGAGCGCTTCGCGCATCAGACTCAGCTGCGCTGCGAATCCGTCAGCGAAGCCGTACCAGATGCCCAAGGTTATGAAAAACCATGCCACGGAAGACTGGAAAAATGTCTTGGGCGACGGAAAGAACGATGCAAACATTCAGATTGTTCCTGTTATTGCTTTGGTGAACCTTAGTGTAGTGCCGAAGCCGCAAGTTCGCTGCCATGATGCCTAAAACCCCAGCTGCCGGCATGTATCAATCCCGTGAGGTCCGCACAACGCTATGACGGTATACACTACGGGCTTTTACCTACGCGGATAAGTGATGGCTCAGTACGTCTACACCATGAATCGGGTTGGCAAGGTTGTGCCGCCCAAGCGTCAGATTCTCAAGAACATTTCCTTGTCTTTTTTCCCTGGCGCCAAAATTGGCGTACTGGGGTTGAACGGCTCGGGTAAATCGACTCTGCTCAAGATTATGGCAGGGTTAGATGAAGACATTGAGGGTGAAGCGAGGCCTATGGCTGGCATCAAAGTTGGCTACTTGGAGCAAGAGCCTCAGCTGGATCCTGCCAAGACGGTAAAAGAGGTGGTAGAGGAAGCTGTTGACGAGATCATGGCGGCACAGGCGCGGCTTGATGAGGTGTATGCTGCCTACGCTGAGCCGGATGCTGACTTCGACGCCCTGGCGGCTGAGCAAGCCAAGCTTGAGGCAGTTATTGAGGCATCTGATGCGCACAATCTGCAGATGCAGATGGATATTGCAGCGGATGCTCTGAGGTTGCCGCCCTGGGATGAAAATGTGGCGCACCTTTCAGGGGGAGAGAAGCGGCGAGTGGCCTTGTGCCGGCTGTTGCTGTCTGGGCCTGACATGTTGTTGCTCGATGAGCCTACCAACCACCTTGATGCAGATTCTGTCGCGTGGCTTGAGCATTTTTTGCACGATTTCAACGGCACGGTGGTGGCTATTACTCACGACCGTTACTTTCTCGACAATGTCGCTGGGTGGATTCTGGAGCTGGATAGGGGCTCGGGTATCCCTTATGAAGGCAACTACTCAGGGTGGCTGGATCAAAAGTCTGCGCGCCTGGAACAGGAGTCCAAGCAAGAGTCTTCACATGCCAAGGCAATGAAGGCAGAACTTGAGTGGGTGCGACAGGGTGCCAAGGCACGTCAGTCAAAATCAAAGGCGCGTTTGCAGCGTTTTGAAGAGATGCAGTCTCAGGAATTTCAAAAGCGCTCGGAGACCAATGAAATTTACATCCCGCCTGGAGAGCGTCTAGGCGACAAGGTCATTGATTTTGTTAATGTTAGCAAGAGCTATGGCGATCGAGTACTGATAGAAGATCTGTCTTTCAGTATGCCCAAGGGTGCGATTGTGGGCGTTATTGGCGGAAACGGTGCGGGTAAGTCCACGTTGTTTCGCATGCTGATGGGGCGTGAGGCGCCGGATGGTGGCAGCATCGAATTAGGCGAGACGGTGAAGCTTGCTTATGTGGATCAGAGCCGTGACGATCTGGATGGCGATAAGACCGTATTCGATGTGCTTGCCGAGGGAAGTGACATCATCAGCATCAACAATTACGAGATGCCAGCGCGGCAGTATGTCGGGCGCTTCAATTTCAAGGGCAGTGATCAGCAGAAGTTCGTCAAGGATTTGTCGGGTGGTGAGAGAGGACGTCTGCATCTTGCAATGACATTGAAGCAGGGCGCTAATGTGTTGTTACTTGATGAGCCCTCGAACGATCTGGATGTAGAAACCTTACGAGCGCTCGAAGAGGCGCTACTGGATTTTGCCGGTAGTGCGATTGTTATCTCGCATGATCGCTGGTTTCTGGATAGAGTCGCCACGCATATTTTGTCGTATGAAGACCCCAGTGAGATTAACTTTTTTGCGGGTAACTACACGGAGTATGAAGCTGACCGACGTGAGCGTCTTGGTGATGCTGCGGCTCAGCCCAAGCGTGTGCGTTACAAGAAACTAGCAAGTTGATTGCAGTTTCATTAAAAAATAGAAAATAACGGAGATCAAATCTTATGCTGACCGAACAGGATCTTAAGGATAAAGGTATTTCAGCCACGTTGGTACGGCATCCACTGGTCCAGCATAAGCTGACGTTGATGCGTCGCAAGGAGCAGTCGTCGTCGGCGTTCCGGGCCTTGTTGCGTGAAATTTCCTGGCTTTTATGTTTTGAGGTGACTAAAGATTTACCACTAACCACAACTTCCATTGAAACGCCGGTACAGGAAATGGATGCGCCTGTTCTGGAAGGGCGGAAGCTGGCGTTTATTTCTATCTTGCGTGCCGGTAACGGCATGCTGGACGGAATGTTGGACGTGATTCCGTCTGCGCGCGTGGGACATGTAGGCTTGTATCGCGATCCGGATACGTTGCAGGCTGTGGAGTACTACTACAAGGTGCCCAGCAATATGGAAGACAGGTTGATCATAGTGGTAGATCCGATGCTGGCGACGGCAAACTCTGCAATTTCAGCAGTCAGCAGACTCAAGGAAGGTGGCGCCAAGGATATGCGCTTTGTTTGTTTGATCTCAGCGCCTGAGGGGATCAAGGCCTTCAATGAGGCTCACCCGGATGTTCCGGTGGTAACTGCGGCGGTCGATGAGAAACTGAACGATCACGGATATATAGTTCCGGGGTTGGGAGATGCAGGCGATCGTATTTTTGGCACCAAGTAAGTAAGTGCCGGGCAGGCTGTGCAGCCGATTGACATCGAAGGCGCGGATCTCCCAGACAGCCTGATATTTGAGCCCTGTGGGTCCACTCTACCGATAAATCATGAGAGCAGTTGATGAACGAATTTGACTATGTGATTGTGGGCGCTGGTTCTGCCGGGTGCGTGCTAGCTGCCAGACTTTCCGAAGATGCAGGTGTCACAGTTGCATTGATAGAGGCGGGTGGCTCTGATAACAGCCTGTTCATTCGCATGCCTACCGCACTGTCCATTCCCATGAATATGGATAAATACAACTGGGGCTATGAGTCAGAGCCTGAGCCTGCATTAGGTGGACGTAAGCTGGATTGTCCGCGTGGAAGGGTTATGGGTGGTTCTTCTTCCATTAACGGGATGGCATTCGTGCGCGGCA
Organism: Granulosicoccus sp.; assembly: GCA_023301795.1. Classification (GTDB taxonomy): domain Bacteria; phylum Pseudomonadota; class Gammaproteobacteria; order Granulosicoccales; family Granulosicoccaceae; genus Granulosicoccus. Next base: position 3,343 of record JALZVU010000231.1, read on the forward strand.
ATGCGCATGACATCGATCAGTGGGAAGAGCTAGGTGCTGATGGCTGGAATTATGCGAATTGCCTGCCTTACTACAAGCGCATGGAATCCTGGCACTTAGGCGAGAACAAGTACCGTGGAGGACACGGGCCTGTAGGTGTCAATGCTGGTAACGATATGAAGCTTAACCCTTTGTATCAGGCGTTTATTGATGCGGGCCAGGATGCAGGTTATCCGTTTACGGCTGACTTTAATGGCTATCAGCAGGAAGGGTTTGGGCAGAAGCATATGTCGGTTGCCAAAGGTGAGCGAGCGTCGTCGTCCAAAGCTTATCTGAGGCCTGCCTCTGGGCGTCCCAATTTAAAAATCATCCCCCGAGTGACGGTTGATCAAGTGCTGTTTGATGGGGATACAGCCGTTGGTATTCAGTATGAAACAGCTGGGCGCACTATAAAAATATTTGCGAAGACTGAAGTGATATTGAGTGCAGGCTCGATCGGTTCGCCATCGATATTGCAGCGCTCTGGTATTGGCCCTGTGGATGTGTTGGAGGCTGCAAACGTGCCGGTGCGTGTTGAGTCACCGGGTGTTGGCGCAAATTTACAGGATCATCTGGAGGTGTATTTTCAATATGTCTGCACGCAGCCCGTGTCGTTGAACAGAGAGCTGAGTTGGTGGCGTAAGGGATTGATCGGGGTTCGCTGGGTATTGACCAAGACAGGACTAGGCGCAACCAATCACTTTGAGTCGTGTGGCTTTATCCGCTCACGGGCCGGATTAAAGTGGCCGAATATTCAGTACCACTTTTTGCCTGGAGCCATGCGCTATGACGGACGTGCAGCGTTTGCAGGCGATGGTTTTCAAGTACATGTTGGGCCAAACAAGCCGCATAGCCGAGGTAGTGTGGCTATAAAGTCAGCGAAAGCCTCGCAAGCTCCCAGAATCTTTTTCAACTATCTGCAGGACAAACAGGATGTTCAAGATTGGCGAGACACTATTCGGTTAACGCGTGAGGTATTGCAACAGGAATCTTTAGCGCCTTTTCGTGGCGATGAAATTCAGCCGGGGTTTGATGTTGAGTCTGATGAGGCCATTGATGCCTGGGTGCGTGAGAATGTAGAGAGCGCTTATCACCCGTCTTGCAGTGTGAAGATGGGCGCCGACACTGATCCTATGGCTGTGCTTGATGGCCAATGTCGGGTGCGCGGTGTGAAAGGATTGCGGGTGGTTGATTCATCCATTTTCCCAACGCTCACTAACGGCAACCTCAATTCGCCCACCATGATGGTGGCCGAGCGGGCGGCAGACCTAATTCGCGGAGAAAAGCTGCCGGCGGAAAATGCGCCAGTGTGGGTGGCTGATGACTGGGAAACATCACAGCGTAGTGTTAGCGGTGGTGATAGAGGCTAGAAGCCACAGGGGCTCAGCTGTCCGCTTCTGCAATTGAGCAGATAGCCATCGGTAACGGGAACCAGCAGGGTCTCGTTGCTCACCACAATTTGCATGCTTTCGAACACGGTGTCTGCGTCAGCATCGAATGGTGTTGCTATCAATCGACTGCCGTCTTCGGTAACAATTTCGATATCGCTGCAACCTCTAAACGCAGTGCCCGATCGGCCACCATTGGTAGCCGTGGCCTGACCAGTGTAGCGCCCGTCGGCAAGTGCACAATTGTCCAGTGTAATGATATAGCCATCACCAATCTCTCCGCCGCGAATGGAGATGCCTTCAGCCGTACCGCCTGCATCACATGTAAATTCACCTCCATAGAATCCGCCAAAATTGCTTGGTGAGGGACCTCCTCCAGTGCCTTCCACGTTGGTTAGATCGTTTGTTGGTGTTGTGATGCCACCTTCGAAAGCGACAGCAGACGATGCGCCTCTGACAGCATCTACCCCGACGTTGAACCAGTTTTCGACCTGGGTAAAGAGATCGCGATTGGCTATGGTTACAACCTGCGTCAGTAGGGCTTCAGCATTATCTATCGTGATTGCAGCACTCGAGACAGGTTCGAGGCTGGTTGGTATTCCGGTGCCAACATCGTTTCCGTGATGATATACAGGCTCTAGCGGCAAAGTTCACAATATTTCACGGGCTATTTGCAGCCTTGATTACCGACACAAGACGTTTGATGGGTGACGCACTGACGGATAAATACTGTAATGCAACGCACAGTACTTTTACGACCCAATTGTCTATCTGTCGTCTGTGGTTTTCTCATAGCCCCTGAATAATCCTGAACCGCCCAGTTTTTTCACTGGGAGGATTGGACGTTGTCACTAAATGTCCAAAAATCAGCAAATACAAGGGGTTCTGTGCCCAGCGCTGCACGGCAAGATTGCGGCACACATGGTTGTGTATCTGCAGCGGTTTTGGATGTACTGCCCGGTCGGTTCGGTAGTTTGTGGTAGGTGTTTTATAATTCTTATAGTGTGTGTGGCTTGTCTGTTTGATTTTACCTTTTATGGGCATGGCGCTAAGTGACGGCTGAGATGCCAGTTGAAGATAAACTGGTGATTCCTAATAACTGGTTGTACGATATCCTCTATGACAGATACAAGCGGTCAATGGGAGCAGCGATGGCATCCACTCTTGAGAGAGTGGGTTGTGTTCAGCGCTCATCGGCAAAACAGGCCATGGACTGGCGAAACGGTCTTGTATGAATCAGAACAGCTGCCAGCCCATGATGCAGGATGTTATCTCTGCCCTGGTAACTCACGTGTCAGTGGGGCCAGCAATCCTCAATACAGCGGTGTCTATGTATTTGACAATGATCGGCCCAGCATCGGCTTAGATGCGCCTGTTAACCTTGTAGCTGCCCCCGGCATCTACCAGAATATGCCTGCTACCGGCCTGACGCGAGTGCTTTGCTATTCTCCAGTGCACAACGTCACCATGAGTGAATTGTCCACTGAACAAATTTTACAAGTGGTGCAAACCTGGCAGCAGCAGACGCGTGAGCTGTCAGTCATGCCTGAGGTCCGAAGCGTAATGATCTTTGAGAACAAGGGTGAAATTTGTGGCATGTCTAATCCACACCCCCACGGTCAGATTTACGCCACCAATTTCATTTACAAGACGACGGAAAGCTATATTCAGGCAGCCGACGAACATCATGAGAAAACGGGTAATATTCTGTTTCAGGATATTCTTCAAGCCGAACACGATGAGCTTCCCGAGCGCCAGCGGATCGTTGTACAAAATGACACCATGGTGGCATTCATCCCGTACTTTGCGAGATTTTCCTACGAGTTGTATATTGCTCCGCGGCGCACTGTTCCTCATCTGTCCGCGCTGACCAAAGCTGAGTGCGATGACCTCGCCAGTATCTTGAAGACGGTGCTTGTGCGGATGGACAATCTGTGGGGCGTGCCTTTCCCGTATCTTATGATGTTGCACCAGGCGCCAGTGGACGGTAAAGACTATCCGTTGTTCCATACTCACTTAGCCTTTTATCCTCCCATGCGTACGCCCGAACTGCGTAAGTATGTCGCTGCACATGAAATCGGTGGTGGTAATTTTCTGGCCGATACCATGCCAGAGGCCAAGGCTGCTGAGCTTCGTGCATGCTCATCTTAACGGTACGAATGAAGGTATGAGCGATCTATGGCAGCTGGATTCTGGTTTAAGCCAGCAATTGCCTGACGACATCTGTGCAGCCGTGCAATGGCTAACAGAATTGATGCAGGCCAGGCATGAGCAGGTAGCGCCGTTTTTTTCATCTTCCCAACGTTTGTTGGCCGCCCGTGCGCCAGGTCGTCTGGATGTGATGGGCGGAATAGCTGACTATTCCGGGAGTACGGTGTTGCAATTGCCTTTGCGAGAATCAACGGTGGTGCTGTGTCAGAGTGTTGCTGATCAGCAATTCCGAGTGCTGTCACAAACCGACGGATCAGATGGTGTACTTCAGGTGTTCAGTGCGCCGGTAACTGATTTTATTGATACAGACAGTGGGCAAGCTTTGAGTGATCAGAGCATGCGTGATTATTTTCATCAGCGGCCTGATAAAGATCAGTGGGCTGCCTACGTCGCTGGCGTGTTCAGTGTACTGATGCAACAAATCAACGTTTGCCGAACAGATGGCGTGGTTCTTTTGATAAGTTCAGCTGTGCCCATTGGCAAGGGTGTTAGTTCCTCAGCTGCGCTCGAGATTGCCAGTATGCGGGCGCTCTGTGCATGGTTTGATCTGAAAATCAGTTCACACCAGCAAGCCGTGTTGTGTCAGCGAGTGGAAAATCATATTGTTGGCGCCCCCTGTGGTCTGATGGATCAGATGGCCAGTAGCTGTGGGCAAAAAGGTGCATTGTTAAGCATGCTGTGTCAGCCGGATGTGGTTGGCAGTCCCGTGCATATCCCTGATGGTCTGGCTGTCTGGGGCATTGATTCAGGTATCAGGCACGCGGTGAGCGGAGCTGACTACGGAACAGTGCGCGTTGCCACATTCATGGGTTACCGATATCTTCTTGAAGCTGCTGGTATTGCTAGTCGTGACGTGCCTGCGCGTGACATTCAAGATACACGCTGGCACGGGTATCTGGCCAATATAAGTGTTGCGGAATTTAATCAATTTTTTTACACACAACTTCCAGAAAAAATCACTGGTCAACATTTTCTAGATCACTTCGACGCTACAACCGATAACGTAACGCAGATCCACCCTGAAAGAACCTATGCGGTAAGAGCCTGCACGGTTCACCCAGTTAATGAGCATTTTCGTGTACGGCTGTTCGCTGAACTGGCTACGAGTGCTGCTGATGCAGCACCTGCGCAATTTGAAGCCTTGGCGAATCTGATGGGGGAATGCATGTATCAGTCCCACGCTGGCTATTCCAGCTGTGGCCTAGGGAGTGCCGGAACAGACGATCTTGTCGCAAGACTTCGTGCAGTAGGTCAAACTGCTGGAATCTACGGTGCTCGCATTACCGGCGGTGGCAGTGGTGGCGTGGTGGCCGTGCTGGCAGGCGTAGCTGCTGATGCGCGTATTCGCTCTATAGCGGCTGAGTACATGGCAGATTCTGGCTGGGGCGGGTACGTGTTTAGTGGATCGTCTGCTGGTGCTTGTGTCTTTGAGCTAATTCCTGTCACCGTTGGTTAGCACTTTTGCAGGTGGGCCAATATGCTGGCTTTCGTACACTAGCAACTTCTGACATACTCAGATCATAGCTTTATTCACGAACGTCAGTTTCCCGTTTTGCGGTTTGTTGAAGTAGCCGATGGGGAAGTGTACGTACCTGATGCTCTGTGCAAGGCGATTTTGGGTATGCCGATTTTCTTGATAAGGCTTATCAGTTCACCGCACCACGATAAACCAAGTGTTGCACTGGCAACAAACGGAGGAACCTGTAATGATGAAAAGACTACTTGTACTAGCGGCCGCTGTGGCTTTCACCTCAGTAATAGCAATGCCGGCTTATTCAGCTGACAAAGGTACTGTCGGAATCGCAATGCCCACCAAATCTTCGGCTCGATGGATATCAGACGGTAATTCGATGGTCGAGCAGTTTACCTCGGCTGGATACGAAACCGATCTGCAATACGCTGAGGACGATATCCCTAATCAGTTGGCACAGATTGAAAACATGATTACAAAAGGTGTTGATGTATTAGTCATCGCCGCTATTGATGGCACCACGCTATCCAATGCACTTGAGAATGCTGCAGCGTCTGGTATTAAGGTTATTGCTTACGATCGACTGATTCGAGACAGTGGCGATGTAGACTATTACGCAACCTTTGATAACTTTAAGGTAGGTGTGCAGCAAGCTAGCAGTCTGGTCGCGGGTCTTGAAGAGCGCTTTACTGATAGCAAGCCGTGGAATGTCGAGCTCTTCGGTGGTTCACCTGACGATAACAATGCATTTTTTTTCTATGACGGTGCCATGTCAGTACTACAACCCCTGATCGATTCAGGCGACATCGTTATACCGTCAGAACAAGTGGGTATGGATAAAGTAGGTACTTTACGGTGGGATGGTGCAGTGGCACAGTCGCGCATGGATAACCTGTTATCTGCGCATTACGGGGATCAAGACCTTCACGGTGCCTTGTCGCCTTATGATGGTCTTTCTATTGGTATCCTGTCATCACTGAAAGGCTTGGGTTATGGCTCTGGCGGGATTCTCATGCCGATCGTCACAGGTCAGGATGCAGAGGTGCCTTCAGTCAAGTCAATGTTGGCTGGTGAGCAATACTCCACTGTCTTTAAAGATACCCGAACATTAGCCGGTGTAACTGTCGGTATGGTAGAAGCATTGCTTAACAATGGCACGCCTGATATCAATGACACCGAAACCTACGATAACGGTATCAAAGTCATACCGTCCTACCTTCTAGAGCCTGTATCGGTTGATAGCAATAATTGGGAGACGGCGTTGATAGAATCAGGCTACTACACGTTGGATCAGATTAAGTAGCTGATTGCGTTTCCGGAGGATTCTTCATGGAATTGTCAACACTATTGGTATGGCTCGGCGCTCCATGAATAGTCCTGCTTTCGTGCTGCGTGTTACTGCGAAAGAGATGACCGTACTACATCTGCTATTCAGCAGTGCTGGGCATTGACATGACAGCATTGCTGAAAATGCAGGGAATTACCAAGGCCTTTCCAGGTGTCAAGGCGCTGGACAATGTGAGTCTGACGGTTAATACAGGTGAGATTCATGCGCTTGTAGGTGAGAATGGAGCAGGCAAGTCTACCTTGATGAAAGTGCTTTCCGGCATCTACCCTGCAGGCTCCTATATTGGCGATATTGTGTACGACGGACAACCTGCAAAGCTGGCGGGTATCGCTGACAGCGAAAAGCTTGGCATCATCATCATTCACCAAGAGCTAGCATTGGTACCGCTACTGTCTATTGCAGAGAACCTGTTCATTGGTAACGAGATAGCCAAGGCTGGCGTCATCAATTGGCCGGAGGTCTACCAGCGAACGGAAGTGTTGTTGAAAAAGGTAGGGCTGGATGAGAAGCCTGCTACCTCACTTGGCAAAATCGGCGTGGGTAAACAGCAGCTGGTAGAGATAGCCAAGGCGCTGGCAAAGGATGTTCGATTGCTAATACTGGATGAGCCTACAGCAGCTTTGCAGGAGAACGACAGCCAGAATCTTTTGCAGCTATTGCTGGAGCTGAAGTTGCACGGGATCACCTCCATTCTCATTAGCCACAAATTGAATGAAATTCGCCAGGTTGCTGATCGTATAACGGTGCTACGCGATGGTGCAACGGTATCGACACTTGATTGCCACGCTGAGCACATTAGTGAAGACCAGATCGTGAAAGACATGGTGGGCCGCGATCTGTCGCAGCGTTATCCCGATCACCAGCGGCAGCCTACTGACGTGTTGATGAAGGTGAAAAACTGGAATGTCTGGCATCCCGAACTTAGCGACAGGCAGGTCATACGTGAGGTGAGCTTCACGGTACGGCGAGGAGAAGTTGTAGGTATTGCAGGTTTGATGGGGTCAGGCCGCACCGAGTTGGCTATGAGTCTATTCGGCAAGAGCTACGGCCGGAAAATATCGGGTGATATTGCTATCGGTGGAAAGGCTGTGCAGTGTGACAGCGTAGATCAGGCGATTGCTGCAGGGATGGCGTATTGCACCGAGGATCGCAAAGAGATGGGGTTGATACTGGACGAGACGATCGTTAACAACATAACATTGGCGAATCTAGCAGCTGTCGCACACAAGGGCGTGTTGAACAACGCAGAAGAGCAAAAAGTAGCAGAGCGTTTCCGCCGCGCGATGAATATCCGCACGCCCAATGTATTTCAGAGAGTGCTCAACCTGTCGGGTGGAAATCAGCAGAAGGTGGTGTTGTCCAAGTGGTTGTTTGCTGATCCACAAGTGCTGATACTGGATGAACCAACGCGCGGTATTGATGTAGGCGCCAAGTTTGAGATCTACGCCATCATGAATGAGCTTGCCCGGGAAGGTCGAGGCGTTGTCATGATCTCATCAGAGATGCCAGAATTGTTAGGGATGTGTGATCGCATTTATGTCATGTGCGAGGGGCAGTTTGTTGGTGAGCTTGATGCTGCTGAGGCTAGTCAGGAGCGCATCATGTCAATGATCGTGAAGGAGTAGTTTGAAAACAATGAGCCAAGCCGATCAAGAGAATGTGCATCCAGTAACGCCTGTTTATCTAGGCCGTTATTTACTGTCACATCTTCGAGAATACGGACTGCTGTTCGCGTTGATCGCCATCATGCTGTTCTTTCAGGTAATGACAGATGGAACATTGCTCAAATCTGTCAACATCACCAATCTGTTTTTGCAGAACAGCTACATCATCATCATGGCTTTGGGCATGCTGATTGTGATCGTTGCCGGGCATATAGACTTGTCTGTAGGTTCGGTCATGGGTTTTATCGGCGCATTTTCGGCTGTGCTCATTGTGCAATGGGAACTCCCTGTCGCCTTGGCTATTCCGTTGTGCCTCGCGCTGGGTGCGCTTATAGGTGCTGCTCAGGGCTATTGGGTGGCGTACTGGCAAATTCCGTCTTTCATTGTGACATTGGCCGGTATGCTCATTTTTCGTGGCGCGTCACTGTGGCTGCTCGAAGGGCAGTCTGTGGGGCCGTTTCCCAAGGAGTTTCAGGCTCTATCCACAGGTTTTATTCCGGATTTTATGTCGCCAGGTTTTCGGGATGGGTTGTTGGCGTTGTTTGAGGTACGTAGGATCAATGCAGGTGCTCTGGTTGTCGGCGTCGCGTCAGCGCTCGTTGTTGTGTGGCTGAACCTACGTAAACGACAGCAGAATGTGCGTTATGGTATTGAGGAAGAACCGACGGGTTTTTTTGTCGCCCGTAACATGATTGTTGCAGGTGCCTTGCTATTCGTCGTGTTCAAGTTGGCAACGTTTCGCGGTTTGCCCAATGTGCTGGTCACCATGGCAGTCCTGACAGTGATTTATGCGTTCATTACGGAACGCACAACCATTGGGCGGCGGATATACGCCGTTGGTGGCAATGAAAAAGCGGCAAAGTTATCGGGTATTAAAACTGAAAGGTTAACCTTTCTGGCTTTTACCAACATGGGTATGTTGGCAGCGCTCGCCGGACTCATATTTGCGGCTCGTTTGAACACCGCGACACCCAAAGCAGGCTTTGCGGTTGAGCTTGATGTTATTGCTGCAGTGTTTATCGGTGGCGCATCTATGGCTGGTGGAGTGGGTCAGATCATTGGGGCAGTTGTCGGTGCATTTATCATGGGTGTGATGAATAACGGGATGTCTATAATGGGCATCGGCATTGATTATCAGCAAATCATCAAGGGGCTAGTGTTGCTGGCTGCTGTTGTTTTCGATGTTTATAACAAGCGCAAGCGTGGGTGATCAGTTCCACTTTGGGTTCATGATAACTCTATGTCGATATGGCGCTGTGGCCGATGTGATCTATGGCTGTTGAACTGACGTTGGATTTTTGGAGAAATCAACATTGCTGTGAGCAAAATGAATAAGCAGATGCCACAGTAGACAATGAACAACGCAGTGTATGAGAAGTCGGCCAACATTGTGGCGCTGCCAACAAATGCCGCCAGAAGCCAGTGGCTGGTGCTCAACGCACCACAAATAGAAAGAATGATCGCATTGCTATTAGAGAGTAAAGATTCGTCACTCAAGATGCTGAAGCAGATATAGTGCAATACCAGTCCGTTGATTGAAAGCGAAATGACAACGGTAAATTTCATCAACAACTTAGATTTTTGTGCTAGTACTACCGGATCAAATCCTGTATCCATATAGGTGATCAGTAAGCCCGTAATCCAAAGCCCCATAAAAAGATATGTAGTAATGCGTCCGACAGTTTTCAGGGCGACTGAATCCAGCTCACCTTTCATTATGTGTATATCGGACCACAAAACAGTTGATATTGCGGTACCAAAAAACAGCAAATGGCTATATATGAGGATACTGCGTGACACATCGTAAACCAACGCCAAGATAACTACTCCTTGTTAAAAAAATGCGTTGTAAAACCACCAGAACTCTTGCCTGCAATGAAAACACTCGTTGCTCCAAAGCTCACCTATGCAGACCCTTCAAATTTCTATAAATTCAGGCCATCAGTCTACAATTTTTTTGGTGTCTAAGGGCTTCTGCTTAACTCTGGCTCTAGTCGGATAGTCCTTCTCTTCTATCAGCCTGTCGATATTTGATGTCAACCCATTGCTTGTAAGCAGCAATTCGCCTAAGAGATGTACTATATTGCTGCAAAAGGCCGTTGCTGCGGGTTCATTCTGGAACTGTTTGCCCATTGGCTCTGATGAACTATATGGAAACCAGTTCTTGCCGACAGATTGACGTACCGTCAAATTGTTCCTGAAATTGATCTAGGGCGTCGCTGCCTGGAGCTCGGGCTTTAAAACCACCATCCATACCAGCATTCAGTATCTCGAAGTCCATACATTGCTTGTCACTTCGAGAGATCAAAGCATCTACTGATTTCGTTCTCATCTTCAAAACAGGATCTGATAATTCGGCAGCTGTCTGGTATGAAGTTTGAGTTAAACTACATCGGAAGTGGTCTTTTCAAGGCGGCTTTTTACGGCTTGCCAAGCATCCTGTACTGTGTGTGGGTTGCGGCCGTATACTACATCCTGTTACACAATCGTACGCTGTATGGCCGCATAGTATCTGGACTGACTCATCACGAACAACAGTCATTTACGGATAATCGACATGGTCATCAGTTCTTGTTTAACACGTCTAGTCGCCTGCTTAGGGCCACTTTGTTTGCTCTTGAGCGTGCAAACGGCGAACGGCGCAGATATCGCTTATGAAATCAGGCAAGGACGTGATACATCCGTCTCCCTCGAATTGGGTTTCGCGGCAGTTGTTGCTGATATCCCTATTGTGGGGTGGGTGGGTGATGATCCAGACGAGCCGACTGGCGGCCAGTTAGAACTAGGTCTGTTGTTCAATGGTCGTGCACAATGGAAAGGTCTGTTTGTTGAAACCAATTCGGATAGCTTCAGTGTTCTGGCAGCAGGCTATGCACTCTGGAAAAACGATACAACCGGCGTAGATATCGTCCTCACTGAAGGGCTTGGCCAGTACGACCCCAGCATTGGTGACTTCGAATCAGTCAGCAATCGAAGTTCGGATCTGATGCTCGGCATCAGATCCACGCACAATATCCGCAATACGCTGGTTCAACTGGAAGTCTACAGCGATGTTTCGGGCAAACATGATGGGCAGATGGCAGCGTTGCAAGTCGGTAGATTTCAACAGGTCAGAAACTGGAATTTTCATGGTTTGGTGGGTGCACGGTATTTTACTGACAACATGCTGGATTATTATTTTGGAATAACGGAGGAAGAATCGACGCCAGATATTCCCGTTTATGAAGCATCGAGTGGAACCTTAGCAACGCTCGAAGTAGGTGCAACATTGCCGGTAGGCGACGGCTGGTTGTTCAAATCCACGGTCGAGGGTATTTATCTGCCTGATAGCGTGTCAGATAGCCCGCTATCAGATGGCAGACTTGGTGTTATTGCCTCAACCTCTTTATCCTATGTTTTCTAGGCAACCAGGGAGGAGGATCGTTGTGATAGTGCTGTCAGCGATTGTTGTTAGCTACGCAGCGTCCGTCGTATCTGCCGATGCTGTTGAGTTGTCAGTAATTCCTGATAAGTGCATATCGCTGGTGAAAGGGCAGACCTGCTATCAGCGTGTGCAATTTAGTTGGAAGTCTATGGACGACATTGTTGAGGACAAAGTTATCTGTCTTTGGCGTGAAGGTGATTCAATAGCACTTAGCTGTTGGGAGGAAGAGGTTGAAGGTGATTTCAAATATGAGCTTGAAGCTGCTGAAACCACAAATTTCTACTTAGTAGCCGGTAGAGAGCGGCAGCCGATTCTTAGTCGCGCAACCGTCAAAATCAGCTGGGTCTATAGTAACCGCGCATCGCGAAGTAGTCGTTGGAGGTTGTTCTAGTGAGGTGTTTTAACGCATTCAAGGGCGCAGCCAACTAATGCCATCAATCCCGACTATGGAGCACATACTGGTTGTTGAAGACGATGCGTCTCTGGCTGAGTGGATCGCTGATTATCTGACTGAAAATCACTATCTGGTAAGTGTTGCCAGCCGGGGTGATACGGCCATCGAGCTGGTTAAAGAGGATATTCCCGATTTGGTCATCCTGGATGTGAACCTGCCAGGAGTAAACGGTTTCGAGGTGTGCAAGGCCATTCGCAAATTCTATGCGAACCCGGTGCTTATGCTGACTGCGCGTGGAGATGAGCTCGATGAAGTCATTGGCCTTGGAGTGGGCGCCAATGACTACCTGATAAAGCCCATTCGCCCCAAAGCATTATTGGCCAGGCTTCAGAGTCTGCTGCGACGCGACACCCAGAGTCTGAGCTGTCTATCATTTGGCAAACTGTTCATCGATGCCGATAACCGAAGTGCTCGTCTGGCAGAGCAAGTGCTGCAATTGTCATCCAATGAGTTTGACTTGCTCTGGCTACTTGCATCCAAAGCAGGGGAGGTGATGTCACGAGAGGATATCGTCAGTCAATTGCGTGGTATCGAATACGATGGCTTTGACCGTTCAATTGATATCATGGTATCGCGTGTCAGGAAGAAAGTCGGTGATAACTCAACTCAGCCGTATCTTATTAAAACAGTGCGTGGCAAGGGATATCTTTTTGCACATGATGCCTGGTAGTAAACACTGCTGATGCGTATCCTGATCGTATCCCTGCTTGTTGTCGTGCTCACGGCTATTCTTGGCGTGGGTTGGACTCTCGATCAGCTATTTGATCGATACGCGAACGACGTTGTCAGTGATGAAGTTCAGATCTATCAGGAAATGGGCGCGCAGCTTGCGGTTATCTTAGATGCAACATCGGATCCAGGCGTCGTTATAACCCAAAGTACTCATTCGCAATTTGTGCGAGTTTCACTGCAGGCGGCTGAGGACTTTCCGCTCCCTGCAGCTATACTGCGAGAGTTCGAATCGGGCGAAGCCTTGGTGCTGGAGTCTGATGATGGTCTAACGCTGCATTACTATCTGCCCAAACACGCAGACGTTTTGACGATCACACCTATCCACTACAACGCCAGTTCTTTACCGGCGATGAAGCTGATATTCACGGCGGTATTCTATGCGGCAGTGCTAGCGCTATTGTTACTTTGGTTGTACCCACTCATTAGACGATTAACCACATTACGCGCAGCTGCCAAGGACTTCGGGCGAGGGCAGCTGGATCGCCGAGTTAGCACTGACGGTGTTTCGTATATAGCGGATATTGAACTTGAATTCAATAGAATGGCTGAGCGTATCCAAACACTCATCAGTGACAATAAACTACTCAGTTCTGCTGTGAGCCATGATCTGCGAACGCCGCTTGCTCGACTGCGCTTTGGCATCGACACTCTGGAATGCACAAGCGACCCTCAAGCAAGAGAGAAATACACTCAACGACTTAGCGCGGATATATCCGAAATGGAAAATCTGGTGAACTCTTTGTTGGATTTTGCCCGGCTTGATTTTGAATTGCCCGAGAAGAGGGCAGAACTCCTTCCATTAAAGAGATTGGTGTCTGAGTGTGTTGAACGTCATAGCCACAGCAACATATCCATAGCACTCGATATGACTGGTGAAAATCTGCTGAAGGGTAACGCTAGCCACTTTACGATGTTATTGGGTAATCTGTTGCAAAACGCTCTGAACTTTGCAGAGCGATCTGTGCATGTGGAGTTGAGGTGCGCCAACGAAGGTACGTTACTCGTCGTCAGCGATGATGGTCCCGGTATTCCGGTAGAGCAACACCGCACAATTCTGATGCCGTTTACGCGTGGTGCCAATAGCAGTACAGAGAAAGGGCACGGCCTTGGCCTGGCCATAGTTAATCGTATCGCACAACGACACGGGGGTACCATTAAAATAGATACGTGCTCTGAATTGCGTGGGGCAAGAATTTCTATTGTTTTTCCTGCATCGATAGAGGGTCTGCCCAGATAAACGTAAAGGCTAATTTGCACAACATAATGTTACAAAAACGACACTGTGTTGTCTTTACTATCAGCTCTACTTTTAACCAGTAGAGAAATTCATGATTTCGCAGAAAACCATTTCTGTCCTTGCACTATGTTCTATTGCATTAACCGCTTGTACCGATTCAAATGATATCGCCAAGGTGCGCTCCATAGAAGGTCACTGGATGTCGCCAGCGTATGGTATCGCGCTCACCGTAGAATCTACTGAGTTTCGTTACTACCAATACACAGCGCAAACATGCCAAACATGGGAAGAGCCGTTTGATGAGACGTACGAGCAATTCGCAGATGATGTGGTACTTGCGACCGATCGGGATATCCTGTTGAACTCATTCTTCGGTGAGAAATTTCCAGCCATAGAATTTGAGCGTCAAGCTTCATTGCCAGAGAGCTGTTTCTTATCGCTGGTGGCCAGTTTCGATGAAGAAGGGTTTGTGGATGATCCGCTAAGAGATTTTGATATCTTCTGGCAGAACTTCAACGACCACTATGCATTCTTTGAGCTCAAGCAGGTGGATTGGGCACAACAGCGTGATAGCTTTCGCTCTCAGGTGGTTGCAGGTACCCGTGATGATGAGTTGCTTGTCATCCTGGCGCACATGATCGAACCGCTAGCAGACGGGCATGTTGTGGTTGAATCTGCAGATGGTGAAGAGGATTTCGGGTATAGCGGTAAACCAACGTATTTTGATATCGTTGAAGTGGAGTATGAGCAACTCCCTGCTGAAAACGACATCGAGATAGACGACTATTTTGATGAACAATTGGATAGTGCGCTGGGTATTATTCTCGATGCCTTTGAAGAAGACGTCGCTATCAATGAGCATGAGTCTGAACAAGCGGTGTGGTCGGTTCTACAAGGCAACATCGGTTATTTAAATCTGTTTGCGATGACTGGTTTTACAGATTCTGAACTGACAAATGATCAGCTTGATGCTGTCGATCTGATGTTTGATGACTTACTCAGAGATCTAGCTGACGTGGATTCTATGATTATTGATCTGCGTTTTAATGGTGGTGGAGACGATGGCATCAGTGCACGCATTGCCAGTCGATTCACTGATGTACGCGCATTGGGTTGGCGTAAGCAGGCCAGACTGGGTGATACTCGACTTCCGCTCACCGATGTTTTCATTGAGCCAACCACGCGGTCCAGTTTCCTGAAACCTGTTGTACTTTTGACAAGCACGGCAACAGCCAGTGCAGCGGAAGTATTTACCCTTGCCATGCAGCAGGTTGCTGATGCACAGTTGGTGGGTGAGGCTGGTCAGGGTACATTTTCAGACGCTCTACCCAAGTCGTTACCCAACGGGATAAATTATTCCATGTCGACCGAGTACTACTTTAGTGCTGATGGCGAGTTTTTCGAAGATCAAGGTGTGCCAGTGGATGTGGAAGCTGCATTTTTCTTGATGGAAGATCGCCAGAACGAGCTGGATCCAGCTCTTATGGCTGCGCAAGAATTGCTGAAAAACTAGTCAACCCACATGCGCTTGCAAGGAGGCAGGCACACGTGAAGTGCGCAGTTCACAAGCTGATGTTTCTGGTGGACATTATTGAACGCTTGGTGGTGCCCGCAGTATCTGAATTTCGCTTGAAAACTGCTTCAAATGAGGAATAAGCAAGTACCGGGCTGCTGTATTGACGAGGATGTGATCAGGCTGCTTGTCATTGTAATATGGTGTTGTGACAGATTGATGGTGGTAGGTGCTTTATACTCCCTATACCCACCGCAAATTGAGACTAAACAGTTTCTCTCAAATAGTGCGGACGCCCTTTTGTGTCAGGTTTAGTCGCTGACCGGCCCAATATTGTTATTTGTTCTTACGTTTTATTGAATTTTCATGGTTAGCAGGTATTGGTGTTGTCTTTTTGTTTTTTGCATTCGGCATAGTTGAAATGAATTTGGTTAGCTCTCAACAAATTGTTGTAGTCGGTTGTGGTCGGCTCGGAACTTCACTCCATAACGCACTGGTGAGAGCAGGACGTTTGTGCTCTGACGGGCCAAAGGGTCGCGGCGAAAATGGAGAGGGGGCAGACCTGGTCATACTTTGCGTATCGGACAGATCAATCCAAGAGGCCTCCGAAGCCATTGATCCTGGTCCACTGGTTGTTCATACCAGCGGGGCTTCAGCGCTTACATTGCTGGAGAAGCATGATAGGCGTGGCATCCTCCATCCTTTGCTCTCAGTACCTGACGGTTCATCAAATTTCGACGGGGCCTATGCAGCAGTCAGAACCGCACAGCTGTCTGATCAGTCCATTTTGCTCGAGCTCATCTCTGATTTAGGTATGAATCCGCTTTACGTTAAAGAACAAGATCGGGCCATTTACCACGCAGCTGCCAGCCTCGCCTCCAATGCACTTGTCGCACTGCAGGTCAATGCATCAGAGCTCGCTGCCATTGCGAATGTTCCACCTGCTGCAATAAACAAACTCGCGCAAGCCAGCTTGGACGAGGTAGGTAAACAGGGTGTGGCTGCGCTAACCGGCCCTGCGTCTCGTGGCGATTGGCAAACCGTCGCTATTCAGCGTAACGCTGTACTTTCCGCCACTCCTCATTTGCTCGATTTGTTTGATGCTACAACGGCTGAATGCGCAAGGCTTGCCGGTTATTCATGGTCTGCACAGACAATCGTTGCCTCAGAGAGGGACTCCAGCATCATTATCGCTCGTACGGTACAGGAGCTTACTGAGGCAATTGCACGAGTATGTCGCGATGGGGCTCGTGTGGGATTCGTACCAACCATGGGAGCACTGCACATGGGTCATGCGAAACTCATCGAGATTGCTGCCACTTGCTGTGACTGCGTGGTTACTTCTATTTTTGTAAATCCAAAGCAATTTGAAAGCCCTGCCAAGCTACTCGCTTATCCACGCGATGAGGTTCATGATCTAAAGATTGCAAAAGAAGCAGGTGCAGCCATCGTATTTATTCCATCAGTTGAAGATATTTATCCGCCAGGCTTTGTGACATCTGTTAAACCAGGTCCCATCGCTGACGTCCTCGAAGGAGAATTTCGACCAGGTCATTTCGAAGGCATGGTTACTGTAGTCGCGCGCTTGCTTGGTTTAGTTCAAGCAGACGTTGCGTTTTTTGGCCATAAAGACGCACAGCAGCTAGCAATAATTAAACAATTGGTAAGTGATCTGGCAATTGCAACTGAAGTGCAAGGCGTCGATACAGTACGTGAATCTGATGGACTAGCCATGAGTAGCCGGAATGTTCATCTCTCACCTTCAAATCGAAACCGAGCGCTTGCACTCAGCCGAGGCCTTACTGCTGCGAGTCTTCTTGCTGCACAGGGAGAGCAAAATCCCCAAAAACTTGAGCAAGTGGTTTTGTTAGAGCTGGAGGCAGAAAGTTTATCGGTTGACTATGTATCGCTAGTAGACGCGATAGACTTCTGCAACGTGACGACGCTTGACCGCCCCTGCGTCCTCGCAGTCGCCGCAACTGTCGATGAGGTCCGGCTAATAGATAACATCAGTATCTCCCCGCTCTCAGCTTCATTGTGATTAGTGTAATTGTAAAGCCAGTAGAATATCAGTGGATTTTGTACTGTGTTGGCGCGAGCAATTTACGGTAATTACACAAAAAAATAGCATGGAAATTTTTAGTGAATATTAATCTTCGAGGTATCGACAGTGGCAAACATAATGTCTGAAAAGCCAACTGACGTGATTCTTGGTATCCCTGAGATTATCGAAAAGTACCGAATCGGTGAGAAACTGGTGATGGTTACTGCCTACGATTATCCAAGCGCTCGAGCTGCCGAATTAGCGGGTGTCGATATTGTATTAGTTGGAGACTCAGGGGCCATGACTGTTCTAGGGCACGAGTCGACAACCATGATTACTATCGACGAAATGCTAATGTTTTGTAAAGCTGTAAGGCGAGGAATCAGGTCCCCATTTATGGTCGGCGATCTTCCGTATGGCTCCTATGAAGTCAGTGATGAGCAGGCGGTGCAGACCGCTTTTCGTTTCATTAAAGAGGCGGGATGTGATGCTGTGAAACTGGAGGGATGCGGGCCAATGTCCATTTCTCGGGCGCGCGCCATAGTACAAGCAGGTATTCCGGTTGTCGGGCATGTGGGTTTGACGCCGCAAACCGCGGTTACTCTGGGTGGGTACCGCGCTCAGGCCAAGAACGCTGAAGCTGCCTCATTGCTTATTCAAGGTGCATTGGCTCTGCAAGGAGCAGGCTGCTTTTGCCTTGTTCTTGAAGCTATTCCATCTGTTGTTGCTGAGTTAGTGGTGGAGCGTATAGAGGTGCCCACTATCGGTATCGGTGCAGGCCCGGCTACATCTGGGCAAGTACTGGTATTTCACGATTTACTTGGAATTGGTGAGGGGCGGGACGCAAAATTTGTACGTCGATACGCTGATTTGCTAGAGGCGATGAAGTGTGGAATCACCGACTTCGCCAAAGAGGTGCGGAATAGGGAATACCCCACCACAGAGCATGAGTACAAAATGGATCCTCAAGAGGCCGACACGCTTCGCTCTATACTACGTAGCGAAGAAGACTAGCAAACGTAAGTCAATTCGTTACTTTCATGAAACTCAATGGATACGACAGAAACCGATGCAATACATACATTTAGTCGCTGCTTTAGCGGTTCTACAATTTTTCTTTTTTGGTGCAATGACTGGAAAAGCCCGAGCAGAATCTGGGCTTAAAGCACCCGCCATGCTTGGCCATGACGGTTTTGAACGTATGTATCGCGTTCAAATGAATACATTGGAAACGCTAGTTGCATTCCTGCCGGCTTTATTGCTAGCGGGAGAATACTGGTCCAGTTTGTTTGTATCAGCTCTAGGCCTTACGTATATCGTCGGCAGATTTATCTACTGGAGATCATATGTCACCAAGCCATCAACTCGAGGTTTGGGATTTATGATTTCTTTGTGTCCAACACTCGTGCTCATTGTGCTGGCTGTTTCAGGCCCGCCTTTGTCGCTCTTGGGTGTTATCGAATAACGGTTGGTTTTTAGCTTCACAGTATCGATCTAGTGGAATGCCCAAAAGCTACCAACTCGCCTTGCGCGCAGTTGGTCATGGCAACCCGGATCTTCAGGGCCCTTTCGATAACATTCGGGTTGTGCCGACGCGCATCTCGATGGATGCACGTCGGCGGGGTACTGCTTTACTGAATTTCTAGAAGTTCTACTTCGAAGACCAGTGTCTCGCCGGGTCCGATGGCTTGGCCAGCACCGCGATCGCCGTAGGCCAGATCAGATGGGATGACAAAGCGGAATTTACTGCCAACATTCATCAACTGCACACCTTCGGTCCAGCCGGGAATGACGCCCTGGAGAGGGAAGGTAGCTGGCTCGCCACGAGCAACTGAGCTGTCGAACTCTGTGCCGTCCATCAAAGTGCCAACATAATGCACGCTGACGGTGTCATCGACAGTTGGTTTTGCGCCGTCGCCTTCCGTCATAACTTCGTATTGCAGGCCGCTGTCAGTAACAGTGACGCCTTCACGTGTGGCGTTTTCTGCCAGGAAACCCTCACCGGCTTTACCTGCTTCTGCAGCTGCTGTCGCTGCAAGGCGCTGTTGTCGGGCTTGTAATGTGGCTTGAGCGTCTTCCATGCTCAACAGCGTCTCTTCACCAGCGTGTTGGGCTTTCAGGGCTTCCACAATCAGGTCGTAGTCTACGTCGCCGTATGGCTTGAGACTTTCGCCGATCATCATGCCGAGGCCATAGCTGGCTTTGGCTTCGTCAGAGGCTAGTTTGTCATCCTGTGCAAACACAGGGCTTGCGGCAAAGCCTGCCAGAAAGGCTGAAGCTGTTGCAGCGAT
This sequence comes from Granulosicoccus sp., assembly GCA_023301795.1. Classification (GTDB taxonomy): domain Bacteria; phylum Pseudomonadota; class Gammaproteobacteria; order Granulosicoccales; family Granulosicoccaceae; genus Granulosicoccus. Next base: position 23,138 of record JALZVU010000231.1, read on the forward strand.
AAGGGTTCTTTTGAGAGTAAAAGGTCGAGTCATGGGACGTTCGTATCCTGCCGTTTATGTGGGCTAAATGTTTAACCACGGCACTATGTCATAGATCGCTCAATCTTGCTCTGCCCGGAGATTGGATCGACGGTATTCCTACTGGATTGTCAGAAGCGTCGAAAACTTGACCCAGCCCTGTATCTACGGATTTTGCGATGCGTTGCGTACGGGTTTGCTGCACCAGAGCGTTGTGGACTTGATCTGCCATGTGATGGGGAAAGGTGGCAATGATGTCGCGTCGATAGCCTTCACAGTAGTAGTTAGAATGTTGTTCGAAGCGTTGCAGGCAGCGGTTCCAGCGCTCTACAGCGGCGTGTTGTGCCTCTGGATCTAACGTTTTTGGGGCGAAAGCGCAGCCTTGCATGAGCAAACTAAAAGCGATTGATGTGATGATAATAAAGGAGTTCGAATGCGCCATTTCTTCCTCTTATGCCGGCGCTGCGGCCGCTTCACTGTGGAATGGTGCCAACGCAAGTCCTGTTGCAGGCAGGCAAAGAGAATAACGGCGACTGCGGGTAACATATTGGCGTTGAGATCACAGTTGCCAATTCTGAATGGTAGCTGTACACCTATTTTGTGATGGAGGTCTCAAGATAGTTGATTATTAGAATCGCTTGGATTTCTTGCGCGCTTTCTCAGCGTTTCTCTGTGCGAGCTTATCGGCCTTACGTTTTTCGCGTTTCGCCTCAATTTTAGCAATTCGAGCAGCGGTCTCCTTTAGCTCGCGCTCGCGCATAGGGGGTGTCTCTAGTGTTATCTGGCCGAGTAACCCCGCTCGATATTCCTGAAGTAACAGGCGGCCAGCGCGGTCGAAATCAATCAATCCACCGGCGCCCAGGCAGCCTCGAGCACGACCGATTTCTTCAAGGGTCTGGACGCTTTCGATGAGGGGCAGTGACTGGCCATAGCGTGATTGGAGTCTGTCTGCGTATTCAATGATGAGGTAGTCGAGCAGATGAGTGGCCACCTCACTACTGTCCATGGCGGTGTCACGAACAGCCCCCGTGGCGGCCAGGCGAAAGCCGCTGGCTTCGTTGTCCACCTTGGGCCACAACACGCCCGGCGTATCGCGCAGGGACCACAGTTCAGTGAGTTTGATGTGTTGTTGGCGTTTGGTGATGGCAGGTTCGTTGCCGGTTTTGGCCACTACGCGGCCAGTGAGCTTGTTGATCAGTGTGGATTTGCCGACGTTGGGAATGCCCACTACCATCGCTACGCGGGGTTTTAGGCGTTTGTGCGGATCGTCATCGGGGTAGAAGGCGTGCAGGCGTTCGGGGACTTCTTTGTACGCTTTGGGATTTTCGGTGGAAATCGCCAGCGCATCCTGCCCGCTTGTCGCGCTATGAAGCGCTAGCCATTGAGATGTCATGGCGGGGTCTGCAAGGTCTGATTTTGTGAGCAGACGCAACACGGGCTTTTCCTTGCTGATATCGCTCAGCATGGGGTTTTCGCTACTCCACGGAATGCGCGCATCCAGCACTTCAATGATGACGTCAATTTCGGGTAGAACGTTGGCCATTTCCTTGCGGGCCTTGTGCATATGCCCGGGAAACCATTGGATAGCCATTACTTTTGCTCGTCAGGCAGAGTGATGCGATCGGACTCTATAACGATGCGTCGTTCACGGTAGAGCGTGCTCAGGGCCTTTTTGAAGTTCTTCTTGCTAACCTGGAAGGTAGTCTGAATAGCTTCCGGGGAACTCTTGTCACTTAGGTTGCAGACGCCATCGTTATCGATCAGGTGGGCGACAATCTGTTCTGTAAGGTCGGGTTGGAGTTGCTCGCTAGGAGGTTGAAGAGCAAGATCAATTCGACCATCGTGGCGCAGGCGCTTGATGAAACCGTTATGCGTTTCGCCGACGCGCACTTGTTGGAAAATTTCGTCCTTGTACAACAAGCCCAGTGCTTTGTTGTCCACGACGGCTTTTAGGCCCAAGTCAGTGCGCTGATAGATGTGAAGTGTGACGGGTTGCCAAGGGCGATAGTCAGTGGCGATTTCCGGCAGGTGATGGTCCAGACGGCTGGTGGCCGCCAAACGACTGCTGTTGTCCAGATACACCAATACCGATTCGTAGCGGCCGACTTCCACGGGACGTCGTTGCTCTGCGAAGGGTAGCAGCAGGTTTTTCTCTAACCCCCAATCAAGAAAGGCGCCCGCGTTAGTGATGTCCATGACTTTTAACGACGCGCATTGATCGCGCTCTGCCACGGGGAGACGGGTGGTTGCCAGAGGTCTACCGGTGGAGTCGGTAAATACAAAAGCTTTGAGGGTGTCGCCAACTTGTGCTGAACCGCCTTCTTTTGCAGGCAATGGCAGCATTCCTAGCTCACCGCCGTCGAGTGTCAGAGAATTTTGATGCCGTTCGAGAACGGGCATTGTGTAGGTGTAGCCGATTTGCATGATGCGGAGAGAGTGTGCGGTTGTTTTTTCGAGTGATGCGCTAGGATTCGGACCGAGTGAGCGTCGCCAATAACGCACAAGCTAGTGTACGCTTGCCGCCGTGTAGCCGTCTTGAGTTCCGGAGGCGTCTCGTCAAACACCGAGTATAAGCGATATCAATTCTGAGACTTGCCAGCCATTACCAGTTATTGAGAGCACCGCTCTAGCAGCAGACCCCGTGCGCGTGGTGCTGGCACCAATGGAGGGGGTGATTGATGCACCGATGCGAAGGCTTTTGACCGGGATTGGTGGATATGACCGATGCGTGACTGAATTTATCCGGGTAACCGATGTTCTCTTGCCAGAGAAAGTATTTCTGCGGCTCTGTCCTGAGCTGGAAACGGGCGGAGTGACTGAGCATGGCGTGCCGGTGTACACACAGCTTTTGGGCAGTGATCCACAGGCCTTGGCTGTAAATGCCAAACGCGCAGTAGCGCTTGGGTCATTGGGTGTTGATCTGAATTTTGGCTGTCCTGCCAAGACGGTCAACAAAAGCATGGGTGGCTCTATATTGCTGCGCGATCCGGCGCAGGTAGGAGCCATTGTTAAGGCTGTGCGTGATGCTGTTGATCCATCGGTGCCTGTGACCGCCAAGATTCGGTTGGGGTATGACAATCACGATGCGCTGCCGGAGATAGTAGGACTCATCAGGCAGGCGGGGGCCACCGAGCTTGCGATTCACGCGCGCACAAAATTTGATGGTTATAAGCCGCCGGCCTGGTGGTCTTCGGTAAAGCCTGTAATGCGCGAGGGTGTGGACAACACGTACATCAACGGCGAAATCTGGAATGTTGCAGATGCGCGACTTGCCAGAGATCAGAGTGGTTGTGAACACATCATGTTGGGGCGCAGCGCGCTTGCAGCCCCCGATCTTGCCTGGCGAATTCGCAAGGCAGAACAGGGCGTTGAGGTGCCGCTGATGCCCTGGCTGGATATATCTTATCTGGTAGAGGCACAGTTTCTGCGCTCTGATTGTCACAGCCCGCGCCATGTTGGAAACCGCACCAAGCAATGGCTAGCGTATTTGAAAAGAACCTATCCCGAGGTGCAGGATTTGTTCGCGCGATTACGGGCGTTGCACGATGTGTCTGCCATTGTGGAGGGCTTCGCAGAGCACAGGCGTGAGCTACTGGATTAGCCGTCGAGCTTACGTTTTCTGACCCACAAGGCACCCTATTGACGGATCGTCGCCGACGTTAAATGAGGGTTTGTTTTTGGATATGCTGTCGAGGGTACTTGCCATCTTGTTCATCCATTTTCCGAAGGTGACTCGCTGATCGTCGGTCATACTGGTAACAAAACGTAATCCGGTGGCTTTCCACAGATCACGGTTCTCCTGCCATTCCTCAGGGTGATTTGATTCGAGAAGACTCCACAGACTGTCAAGATGTGCTTGCAAGTCTACGGCGTAATTCGGATTTTCCTGGTTTCTGGCAAGAGTGAAATATTGCTGATTCCATTGGGCAGACAGGGCGTAGTACTGTTTACGAAGGCTGGTTTGACGCTTAAAGGTACTCAGCAGCATCGCGCGTTGGGTGGGGGTGAATTGAAGGCCGATGCGGCCCGCCCATTTGATGGTGTTGCGCAGTCGTCGCTCCACTCGCTCTTCGGGGGTTCTGGAGTTGTAGCGCGCAAGGTTTTTATCTTGCTGTTTTTTGAAGCGTGCTTCGATGAAATTGAGCTGTTCATCGGTCATTGACTGAGCGAGATCGTGGGAGTAGTTCACGGGATGGCATGTACGAGCTGCCTTGGTATGTTGCTCGGCGGTGTCCATCCAGGACTGGATATCTGATTGTGTCGTGTTGGCGTCGCTGATCGAGCTTATAACCGAACGCATGAGGTCTGCATACTGAGGGAGCTCGTTTTGTCGGTGCCAGACGTGGTAGGTGCCCAGAGTGGCCTCGAAACTCGCGGTTTGTTCGTCGTTAAAGTCCCCCAGCTTTTCGAACTCGTCCCTCATCATGTCGTCTAGACGATTGTAGAGCGGGCTGATAATCAATTTACTGTTAGTGCAGCCTTGCACAAGTAAAATGAGTACCAGCGACAGTAGCCATTTCCATGCTCTGCCTGAATGTCGTTTTGTTATCATATAAATAGTGTACGGGTTGCAACACTGAGTTGACGTGCAAATAATCCCAAAATCAATACTGTGGAGTAATACGAATGTCCGCAAACTCAGATTCATCTGATGGCACAGAAAGCTTGTGCGCAGGTCCAGGCACAGTCATAGCGTTTCATTACGATTTGTACAACGCACAAGCTGAGAAGATCGAAACGTCCAGAAACACCAGCCCTGTCCTGTGTTTGCAAGGCGAACGCGGTGTGTTGCTTGCGCTACAGGACGCTTTCGTGGGTAGGGTGGCTGGTGATGATTTCTCAACAACGATTCCCCATCAAAACGGCTACGGACGGCATTACCCCGAGCGTGTTCAACGAATTGCTCGTAAAAAGATAGACGCAGGAAAGAAGCAAGCGTTCCGTACTGGGCAAATTATTACCTTGCGTGGCGATCAGGGCCCCAGTCCCGCAACGGTTGTGAAAGTCGGGAAATTTAATCTAGACGTAGACACCAATCATCCATTGGCGGGTGTTGATTTAACATTCGATGTGTCTATCGTGTCAGTGCGGCAGGCGAGCGATGAAGAGATCGCGCACGGACATGCCCATGGCGCGGGTGGACATCAACATTAGCAGGCAGGGATATGATTATGATGGAACAGGTTTACATGATTAATCGACATTTTAAGCAGCGAAAATTTCCTGCATTTCTGGTTGGTTTTCTCAGTGTCTTACTGGTCAGTGCGTGTGTGCAAAACCCTGTCACCGGTAAAAGAGACCTGTTGCTGGTATCCGAAGATTGGGAGTTACAGGTAGGTGCCCAGCAGTACGCGCCGCTTCGCCAGCAACAAGGCGGAGACTACACGGCTGATCCTGCGGTCGAGAACTATGTGCGCTCTGTCGGGATGAAGCTGGCCGCCAATAGCGATCGTGAGCTGCCTTATGAGTTTAATGTTATCAACGATTCAACGCCTAATGCCTGGGCATTGCCTGGCGGCAAAATCAGCATTAATCGTGGGTTGTTGGTACAGCTCAAGGATGAAGCTGAGCTTGCGGCAGTGCTGGGACACGAGATTGTTCATGCGGCTGCCAAGCACGGTGCCAGAGGCCAGACCCGTGGGTTGGGGCTGCAGTTGGGGGTGGTTACAGCCACAATACTGGCTCAGAGCAACGGTTATGATGGGCAAGTAGCCCAAATGGCATCATCGGTCGGTGGGCAAATAATTAACAGTCAGTACGGGCAGGGGGCCGAGCTTGAGTCTGATCGCTTCGGAATGGAATATATGGCGCGCGCTGGCTATGACCCTCAGGGGGCTGTTGGACTGCAGCGCACCTTTTTGAAGTTGTCTGAAGGACAGCCCACTGACGCCTTATCAAGGTTGTTTGCCAGCCATCCACCGTCTCAGAAGCGAGTGAATGAGAATATTAAAACGGCAGCCAAATTACCCAAGGGTGGCGTTACTGGTGAACGGCAATATCAGGCTGCGATGGCCACGTTGTTTAAAACAAAAGATGCTTATGCGGCGCATGATCAGGCTCGCGCAGCATTGAAAGAAGGCAATACCCGGCAGGCGTCGCTATTGATAAACAAAGCGATGAAAGCCGAGCCCAGGGAGGCTTTGTTTCATACTCTGGCGGGTGATATTGCTTTAGGACAAAATAATTTGAAATCAGCTGGGCAGGCTTACAGTAAGGCCATTTCGCTTAACCCTGGATACTTCTACAATTTTGTGCAGCGAGGCCGAGTGAGTGAGGCGCAGAACAATGCCGGAGCTGCCAAGGCAGACTATGCTCGCAGTATGCAGCTACTGCCGACCACCACAGCACAGATTGGACTTGGACAATTTGCTGAGGCGGAAGGCAAGACTCAGGTAGCGCGACGCTATTACTCGTTGGCAGCGCAGGCCGACGATATCAGTGGGCAAGCTGCCAGACAAGGCTTGGCACGATTGCAGCCCGACACTGACAATGGGCGTAACACCAGCGTAATGGTCAGGCAAGGTTTGTCACCGCAAGGTGTGTTTCTCATCGAAGTCACCAACCAGGCCTCCAGACCAATACGCAACGTTAGACTGGGTTTCTCTGTTGACGGTTCGCCGCAGCGTGCAGTGGCCGTTAGCGGAGTGGTTAAGCCTGGCGAGAGACGAGGCATACAGACCCGCTTGAAGCTCACCAGAGCTCAAGCAGGTAGAGCCAAGGTTGTGGTGTTGGGATTTGACACTCCGTAAGCGTCAAGTCTGGATTATTCATGAAATCACAGGGACGCCCAGCCCCAATCGCTTCCAGTGAAAGGATTGGTTGGGCATTTCATGAATAGTTCAGGCTGATATGTATTGACCTGTCAATGGTATACGTGAATATTTCTTTCATATTAACTTACAAATACGTTGGGTCAGAGCACGGGCAAGCAGACTGC
>JALZVU010000232.1 GCA_023301795.1 Granulosicoccus sp.
TATTCTTTTATTCACCCTTTATCTGTTTAAGCTGATCAAGCTCATGCACTTTCCCCAAAATTTCCTTGATAGATTTACGGTAAACACCACGCAGATGCCCTTTTAAATGTGGCGTCACCTCAGAATTGGAAATACCTTTCAACAAGCAGAACAATGCCAACGCATAGGTGGCTTCCGCCTCAGAGAGATAGGCATCACGCTGAGCATAAGGGTTATAGCAGCTGCCGCAACCACCTCGGAAATTGTAGGCACTATTGGCAAACATAAACCCAAACCCCAGAAATACTGCTAACAGCTCAGTGGCTTGAGGCCAAGAACCGACGCCCCCGGGCGGTGGAATTTTCACCATTTGTCCCATGTGGTGCGACAAGATATGAGCATAGGTGGCAATCATCCCCTCGGGGTTATTGATCTGCTGCGGGTTGTAAGGGATGATCAGGCGCTGACTGTCTGCAATGGAGTCGTCTGGAATCCGCTCAGGTCCTCGCAATGCGCCCTGAATCTGAACTTGCTGAGATTCGGTTATGTTGCACATACTCTGGTCCAGCACCAGTGTTGGCCAGTGACTGATACCGGCATAGACCTTGACGCGTTCAAAGATAGACTCAGCCATGCCATGAACACTGTTCACGGAGCCCGGAAAAAACTCGTTAGTTGGGCGCACCAACACTGTTTCGGAATAAAACAGGCTAGCATCAAAATTCTGCAGCGCCCAACCATAGGCTTCGAAAATCCACGCTGATGAAGCGGCATCAATGACGGGTTGTTTGTTAAAAAGCCCAAAAGCCATAGCGTAGTTCGGAAATGCGAGAGATAACACCATCATATCAACATCCTTCTCAGTCAGTAGCCCCGTCACTTCAAACAAAGGTAACGACATCACTATCTACACATGCAGTTAGAGTGGAGCTGCCGATTTTACCGATCGAAGTGGCCCCACATCCTGCCAGTGATAATCTATTCTTGTGCATCCTAGCCGACTGCCCTCTTGATGCTTTGACTTGTTCTGAATGATTAGATACAAGCATTCTCATGCGTTGGTTGTGTTGTATAAAATAGTGATGAAATCGATGAGTATTGAGACGTTGGATGTTAGCCCTTCTTCTAAACCGAGGCACGTGGTTAATGCCAAGGGCGAAACAATGAAAGTTCCCGATCTTTGGATGCTGCTTGAACCCGGCGATGCGGCGCTGAGCCGTCGGATTAAGAAAGATGGTCCAACTTGGACCATGAGAGAAAAAAAAGGCAGGCGGCTTTTTTCGCAAGGCATTTGGGCGCCTGCTGAAAGAATTGCTGAGCTACGCGCTGAGCTTGAGCAAGAACGCCTGAATCCGTCTTATCAAAAGAAGCTTGACGCTGCTCGAAATAGGCGTGAAAAAGAGCAAGTCGCCTACGCAACTGATTTTGAAAGCGCTGTGCTCCATTATCTATCCTTCGCACCCGCTTACGACACATTAGCAGCGCGGATGGCCAAACAAATTGCTGATCATGCCACACCTGTTGGCAGTGGGACAGTAGCGCGCACCAAACGGATTTCTATCGAACAACGCGCGGAAGCTGCGACAATAGCTTGGATGCGGCATCAGACTACAGCCTACGACGACATGGTTATTCCACGCATCAAAGGGCAGCGCCGCGAAGTACGAAAGCAGTTAGCTATGCGGTCCAAGCAGCTATTGAATGATTATCGCAACGGTGCGATCAGGCCACAGAACTGTCCGTTGGTTGCTGCCTTAACCACTAAATAGTGATGGCTTGACAAAAAACTGTCTCCCGCCCATCTAGCACCGGCTTTATATATCGAAATTAAACCGCTGCGAGTACTGTTGCCACAGGAAAAGCAGCAACAACCATATTGGATCTTTTATTGTTGTATGGCTGGTAGCTACAACGCACCTGTCAGTCAGCATATTGTCATCACAAACACGTATCTTCTATGAACTTGGATGGCTGTTAATTGTCACATCGGCTACAGAAAAACAATTATTTCTTGGCAATTAGATGAACCGATTCTCCAACAAAATATTGAAAATAAGCATTGCCTTTCTATTGTGCGCTTCGCCTGCTCTAGCATTTGACCGAAACGCGCTGATCGGAGAGTGGGGAACCGAACAGCAGTGTCAGAGGGAGCTCATTACCCCATCGGGTACCAAGCATGCAACACCCTTTGACATTCATTCAGATTGGATGAGCTATGGCGATGTTTGGTGCCGACTGAACTGGTCGACAGCGTCGCCTTCTAGAAGCGATACAGTTGATACGGTCAAGGCTTTGTGTGGGGAGGATTCTGTTCGTGATTACCAAATCACATTTAAACTCGCGAATGATGAGCTATCGATAGTCTGGAATCAGTGGCACAAAAATGGTCCACTAATGCGCTGTCCAACCTGAGAAAATTGCGCTAGACGGTTCTTTGCAAAGTCACGTCGCCGTTACCCTCACAGCTGATAAACGGTCTCTCAAAACGAATAGATATGAGATACGGTTGACTTGACGCACCATACGTTTTAGTCGAATGGTACTTACCTGAACCCGTCATTCCTGCGCAGGCGGGAATCAATGTCACGATACACATAGATTCCCATTACTTACAGAGCTAAGTAAACAGCCTGGTTCACTCGGTTACTGCATTAAAACCACACTAACACTCCACCACCAACCCTCTTTTCGCAATCGAAAGACGTACCCAACTTCGCCGTTACACGTTATATTATATGGAGTCGCGCTTGGATTTCTTGTTCCTCTGACATTGAATGAACACAAAGAAGCCCTTGATAATCACTATTCAATGCCTCATGGATTATGAAAAACGGACTTATAACACTCTTTTCGCGTATTGTGCTGTCACTAGCAGCTTGCCTAAGTTTTTTTTTACCTGTTCACGCCCAAACGGCTGACCCTACACAAGGCATCATTTTGTATGCAGATCGAGACTACGGCGGCGCGTCGTGGTCCGTTGGTGAAGGAACATTTGGAACAGTCGAACTTGATGCGTCGGGGGTCGGTAACAATAGAGCATCATCTTTACGTGTAGCTCCAGGGTATCAGGTTCAACTTTGCGACGGGCCAACTAATGACTGCGTTGCCTTTTCAAATTCTATTGCCCGTCTTGGTAGTAATCTCGATAATAGGGTGTCGAATCTTATAGTCGGTAAGACTTCATTCGGAGCGATGCAGGCGGAAGTAGGCACGTTAGCGAGGCATGTCAGGGGTGAGACGAATCTGTCCGAACAAGCGCTCCAAGACTTACGCGATAGAATCGTCAACGACGTAAGCTACGGTGCGGCTGGACGTGATAGAGACCTAGTGGCCCGTGCGTATGAAACGGTTCAATCGTACGAAAGCATCCACGGTCCCTTGTTTACCGATGAGGGCACTAAAACCTTTCGTCGGGAAGACAGCCTTACAGATGGACGCGCGCTAGAGCGTGTCATGCAAACCGTGTATCTGATCGCTTTTGACGGGGTAAATGCAGCTAATCTTGCCGCCGCTCAGCGCTTTATCGGTGGAATGGTCTTTAGGTCTCATGAATATTTTCCAGGCGCTGTTCCCAAGCCTACCGACCCCAATGCGGTTTATCAGATGCGAATTGATGCCTCTGTACCAGAGGATTGGGGGCGGCCAAACCTGTACTCAATAGTACCTGCGCGCAGACCCACGGGGGCCTATGTTGCACCCGGGACTATCGGTGAAGTTACCGTGCCCGCTAGCCTTGTTAATAAAGGCTACCAGATACGGGTAGGAGCGCACAGTTGGAATTTGGCCGGCAGGCCAAACCAAAGACGACTGGCAAGAGTGAGCAACCTATTTCCAATCACTAGTACAACCACAAAATTCGCTAATCCGATGGGAGGCAACGTCTATATTGAAGTGCCTTATCTTGCGAATGCCGGGCTTGTGCAAGTGCAGTTCAAAAATACCATTCGTGCACCTTTTTACTCACAACGTCACTTCCATAAGATGTCGCCTACGGCATGGGCAGTTGAGAAAACGCACCCTGGCCCATTTGCTGATATGGAATCTGAGCGATCAATGCTTAGTATTCCTTCTAAATGGGTGAGGGGCGATTACGACGTCGTAGCAGTTTTAAAAGAAGAAGATGACATGGCCGATAGCATGTCGCAGTTCATGGGCAAACCTGAGATTAGAAACAAGACAGTAACTTTCCGTCAAGTGGATGTGGATTTTCGGTCCGCTGCTTTTGCCCCCGGTTACCCGATGTCAGACTTTCCAAATTTTGACTTAGACGAGGCCTCCAGCCGTTTCCAACCACGCGATATTCCCAACGTAACGATCATGCACGAGATGGGTCACGGCACACTAGCGCTATTTTTTAAAAACGAAAGTGAGGCAATAGTCCATATGCCTATGGTATTGCTGTTGAACAAGATACGCGGCATGTCACTACAACGGGCATTTTCAAAATCGGTTCATGTCTCACTGGGAGATCACGTCACTCCGACAGATGCATTCAACAGCTGGGCGTTGACTGACAGTTTTCTTGCCGGCGAAGATGCTTCTAATCGCCAGCTTGCCTATAACTATGCCGGCATTGGCAATTACATGGACATCGTTGAGTTATTCGGTTGGGAAGCACTAATTGCCACTAACCGGGATATCAACCAACATTGGGTAGAGTTCGGCGATGCCATTCCGCGAATATTCAATGAACACGGGGTAGATGACCGCATACTTCGACTGTCACGCGCTACGGGTGTGGATATACGGCCCATTATCCACGTGTGGGGTAAGCAGCCAATTGATCAACAGGCTCTTGCGGCTGATCTTCAGGCAGAAGGTTTACTGCCTTCAGCTAAAGTGTACGATAGGTTAATTCAGCATCAACGTCACATACCAGAGAATCAGGGAGAGTTTGATCATTTTTGGTCACAAATAGGTGCCGATGTTGCCTTCTACCCAGAGTGGACAGCTCTCAGAAACAACTATGATCCGGCTCGCGGCAACGCTGCTGCCAATCGCATTAATCAACTGATTGCGCTGTACTTTCCCAATGGACGCCCTCAGGGAATCGATGATGCGATCACCATCTACCAAGACGACGGCTTCACTGGAATACGCGCGAATCTAGGTATAGGTACTCATAATTTTGTCGATCTTGAAGCATCGGGTGTTGGCAACGATGACATATCATCAATACGGGTGGGCAACGGTTACACTGTTTTTGCGTGTGCACATACAAGTGATGACTCATGCAGAACCTACTCAGCTTCTACAGCTACGCTTGGCGAGTTGGACAACAGCATATCGTCTATCGAAGTAAGAAGATCCTTAGGCACACAAACCAGGGCCACCGTGTACAGTGACACCAACTTGGGTGGATCAAACGTAGATCTGGCAGAAGGTATTTACACGTTGTCTGATCTTGTGGCCTTGCGCATAGGCAACGACGCGATCTCATCGATTCAAGTGTCTGACGGCTACACAGTATATGCGTGCGCCAGCAGAGCAACGGACGGTACCTGCAGAAATTTCTCAGGGTCGGCGCTAACACTTGGCCAGCTGAATAACCAGATATCTTATATCGAAGTAGGTAGGTCCAACGTCACTGAGCCAACGGTCACCGTGTATGGCAACACTAACTACGGTGGAACCAATGTAGATCTAGCAGTAGGTGCTTACACTCTAAAAGAGCTCGAGTCTTTGGGTATTGCCAACGACAGTATCTCATCGATTCGATTGTACGATGGCTTCTCGGCTTACGCATGCCAACATGGTTCAGGTGGAGGCGTATGCAGAACATACACAGAATCTACTACCGCACTTGGCTTACTGGACAACTCTATCTCGTATATTGAAGTGGTCAATAATCCACGCTAGGCACGTGCCCTAATTGATACCGACTCCGATGGCATACCCGATGTCATCGAACTGGCTGAAAACACAAAAACCAATGATGCCAGAAGCGCTCGCGATACGAATAAGAATGGCACCGCCGACATCAACGAAACAGACAGCGACAACGATGGTATCTGGAACGAGAGCGAGCACGGTGTCCACCCCTACTACGATCGCGACCGTGATGGTATACCGGCCTACCTTGACGACAACGATTATAACGAAGCCATCGGCAATGACGACAACGCTGTCCAGCAACTGTTTGACCCTGATGGAAACGGTATAGCATCATTTCAGGAAGCACCAGCTTCTACACTGGATTTCGACAACGATCAGGTACCGGACCACATCGAGCAAATTGAAGGCACTGATGCAGCCGATGATGATTCCACACCTAACTATCGCGACATAGATAGCGATGGCAACGGCACCAATGATCAGATCGAAGGAACCGCAGACGTTGATGGTGGCCTGACACCTAACTTTCTTGACAATGCCACACAACATAAGGTGCCAGTGAGTGATCAGGATGATGATGGTATCGCGGACTTTATTGATCCTGACAATGATAATGACTTAGCGCGATCAGTATGTTTAGTTAGAACGGGAACTGGCAACCTCGATCCACTGTTGATGCTACTTATCTTTGTCTGGGGGTTATGGAGATTCAAAACACGGATCGCTGCCGACCCACAGTATTAACCAGTGGCAACAAAGGTAATTGGACGTATCTTGTTAGTCGGGGTAGCTTGGCTAAACTAGCCAAGCTGGCCACCTATGAGCACTAAAGGTACTTTACACACATCTGCCTTCATTACTGCAGCCAGACCAGCCTGTGTTGATTCGAAATCTTTAATACTGCCCTGATACCTAGACTTGGCAATAGCCGTTTTCCAAAGAGTCGTAACGTCACTTTTGAGCGGATTAATAGTGCAAAAGACTACTCAGAAACTCTCTTTAGATACGATGACTTAAGCATTGCACGCTAACATTTAACGTGTTAACACTAGCTCTGAATATTCTTCTCGAAGCAACGCAAGCTTTGGATCGACATATCGCTGACAAAATGCACCCTCTGCATGCTTTTGATAATACTGCTGATATTGATCTGGTGAGCTTTGAAACTCTATCAAAGGCAACACTTGCGTGATCAATGGTTTAGTAAAACCTGACTGCAGCGTTTGTATTATCTTAACGACCTCGTCACTCCTAACATCACACAGGGTATAAACCGCACTACGGTATTTTTTACGAAACATATGATCAGACATACTCGAATGCGTGCGTAAATGTATCTCCACTAAAGCCGCCAAGGGTATTTTGTTTGGATCAAATCGCAGTTGCACAGCCTCTGACCGCGAATCAGCGGGAGGCTTTGATCGGATAAAGCCTTGCTCAACTTGCTCAACGCCTATTAAAGAATTGAATACTGCTTCAGTACACCAGTGACAACCTCCGCCAAAACCAATACGTACCGCGTTCACTTTGATATGCCTAGTTTATGACGATGTCAGGATCAAACGCTTTTCTTGAGAATATCTCACGCACCATAGGTTCAAAGTATGAAAGGTCATGCGTTGGGTAGCTTGGGTCGAATGCTTTTTGATCCCACTCATCACAAAAACGTTGGCACGATTCGAACCAAGGATGATCCTGATGCTCAAGGTGTCCATCCACAGGTAAGTTCATTTGCTTTCCAAAAAACTGCATTTGAAACAGGCCATGCATTTTGACAATCCATGTCACCTCACAACGCACATAGGGTTGAATGATACTTGCGGCTAATTGCGCATGATTCAGAGGGGCAAGTTCGTCACCCAAGTCATGAATAAGCGCACCAACAATAAGCTCTATATCAGCTCCGTCATTTTCCGCGCGTGTTGCACTTTGCAGTGAATGTTGCAAACGTGATATCTGATAACCTGCCAGCGAGTGTTCAAGATTCTGCAATGCCAACATGATTCTGTTGGGCAAGGCATCTATGTACTGCTGCTCAAGATTATCCAGAAAGGCATAGTCCGCTTCTGTGCCTTCGTCCATGCGAGTAAAAGTGACAACTTTATTGGGTGTTAGTGTGTTCATGATTGTTCTTATCTTATTAAAGATCAGATTAGTCGCACCATACATCTTGAGGTAAAACAGCTGACTCCATGTTACCCGATGCTCCACGAGGCCAACTGAGTACCACTGTTGTTTCTCTGATGTGCATCTGACGAGCTGAAGCCGATAGATTAGAAGGAGTATTAGACACCTATCGCCACAAAACTACCACACCAATACCGACATTCATGGTGTCAGGACGCGTCATATTCATGGGGCCGCCTCGGCCAGTCATACAACTGCTAGGGACTTGCCTGTTCATCCATCTCCCCCTGTCAAGCCTCGCAGTGAGTGTTCTGACCTTGTCACAACACACCAACGCTACGCGGTCACGAAAGTGATAATGGTGCAGGTTGCCTAGCTACCACCAATACGGCGCTCGAGTTGAGTGACAGACTATTGTAGTGCCGGTGTTAGCAGATCACCCTTGTGAATAGCACAAATACAAACAGTGCCATTATTAACAAACCAGAGATACTGGGGCAAACCCTAGGTGCAATGGAGCTGAAACCTCCCAGCAGTAAGGAGGCACCGGATACTCATGTTCATTCTCGAACTAAAAGTGTAACCAACATCCCAATTGATGCTGGCTACACTATCGCGCAGCTTATTTAGATTCAAATAGTGGCAATCTAGCCAACCAAACCTCCATCGTCTCGAGTCACAGCAACTATTGATGATCGGGGGGTAGATGATTCACCACCATCTGGCCAGTGTCCTGCACCTCGTTCGCCGGGGTGCTGCACTCCGACAAACATCGTGCGACGATCAGGGCTCCAGGTGAGACCGGTGATCTCAGACTGCAATGGTCCCGTTAGAAAACGACGGATTTCACCAGTAGTCGGATCTCCAAGAAGCATCTGATTGTTCCCTTGACCAGCAAAGTCTTCTTCATTGGTGTAGTTGCCGTCAGTTTGAATCCACAGCATGCCGTTCGAATCAAACTTCAAACCATCCGGTGAATTGAACATATTACCTGCCGAAATATTCGATGAGCCTGCGCGGATATCAGTATGCACAGAAGGATTACCTGCCAGTACATACAGATCCCATGTAAACGCATTGCTGGTATGGTTTGCAGCATCTGGACGCCAGCGAACAATCTGACCGTATTTATTGGCTTCGCGTGGATTAGGCCCGCCTACTGGCGTGGCATCACCACCTGAATTTGTAAGCGCTAAACCAGCATCATCCTTAACACCTCGATTTGAGTTATTAGTCAGGCAACAATACACCTCAGCAGCTTTTGGATTAGCGCTTACCCATTCAGGCCGATCCATAGTCGTTGCACCAACCGCTGAGGCTGCTTGTCGTGTATGAATGCACACTTCGGCCATGCTTGCCAAGCCTGTAGCTTCAGGGGAGAGTTCCAGCCATTCACCGCTTCCATCATCATTGAACTTGGCTGCGTAGAGCTTGCCATCTTCGAGTAGAGAATCGGTCTCTCCGCCAGGGGCGTATACACCATCAGACACGAAACGATACAGAAATTCACCGCGCTCATCGTCTCCCATATAAACAACTATATGACCATCACCGTTGACGACCACTTCCGCGTTTTCATGCTTGAAGCGACCAAGCGCTGTGCGTTTTTTGGGCCGACTGTTAGGGTCGGTAGCATCCACTTCAGTAACATAGCCGTGACGGTTGTATTCGTTGGATTCCTTCGCCAAATCGAAGCGATCGTCTATCTCATGCCAGCCATAGCCGCGCCCTTTAGGTGATATGCCATAGCGCTTCATGGCATCAGTAACAGGGTGCTCCTGATCTTCTGTCGCGAAGTAGCCATTGAAATTTTCCTCGCAGGCTAGGTAGGTACCCCAAGGTGTTGAGCCGTTGCCACAGTTATTGAACGTACCGCGTGCTACTAAGCCATCAGGATCTTCGTTGGTTTTCATCAGATCGTGACCAGCAGCGGGCCCAGTAATCTGCATTTCAACATCGGGCGTGACGCGACGATTGTAAGGACTATCCTTGACGATGGACCAGGCACCGTCGTTTTGTTCAATTTCCACAACTGTTAAGCCATGAGCGTTCATACCTTTTAGAACATCATCGTCAGTTTCGTATTTGCCCTCGATACGATTACCCCAGATCACGCTTCTATTGGAGTACTCATTGTTGGCGATCAGTATGAATTTATCACCGTGAGGATAGACCTCCATTCCGTCGTTATTGTCACCAAACGAGGTGGCCTGGCTTGCGCCCGTTCCACGTGTAGCATGATCAAAATCTGGGGCGTCGGACCACAATGGATCTCCCCAGCGAGTTACAACGCGGGCGGTATAGCCGGATGGCACTCTAATATCGTCGGCGGTGCTCACGGCAATTGCATCAAATGCAAAGCGAGTCTCTGCAGCGGAGGCCGGCTTGGGCATCAGGGTGCTACCAAATGCCGCAACACTGCCTAAGGCCACAACACTTCTGAGCAGATCGCGTCGAGACATGGCTCGATCCAGTACGCGATCAAAATCGGTCTCCTCAGCTCTTGGGTTTATGTATTCATCGAACTCGTCGAACGACATATCATCTGGATTCTTCATAACGCTAGCTTTCCTGTTATTTGATAATTGTGCAGGGACTCGCTGTACTATGATTTAGGTGAATTGACATTAGCAACTTCCCCGTATTCTTAGATTATCACTAGCTTGCCATTTGAACAAATATTCTGTGATATGGTCGAGGTGAAATTGACTCCCCGGCGCACCGTATCAGACCAAGGTTGAGGTCAGAAAAGGGGGCTGAAGGCAGTTTTGAAGGTGTGCAGCACTGCGGTTGGCCATGGCAAAAATTCAACGTTTGATTGCATTTTCTGTTCAGGTCACCAGAAACCATGGTAAGGCAATTTCGAGCAAGATTTGGTAACGTGCCATTTGTTGTCAGAGGAGTTGCTCGTTTCAGGATAAATTGCGAATTTAACAGGGCACTTCGAACTGTTGATGATGGAAACGTCGGCACGCGTGATGTTGAATGGGCTCGATGCGCAAGTCTCGACACCTTTGGTGGCACGCATTTCGATTCGCCTTCAATGCGAAGACTTGTTCGCAGATATATAACTGGAATGCAGCAGTTGCTAGGCTAAGGTTTTTTAGGCACGCTAAGAGCCTGTGGTGTAAGGATCACATTTCCGCACACACGCCTTTTTTGTGCAATACGCGCTGACTTTGTGTTGCCAGCTTTTATGTAGTAGCGTCCTCAGGTCCTATTGCAAACGACTAGAGTTTAATGCGAAAGAATGTGCGCAAAATTTCGTTGCACTTTAAGCATAACTTGGACAGGCAAAAATAGTATCGGCGATATCATCAATTTTGATGAACCATTTTCACAGCAACGGTCAGGCACTACACTCACCCGACATGGCAGGTCCCAATGCCGGTGGCACTCAGCTGCCCTACCCTACCCGACACATCAGCCACCTACACATTCACCTCATCATCGAACATCTGATTAGAAGCTTCGGTACTCAATAGCTCCCAGGTATCGACCCAAGGCGTCGGCTAGAGGATCAAAGGTGCTAGTAGACAATTCGCGAGCTTCCCAACCGGCGGTTACCGCTGTTCTGGCTATTTCTCTCTCTGTGCTGCGACGAACCAGTTGTGTTTAGTGCGAGTACGGCATCATCATGAAAAACTTGCTCCAGCTAGGTTGCGCACTTCCAATTTCTCCATATGTTAGCTGCGAAATGCCGTTGATTGGGTAATGCGCTCAACTCATGATGATGGCTTGTACAGGTGTTAAGGCCTAAGCCTTGCATTTAGTACCACCGCAACTGTACGCAACAGGTAAGCACAATAATACAAAAAATCAGGACCTATGAACCGCGAACGCTGTATTCGGTACATTTCTTGATTTCTTTTCTTTCCGTGCTGAGTGTATACCCCACGCGCTTTACTTGTGAACGAGTCATTGAGATAAAAGAAATTAATCATGGTTCTTATTAAAAAATTTTCGACTAAAGACAGGCGAAGCCTATGCTGCGCTTTTCACGCATGGTTATTGTGCGTTTTGACGTTAAGCTCAAGTCTAGCTGCGGCAGATGATACCGATGTTTTCTTTGGGCGCGCCTCTGACAGTGGGGAAACGCGACCCAATGTTCTGTTGGTGCTTGATACATCATTCTCCATGCGGGAAAAAGACGGGGGGACTGAATCACGCCTTGCTCGGATGCAAAGTGCAGTAAGGCAAATTCTGCAATCAGATGCTGACATTAATATCGGCTTGATGCAATACAATGGATCGGACGCTGGAGGTCCAGTGTTGTACCCCATATCAGATCTACAAGCTGGAGGATGCGTAGGCCTGGACTGCGAAACAGCCGCCCCCCAAGAGGCTGTCTACGCCGTCGATGGGTCTTTCGGTGACGTTGAG
Source organism: Granulosicoccus sp. (assembly GCA_023301795.1). Lineage (GTDB taxonomy): Bacteria > Pseudomonadota > Gammaproteobacteria > Granulosicoccales > Granulosicoccaceae > Granulosicoccus. The sequence goes on from JALZVU010000232.1 coordinate 12,325, forward strand.
CAGGGGATCAATGATGGAGGTGTCAACCGAACTGGAACGACACTGACGTTTGGTCAAATTGGAGGCTCTACTCAGACAATAGGTCTTCGATTCGCGGGCGTCAATGTTGCTCGAGGCGCAACGATTGTTGATGCAAGATTAGAGTTAGTTGCAAGATCAAATAAAGATGGTAATACGAGTCTTCTCATCGAAATCGAAGATGCTGCAGATGCAGTGCCTTACGGCACGACAAACGACGAGGTAACTTCGCGTAACTATGCCTCAGATACAGTGCCGTGGGTCCCGGAAGCTTGGGTTTCAGATGAGGTTTATCAATCTGAAAATATCGCACAACTAGTGCAGAACACGGCATCTCGATCGGATTGGTGCAGTGGTAACTCATTGGCATTCAGTGTAACCGGAACAGGCAGTCGTCAAGCCCACAGCTGGGAAACTGGGGATAGTCAAGAGTTTGTTCCTAAACTAAGGATCATCCAGGATAACTCGACGGCTGTGGAGGCATCTGACTGTGGTTCAGCGCAGTCCTTGACCTTATCAGCACGGGAAGAAATGCTGAGAATTGTTGACGAATTACCATTTGAGGGTATGACACCGACTGTTGGCGCCTTCTACGAGGCTGCGCTGTATATGCGCGGTCAAGGCGTTCATTTTGGTCGATTTCGCGGTTTAGATGGTAGACCAAGATTTCGAGTATCGCATAGAGATTCTTACACGGGTGGCACACTTGTCCGTGATGCAAATTGCACCGACGATGACTTGAATTCCGGCGCATGCGGGAGTGAAGAAATCATAGGTGACGCCAACTACATTTCCCCCATTCGTGGTTCATGCCAACCAAATCATATTGTATTGTTATCCGATGGCCCTCCTACTGGTAATCCTGCATCGCCAGAGATACAATCTTTGATAGGAGCAAATGTGTGTACTTCTGGTGGCACTCAAGGATGTGCAGTTGATCTGGCAACTTGGTTGGATACGGCTGACCAAAGTGCTGACTTTGAAGATCTTCAGACCATCACCACACACACAATCGCATTTAATTTAGACGATACAGATCTCTTTCTGGAGCAGGTTGCCACAGCCGGTGGCGGCACTGCCTATTCAGCGGATACTACGGATGAATTGCTTGCAGTGTTTAATGATATTGCAATCAATGTTGCCGATGGTGATGCCAGTTTCACAGCACCTGCCGCCACTGTTAATCAATTCGACAGGCTGGCTCATCGCGATGACGTCTATTTTGCTTTGTTCACACCTCAAGCCTCGCCTCAATGGGATGGAAACATCAAACGATTCAAACTTGGTGCCGAAAATGATGGCTCGGGCGATGTATTGATTCGAGATCGTAACGGCAACGAAGCGATAGATGGACAAACGGGATTTTTCGCTAACAATTCACGTAGCTATTGGCCTGGTAAAAACGATGACGGAACAGTCAATACCGAAGCCGATGGTAACACTGTGGCTGACGGAGGCGCTGCCAACCAGCTGGCGCTTACAGGGCTTGACGTTATAGGCGCGCGACGTGTTTATACCTGGATAGGTGACCCCAGCGCAACAATACCTACACCCGTTGATCTAACAGCAGCTGCACAGAAGCTTCATGAAGACAATGCCGCCATAACCGATGATCTTCTGGGCATAGTGGGTCAGGCTACTAACAGTGGCGAACAGGCTGAATTACGGGAAAAACTCATTAAATGGGTAAGAGGTGTTGACGTACTTGATTCAGACAATGATGGCAGTGTTGTTGATGTTAGAAGGCAGATGGGCGACCCCATGCATTCGCGCCCAACTATTATCAATTACGCGATTTCCGGCACTAGTGACGCGGTTCGCTCGTTGCTTTTTGTAGGCACTAATGAGGGTTATTTACATGCAATAGACACCGAAACAGGTGAAGAGCAATTCGCCTTTGTACCCGGTGAATTGCTTAAAAACCATGAAGCTTTCTATAACGATGCCGCCGGTTTTGAACGCCCGTATGGTCTTGATGGGCCATTATCAGTTTGGCGCGATGACGCCAACGATAACCTGACTGTCGATGCTGGCGAATCTGCCTTTCTTTTCGCAGGCATGCGTCGGGGCGGTAATAGCTTTTATGCGCTGGATGTTTCAGACCCTGATAGACCAAAGCTAGCATGGACGATAACAGGTGGCCAGAATGGTTCAGCTGGATTCGAAAACATGGGGCAATCTTGGTCTCGGCTCACACCTGTGAAAATGTTTATCAATGGTTCAGAAAAAGACGTACTCATTTTTGGTGGCGGTTACGACACTCTACAAGACGATCTAGAGACCGAACCTGCCGTCGGAACTCCTGTTCGTGTGCATCCAACAGACCAAGTGGGGAACGGTTTGTACATCGTCGAAGCCACCACCGGTGAGCTTTTATGGTCAGGTTTAGGCACAGCTTCAGGTTCAGGAACAAAATTTTTCAGTAATATGGAGTACGGTTTCAACTCGGGCATCCGAGCTCTTGACATCAATCGCGATTCGTATGTTGATCAGATTTATGCAGCTGATTCTGGGGGGCAGATATGGCGGTTTGATGTCGCACAGAATCACCAGAGTAATATCAATTCGCTCATACAAGGTGATGTAATAGCAGACATTAGCAGTTCGTCGCCTTCCAACCACAGGCGCTTTTATAACGAGCCTGATGTTGCCCTGATAGAAGAAAATGGAGAACGTTTTCTGGCAGTGAGTATAGGCTCAGGTGCGCGCGCTAATCCACTGGATGAAGTCATACAAGATCGCTTTTACATGATACGCCAGAATGACGTTTTCGAAGCCCCAACGATATATGGAAAATCGGCAGGCGGGTCTGGCTATACTCCAATCATAGAGAGTGATCTGGTAAATGTATCCAACTCTGTAATTTCGCAAACCAACGACTTTGGTTGGTACCTCGATTTCTCTAACGCCGGTGAAAAAGTGCTAGGTACCAGTGTCACTTTTAGCAACTTAGTATTTTTTAGTACATTTGTGCCCTCTGCGCAGGCTACATTTTGTTCGCCAGAAATTGGTTCTGGACGGGCGTATGTGTTGGATGTTGCCACAGGATCCCCTGTGCTTGATCTGTTCAATCCCAACAACTCGGATATCTTGACTACAGAAGATCGCAGCACAGAATTGATGCGCGGTGGCATCCCTCCAGAAGCGTTGGTGCTAATTACCAAAGATGCACTAGATAGGCCGCAAGTTCTTTTTGGAGCAGAGCAGTTAGATGTGAATCTAAACAATAGTACACGTCGAACGTTTTGGTCTGACCAAGAGGAATCTGGGGAAATTGTCTCACCTAACGATTAATACCAAAGGCCTTGGCTGACACCTCTGCTCCCCGTTAACCCACTCAATCACACATCTGGCACTGATCCTAGTCTCCACAGCGCAGTCCATACCCTACCCGCCTCTGACCAATGCAGCTTATCGATCCTCCTCATCGACAAGCTGCAGGCTGGAAACTCAGATACGTAGAGTAGCCAGAGCCTGCCTTCATAGCGCAGAACTCACAGGCCTTAGCACCGACCATTAGAGCTTGGTGCGTAAAAATCGCGAGCAGGATTTCTTTACAATCTCAGCGTAAGTTGGATAGGCAAAAATGGTATCAGCAATGTCTTCTGCTTTGAGGCCCATTTTCACTGCAAGCGTCAGACACTGCACCCATTCACCCGCATGAGCACCTATGCCGGTAGCACCGAGTATACGGTTATCTGAGTCCATAACGATTTTCAAGAGTCCGCCCTTTTTGCTATCCGTAATGAAGCGGTCAGTCGCAGCGTCCACCTGAAAAGTCTGGACGCCCTGGTGCTTTTCACGCGCCTGAGCTTCGGTGACACCGACGTGACCGATCTCGGGATCGGTAAAGATGGCCCAAGGCAGTGCAGTTAGGTCAATTGTATTGCTCTGTGCTTGTAGCATATTACGAACAACACGCTCAGCCTGATAGTTGGCTACATGGCTGAACTTCGCTCTAGAAGCTACATCACCCACGGCACAAATGTGTGCAGCAGTGGTTTGCATTTTTGAATTAACCGTTATCCCGTGCCGGGTATATTCAATACCTGCTGCCTCCAGGTTTAGTCCATCAAGATTCGGGACTCTGCCTATTGCTACAAATAGCTCGTCAACCAGTAATTGGCTTTTATTGTCTTTGCCTTGTTCGATATCTATACAGACTTTTCCATCACTGTTTTTTGAGCAGATATTGGCATTGGCGCCGGTAATCATTTCAATACCCATGTCGGCAAACACGTTTATCAGGTACTCACTAACATCTGGGTCAATGGCACCCAAGATACGATCATTACGATCAATTATTTTAACCTGAGTACCGAAGCGTGCAAGCGCCTGACCCAACTCCGCAGAGATAACTCCACCTCCGAGAAAAGCGATACTTTCTGGTTGCTCTCGAAGCTCCCAGAAGTTCTCGTTGTTGAGCATCTTCACAGGGCTATCCGGATCAGTGGGCAGTAATCTAGGCCCAGAGCCTGTGGCAATAATGAATTTTTCGCCCTTAACCGTTTGGCCGCCAATCTCAACTGTGTGAGGATCTACGAACGATGCACCAGTGTTATTGATGTACGTGTCAATGCCAAGATCATTAAAACGCTCGGGTTGTTCGTGCGCGTAAACACCATCAATAATGCTCTTAACATGCTCCATCGCACGCTGGAATTGAAAACCGCTCTGTACATCCACAGAGTGCAATCCATGCGAGGCAGAACTGTTGATACTATGATAGTTTTTTGCAACGTCTATTAGTGCTTTGGACGGAACACAACCGGAGTGAGTGCATTCACCCCCAATTTTGTGTTTCTCCAGCAAAGCCACTTTTGCACCAAGCCGTTGTGCTTCAAACGCAGCAGTAATTCCACCACCACCCGCACCGACAACTACTAGGTCATACACTGTGTTCATTGAGAGACTCCGTATAAATTACTGTGGCGTCCCCATCAACTCCTTCAACCTCAAAGTAGTTCATTTCTCCGAGTGCGCCTTCAATAGTTAATATGCCAAACGCGTGATGGTAATGATCACCATCATGACCGAGCTGGCAGTCAAGATTAATTTGCGGTGCGGTGCTAAATTGTTCGGGCAACGCCAGATTGGGTAGTTGCTTATAAGGTTGCCACAGCAGAGCAACTGGAATCGCGCCAGAGCCAATACACCTACCTCTGCGAAGCCCTGCATAGGGTTCAAAGGCTACCAGATTATGCTCATGCCCCCATAACCACAGATCAATGTCAGGCAAATGGGATTGAAAAGCATCGTAGAGCACAGGATTGAGTGCCAGAGGTCGGTTGTCATTAGTTCTGCCGATATTGCCAGACGATGTAAACAACTGATAGTGCGATAACATCACCGTTTTACGCCCATCAGCGGTGTTCAACTTGTGCTGATGCCAAGTGACTTCTTTTGGCTCAATTGCCGGAATGGCAGATATGGCATCAATAGGTCTACCTACTTGTGGCGGTGCACCAATAGAAAGGATTTGCCAGTGCTTATTCCGCATACAGAAGTAACTCGCGGGCTGACCAAGTTCATCCAGCAACCAGTAGTAACCAGCGCCACCAGCGTACAAGTCATGATTACCTGCAAGATTAAATACTCTGGTATGTTTTGGCAGATACTCACGAACGATTGAGAGAAAGTGATTCTGCATCTCTTCCATTGTGCCCGAATAGTAGACATCGCCCAGATGAATCACGATATCCGGATTTTGCTCGCCAATGCAACGCATAACGTTTTTAGCTAATGGTGTGCCGGTTGCCCAATCAGATACGAAAGCTATTTTTATTTTTTCTGTCTCGTTGTATTCGCGCCCCTTGGAATCACTGAACGGTAAAACAAAGTCATCCAGTGATTCATAGTGACGGTAGGGAATTTCCTGATGATTGTTATCAAATTCGAACAGTGTCTTAGCCCACAACGGATCACAAACGGAGTATCTGATTTCCGATTCCAGTTCGCGAACACGTTGATCATTACCGCTGAATTTTGCCGCTGCCAGACTTACGTACAGGTGTGCGCACTTGGATACCAGCGATCCTTTGGTAACGACTTGCGCGATATCTGCGCTTTCTTTCCCCTCAGCAATCGCTGCTTCAAGCTGGCCGCATGCATCGCAGCTTGCTGCCATAGCATCATGCTCTGATGACAGACAATCTGATACATTTTTGTCTTGCTGTTGCAATACAGAGTGCAACGCGGACTGCCAGCGTGACATGAATGACATGCCATAGGTCTTAATTGCCATATTTTTGTTATCGATATCGGCTTTCGCCTACAGGTAGTAAAATTCTAACAACGCTATTTCTTCGCAGCAGGATATACACTTCCTGCATAATCAGACTTGCCAATATCTATTATAGGCAGAATATCCGTGGGCGATGCCCTTGTCGATCCACACGGCTCTTGATGTGTGATACCAGACTTTCGTAGGGAACTGTTTCGACAGATGTTGTCACAATCAGGAAGCATTCTGCTAACCCCTGCGTAGCCACGGCACGCGGATTCCTTGCCGTACGACCGGGAGCCATACTAATGCAGCGCCGCACATCAAATTCATCTGTTTTCCAGCAAGCAGAATCTGCAGCAAAACCTCGGCCTCTACTTCTTAAGCCTGCGGTTTTCAGGCCTGTGCTCTTGTTCTCAGGGTTGATGTTGGCACTGGGCTATCACGCACTTGAGCTTTTCGGTGGTGGCTCCTCGGTGGTTGCGTCCGAACACCAAGGATCTAACCCGGCTGTGATCGAGTTGTTTACTTCTCAGGGCTGCTACAGCTGCCCACCAGCCGAGGCATTGTTAGGAGACTTGATTGAGGCCAACGACCTTGAAAATCTTGTTGCACTTGAGTTCCACGTCGACTACTGGGATTCCCTGGTTTACGGCGGTCATGGCTCGCACAAGGACCCATTCTCAAGCGCTGAAAACACTTTGCGTCAGCAGCTGTACAACCGTTCTGACTTGCTCGGGCGAAGTGGTGTATTTACGCCACAAATGGTGGTAAATGGTCAGTTTGCGGCTGTAGGGTCCAAGCGACGAACTGTGCTTGAAGGCGTCCGGCTGCTTGAACGGCCCGCGATTAAGGTCGATATTGTCGAGCAGTCGGTGTCGACTAATCTCAATTCAGGCGAAGCCGGTCTGCGTATCGAATTAACCGGTGACTTTTCGGCGGTGCCGGACGACACGCATGTCTGGCTCGCAGTGTTTGATATCAAGGAGACCACCAACATCACCACCGGAGAGAATCACGACAAACTGTTAACCAGTCACCATGCGGTTCGCCAAATGGAATTGCTGTCACCACAAGGCGGATATACGAAACTTAAGACCTCGGACGGTGTTCTTCAGCTGGACACAGGGATTATATTGGGCGAGGGTCAAGGTTGTGCAGTGTTGTTTCAGGGGGCTGAACTTGGCCCTGTCCACGGTGCCTCCTACTGCCCCACGTCCTTATGGAAGCCGAAGAACGTCTAGGCTGGAACTATCGAAGCCGTTCTGATTCTGTTTGAGTTCGCTAGTGTAGTGCAACCGTCAAATGCTTTGAACACCAGTTTGTCGGCGGTGCAGCCGCTAGGCACGAGCTCTCAAGGTATTGGGCACACCTTGAGAGCGAGCAACAATGCGGATGTGCCCCTGACGGACCGCCCTTCGGGAGATCACCAAAACACCGATTCGGACAGAGAGCCAATGGCCAAGCCTTGCGAGTACCAAAAAGATCGGACATTGCAGGAATAGATTTAATTGCACGTCTACAGTGAGCGCTATCGCACCATGCGTCGACGACGCGCCAGTGCGATCAGCGCAGCAAACGATATCAACAGCAAAAGCGGATCAAACAGACCTCCTACTGCCACAGCGGCCCCCTTTTCATTCTCGTTGCGGCCGAGGTTGTCGTTATCGATGTAATCTGGAATACCGTCACCGTCAGAATCTTGCGCAGTCTCGAATAAATCTGGCAGACCATCGCCATCGCTATCTTGATCTAGGTAGTTATTGCCTGTCCTAAAACAGAGGTTTTGAACCGTGCCGCTGTCGGCTGAAATTTTCGCATCACTTCGACTTGCCATCAGCTAGCGAATGGTAGGAGATATACCCGATTTCTTCGTCAGATTAGCGTTTGGCTCTAGATTGCAGCCACAAGTTGACAACGGCCTACTGCTAGCAGGCCTATAATTGGGTGTTTTGATCATTTAGTGCCCAGTCAGCCCGAACTGAACCTGACCATGCGCACTAGGTTGTAGCTCAGTGCACAGGACCAAATATACGCGCAAAATCCGTCGTGTCCCTTCCAAGTGGCCTTGCCCATTCCAAACGCACGTTTGAGTTCGGAGATATTGCCTTCTATGCCTGCACGAAAATTACGTAGCCTATCGAACGTTTTCCTCTGTATCCCCATCTGATGAAAACCCAGTCCACAGCGTTTGTTGAACACCGCCCGATCAACACCTTGTTCCCGTGCTTGTTCAACATTAGTCTGGCTAGCATAACCGCCATCGGCAACGGCTTCGACAGGGACACAACCGTAATCCTTTTTGATGGCAGCCAACACGGGCATAACCAGTACTTTGTCCGATGGATTGCCGTGCTCGATATTTAGGTACGCAACAAAACCATCAATCTGGGTCGCCAGATTTATCTTGTGACCATACTGTGTATCTCTTTTAGCCTTGACGATAATGTCGGTGTGTTCCTCAAACAGACTGACGATTTTCTCTGACGCTGGTACTTTCTCAGCGTTAAACACACGGCGTTGTGTTTGATCTATCACTTGCATCAGTAGCGATCGATAGTGTTCAGCCTTTTCTATCCATAGTTCGGCTTTTTTACTATAAAAATCCTGATGAGATAGCTTCTCGACAGCCCTTGTAAGCTGTTTCAGCGTAGTCGATACGCAGGTAAGTAGTTTTGGATAAAGTGCCTCTTTTATAGGCTTTTTTGCATTGAATATTTAAAATGACAATGACTTTGAACGCTTGCGTTGATCAGTAAATCTGAGCTTTAACCCCTGTCGTGTGTTGGCTGGTTGCCATCATTCGACTCAACACACGCACGCCATCATTGAGAAGCTGGCTATCCAGTGGATCTGCGATGTCGCTCTCAGTCACTGTGCTGTCAATACGCAAAGAATCCAGCGACAACGTATGCTCTTCAGTCCAGTGCAACATCAGCTGTTGATGGATCTGCTTGAGAGTCTGAGCACTGATGCGTCGCACCAGATTCTGTAACGTTGACTTGCTCGTCGAACAAGCACCGCGCAGTCGGGCAAAGGCTCGGTAGCTGGGTGAGTCTGCCAGATGAAATGCCAACTGCCGGTAACTGACACGCAGAATCTGCTTGAGTAGCAGGCAACGTATGATGCTCTCAAGACTCAGACCATAAGCGCCGGTATCGCTAAGCTCTTTGCGGTCAAAATCTCTCTCCGGTAGCGTAAGAATAATGGGGTGTTCGTCCAACGACTAATGGGATGATATTTGCAGCCGCCGTCGCAACTCACTTAAACCAACAAAAAACACAAAGGCGGTTGTGTGAGTCCATCTCATAATTGGATTATGTAAATTCATTGGATACTGGCTTTGGAATACTATTTATTCCTGCATTCAAGCCATGAATACTATGTTAACTCAGACTGGGCCTGTCTAACTGCAGGTTGACACACAGGGCTTCTGTCTGGATGATAACGGTCATTTGTTTGTTGCCACTGATATGATTGAGCAATTAGGATCGAACACATTGGTTCATGGAACTCAGATCGGCACCGATACTCCCATCGTGTCTAGCTTGCTTGGAATTCACACACAAAACGTTCGTCTTGGTGTCGACAACGACGCCATACACCTCTTTGAACCCACTAATGGCCATCGCATTGAGTCGTAATCGGTATTTTATTCATTGAAAAAAGAATGTTATAAAATATCTTTTATAGGTACTTACTCGTCACTGCTGGACTGCTGCCTTGCTAAGGGAAATGGATTTCTGCAATGATTGTAGTAGAATTTTTCTTGTCGTTGACCGGAGCAACGATGCTCCTACTGTTCGCTGTGCGCCTAGTTCGTACAGGTATCGAGCGTGCATTTGGTTCATCCTTTCAACGCCTAATTTCGCGTAACAGCAGTCCTGTAAGAGCAACCGCTGTCGGTATGTGTTTAGCAATTGTCTTACAAAGCTCTGCTGCCGTCTCTGTGCTAGTAAGTGGTTTTGCCACCAGTGGCTCTGTGAGTGTATCCACAGGAATAGCCGCGGTGATTGGCGCTGACCTTGGATCAGCAATTGTAGTGAAGCTATTATCATTATCGGTGGATTGGTTGATACCGACATTGATGGCGTTAGGAGGTGGACTGTATCTTAAAACACGTACACACAACCTGCGTCAATTTGGCCGAGTGTTGCTCGGTATTGGATTAATATTGCTCTCGTTACAATTACTTCGAGACACTGTTGAACCTATTCAGCACGGCAACTTGATGCCCGCTATGGCCGCATACCTTGAGTCGGACTTGATAAGTGCTTTTCTACTCGGTGTTGCACTTGCGTTTGTTATGCACTCTAGTGTGGCAGTCGTGTTAATGACCGTGTCAATCGTTACAGTTGCGAATCTACCCTTTATTGTCGCTGTTGCTATCGTTCTTGGAGCTAATCTCGGAGGGGCCTTAGTGCCAATGTGGCTGACTCGAGATTTGCCGCAGCCGGGTAAACAAATACCTATGGCAAACTGTATTATTCGCGGATCGTCTGCGATAGCGGCTCTTCTGCTGTTAATCAACTTTGGCCTGGAACGCCTGCCTCATAATTATCATTCCGCCGATGGACTCGTTCTGGTTCATTTAGTATTTAATGCGTTGCTATTGATATATTTACCTTTCACAAATTTGATCAGTTGGGCGTTGGCTCGTTTGGTGTTTAAACCTGAAAGCACATCAGTAGATCAACACGCCATTTGGGATGTTTCTGCTTTAGATCGAAAACTAATTGACTCTCCTCAATTCGCTATAGCATGCTTACATCGCGAGGTGTTACGTATGGGGCAGCTAATTGAATATATGGTAAATCCAGTAATGAAACTCTATTCCACTGGTCATCAATCCACTATCAATGCCCATCAGGCACTGGATCTTAAAGTCAATAAAGCTCTGACGGATATAAGACTGTATGTTGCAGACATTGGAGAGCATGAACTAGTCAAATCTGATCGCAGGAAATTACGGCAGTTCACGGAGTACGCGATTAATCTAGAGGCCTGCGGCGATATTGTCGCAAAACGTCTTCTACCACTGGCGTTGGAAAAAGAAAAAAAGGGCATAGAGTTTTCTGATGAAGGTTGGAACGAACTGCTAGATATGCATAGGACAGTGGTGGATAATATGACTCTTGCATTCAATGTGTTAGTTTCAGAAGATGTCGAAGCCGCTCGTCAACTGATACTTGAGAAAAATGCTGTTACCGCTCGAGAGCGTTCAAGTCGAAAACTACACTTGCAACGAATACTCAACGGTTCGGAAAGAAGCCTCGAAAGTAGTGATCTTCACTTGGAGACACTGCGCGCACTGAAAGACCTGAATTCACAAATCGCCTCTGTGTCTTATCCCATTTTACATCGATCAGGCCAACTGCTTGAAAATCGCCTAACAAACGAATCGGCAAAGTCTAAGAAGAGCAATATTGACCGTTACTAGTCAGAATTGTTCACAAGGTTAAACAGTTGAAGGCGATCAAACAGTTGATCAACCCAACAGCTCTTTCTCAACCAGCGAATGTAGGTCACTCATGTAGCCACCGCTACGCGCCGGTTGTGATGTACCGGACGTCATGGCGACCACCACGCCAGCGTCTGGCACCACGTGAATCACTTGTCCTCCGTATCCGCGTGCATAGGCGATAAAATGATCGCCATGCGCTCTTAAGAACCAACCATAACCATAGCCATCATTGGACCACGGAGATACAGTTCGGGGGGAAAAACTCTGCGACGCCCATCGATCAGCCATCACTCTTTTGTCGTTCCAGCGACCGCCCAAGCGATACAATTCGCCAAACCGCACCATCTCGAGCGGTGACATAGACATCTCATTGCCACCGAGGTATCGACCTTGTGGACCACGTGTCCACGGCGCGAACTCAATGTCCAGAGGCTTTCCGAGCCAATCACGAGACAGAGCCAACAGGCTCTTTCCTGTCACTTCAGATAACAATGCGCCAAGTACATGCCAGCCTGCCGTCGAATACAGCATCCTACCGCCAGGCTCAGCGGAAAAGGGTCGGCTCAGTGCATAGCGCACCCAGTCATCGCTGGCAGCCCAACGACCGTAATTTCGCCCGGATTGCCGTTCCAGACCAATGCGCATCGTCAAAAAATCCTGCACCCTCAGCTTAGCAACCCGCGGATCCGCATCGGCAGGTATCAGATCAGGCGCGACCTCACCTAGGGTCACTTCGACGTTATCAAGGCTGCCATGCTCGAACGCACAACCCACAAGCGCTGCCATGACCGATTTCGATACCGATTTTACGTTCACAGCCTGAGCTACCGGTGGACCACGAAAGGCTTCCGCAAACACGATTTCACCATGCTGCATCACAACCACTGAGTGCAGCCGCTCTAAGCGTAGCGCTGCATCAGAAAACCTGTTGATGCTCCGCGCAGTGAGCTTAAAATCAGTCGATTTACTAGTGCTAGTGGCGGTCGCAGAAAGGCTTGTTGCCGATAGACAAGCTGCAGCACTCTTTAGCAAGGTTCGCCTTTTCATCGTTGAAACCCGGCCGTATTGACGAATGTTAAATTGACAATTTCCATATTGCCAATTGTAGCGTTGACGCTGACTAATTCAACATTTTAGCATTCAAGCAAGAGTACATTTTTCTGGCAATTAACCCTTCGCCAAACAAATCATCAATTTCTCCGGCGACACCTGGATCGCATTGCCAGATACTGAGGTCGATGTCTGACGGTGTGGAGGGTTGGGCTTGTTCAGACGTACAGCTGTTTAATGTGAATTTCGCCGTCTTACTATATATTTGGGCATTCAGCATTGATTTCACACAACAAACATTCTATGTCCGATCAAACCACACCATTCCCAGACGGGTTTTTCGACCGCCAAGATGAGACCGAAGACGCCCGCTTCTACTCCACAGAACGGCTCGTCACACATATCGATAACAGTGCTATAGCTGCTGTATCAAATTTATATGATGAACTTGGGCTAACAGACTCCAATACGCGGGTACTGGATATCTGTTCATCCTGGATTTCCCATCTACCGAGTAAGCCTGGTCATCTGACAATCACTGGCATGAACAGCACAGAACTGGCAGCCAATACCATGGCTGAAGAGTGGGCAGTTGTCGATTTGAATGACCAGCCCAACCTACCCTTTGAGGATGCAGCCTTCGATGCGTGTTGCTGTTGCGTATCTGTGGACTATTTAATCAAGCCTTTGGCCGTATTCGAAGAGATCGTGCGCGTGTTAAGACCGGGAGGGGTGTTTGTATGTACGTTCTCCAATCGCTGCTTCCCATCCAAAGCCATTCGTGGCTGGCTTGAGGCAGATGAGCGTGGCCGCTGTGCAATTGTGGCGGCCTACTTCGCTCTAACGAAAGATTTTGATAAGCCTGAAGTTCGCCACTGCAATCCTGGGGAAAGTGGCGACCCGCTATTCGCAGTTTGGGCGAAGAAAAAACGATAATTTGAATTTTCGTTGTTCTAACTATCTGTTCTCGTCAAGTGAACATTCAACAAACCAAGTGCACACCCTGTCACCTGATAACCTACAACCAGAGTATCTAACCGCATCGTCTTCATCGGGCCGCTATCTGAGTGACAGGAAATCAACAAAATGTATTCGGTGGACCCTGAACTTTTCAACAGGTATTCAATCTGATCAAACCGTTGTCTTTATAGCATCGTTGTCTACCAGGTCAAGTCAAGTCGATCTCCCGCTACCCAATCGTCTCCTCGTGCAAGCATTTTCACGAACAGCGAATTGCCATCGTGGAAATACTGATCCCCCGGTCCTCTTTTCAGTGCATCCAGACTTACCGCGAGGTTGTAGCCTTCGTTGGGCACATCGACGTTGGCAGGCACATCGTGCAGCTCCAGCACTACAGTGTCACCCTCGTGCAAAAATCGCATGATAATCCGCAAACTGCCATCGGCCATCAGTACAGGATCGTAACGAAAACCATAGTAGTAGCGATCATGACTGACTGAGACGATGCCCTGATAGCGTGCACGAGCTGCCAGAGGTTGGAAAATGGCTTCACGACCATCACTACGCAGATGCGTCAGCGGTGGCAGATTTTCGCGAATAGGAAAACCCATAGACAAATACCCGTAGCGGTTCTGGCACAAACGCCCTTCACCGTAATAATTGGAGGAGCAAGTGTCGTCGGTCATCATCGGATGATCGGAAACCAGCGCTGTTCCCGGGGCAAATCCGAAACTGCCGTCCAGATCGTGAATCAATGCTCCCCATTGCGACGGCTCTACCTCATCGATCGGTTTACGCAAATCGTAGAAATTATAGCTGTCCTGGAAAGTCACTTTTTGCACGCGCGCACTGGTGTAGCGTACCGCGGCATCACGCGCACCAAACACGTAGCTGGGCCCATAGTCGTCGTTGTAATTGACAAAATGCACATCGCGCAATTCACCACCCCAATCGTAAAGACCTATAGCACTTCGCTGTCTACCTAGCCCGTCAGCAGAGAGCGCACTATTCGCAACAAACAGGGAATTTTGGATAAGTGTCGGGCGTGGTGAGACAAAGCTGGCCTTGAGCAGGTGCCCTGAGTCGGTCAGCATCAAGTTATCGAATACCTGATCACCTTCGCACGGCCAGACCGCCCCGTCACCGCCAGAAAAAACTGTCAGTGTTTGAAGGATGGCTGTCTCGGGTGGAGCATAACCGCCTTCCCCGCTGCCCTCCGAACAGCTACTGAATGACATGCTCGATGAGTGCACGCGATTGTTGCTGAATTCACCAAATGGAGAAAAGATGGGCTCGACGCCTTCGTACTCGGCAATCCTTGCTGCGGCACCTGTAGGTGTGGCTGGTGTGTCGTACCAGAACCCCAGACCTTCACTGCCTGCCACCGCATTATTGGTGAACGTATTGTTGCCATTTGAAATCCAGAACGTGGACGGGCCACGCGAAGCGTCACCGGTTTGGGTGTCGCTGGGGATCAACGCAACCGCTGCGTCCGGGCGCCGCGTCAATAAGCCAAGATTTGAATCGAAAATGTTGCCAGTCTCAACGCCGTCTTCAAGGAAAAAGCCATGGCCGACGTGCTCCATACAAACATTTCCCTGCACCAGCGCATTGTGAGTGGCATGCACGGTGATGCATCGGTTATAACTGTTAATAATGGTTGTGTTTCTGATGTACTGACCGCTAACATCTCCTGCAATATGCCAGTGAAAAGGATATCGTGCCAACAGTCCTTCCTGGCCCATACGATGCATTTCCACGTCTGAGAACAGACCAATCGAATCTTCCATGATCATAATGTGACCGCCGAAGCGACTTTGATCTGAATCGACGTCACCCTGTATGCGAATGTTACGGTTCAACAGAGCGATCTCGGCACGCGTGTCCACCGTCCAGCTTTGCTCATCATTGCTGAACACCTGTTGTTCGCCAAAGTGCCTGTGCGCCAGTGGTGAATCCAATGTGATCTCCAGCCCATTCGTCGCTGTTATCGTCCGTACTTCGGCCTCTTCCATATCATCTGAGGTCGAAGTCACCACGATTGTGTCACCGGCACGCCAGTCGGTCTGTTCGCTCAGCCGCAAGGAGCTTGCACCTGGCAGTGTTGTTGCGTCAAGCATGACCCAGCTGCTGCGCGGCTCTCCATGCAAAGATATTCGGCCGCCACCCATCGCCGCAATCACTTTTGTGCCCATGCCCATAGTTGAAGGCATATCCGTGGAGGAAAGATTGTCGGCATTGCCTGTCAGCGTGATATCAAACTGATGAGTAAACGGCGATTCACGGCTGCCACAAACAAATTCTCCATGCACCATTATGGTTTCGGCGCTCAGAGACAAGTTCTCATCAGCGCATGTCAGTGTGCCATTGATCGTCAGAGACTGAAGATCCACAGACTCGTCAAGTATGATGTGCTTGCCACTGGGGACAATAACTGACGCGCTTTGCTGGGGTTTTTCACCATCCCACGTCAATGGATCCGACCATCTCTCACCGGGCAAATTGCTTTGCACGCCACTCTCGAGTAAAGACTGCTCGAAAATGTCAATTGTGTTGGTACCGCTTGCATCATTGTCGCTAGTGTCTGGAAGTGGCTCACTGCTTTCGCGCCCCCCGTCGCTGGTGTCCGGAAGCGTTCCACTACTTCCTCCACACGCTGACAACACTGTAGCTAGTGCAAGTACTAGTGGTGCAGCAAAGACTGTCCGTGGGCCGCGATCGCGATTGGATAGCAAATCTGCAAATCGCGAGCACAGTGTGGAAAGCCAATTTTTTTCAGAGGACGTGCTGTTAAAGCGATTCCCTATTTGCAAAAAAAACATAGACATCGCGCATGTAGCTGGTTGCTGTTGCATGGATCAAGACAACGGCTGCAGAACGCAACAGCTTGACAATGCTCAGGGGTTCGATGCGCACTTGTGCAACGATTCATTACTGGAATGCGTGTTACATCACGTCCCTCGCCAACACATCATGACGTTGTGTCTGAGCGGCACAGACAGATCGGTGACATTCCTGCTCGTTTCTACGCTACCTTCCACAAAGGATGATTATTCATCCGAAAGTCGAGTTTAAATGGGTACGGCGAAACAATGATTGGTCGTATTCTAATTACAACAGCGAAGCAAAAAGCTATTTGAAAAATCAATCGAGCTTAATCAAGTAATTAATGGGGAATTAACGTGGCGATCGACATCTTTCTAAAGCTGGACGGTATTGAAGGTGAGGCGTTATATCGTTGGCCGACCGCCGCAGGTCGTTGGAGCTGCATTACCCACAACTAGCAGCTTCATAGCATCGTGGTGCTCGACCCGGATAGCGATAAGGAAATTCTAGAAAATACAACGTGGACACATGCTGTAACAGATTAGGCAAGCACCACTAGCCGGCAACCGCGAATGGAAAATCAAGCCTACCGTCGTAGGTGAATCGGACTGAGCCATCATACTCTACAGTCACATACACGCTTTTAAAATCATCGAAACCAACTAATCTATAACGACCAGTTGGGACGTCACAAATAGCCGGTGCAAAGCACTCGATAAGTCTTGTAGGAGTATGTTGAGCAACATAACTGCCATCGCTATCACTTAGGAAGCTGACTCGAACCAAGCCAGGTTCGGGGTCAGGACCAGGTTCAGGTGCTGAAGAGAGATCGAAGACAAAAACACCTAACTCATTCGCTCGAGGTTGATTCG
>JALZVU010000233.1 GCA_023301795.1 Granulosicoccus sp.
GGGGCGCGCATTAACTTCGTGCTGAGTTCTGACCTTGATTTTACTGGGGTGCTTTGACATGCCACTGACGACACCAGCGCAGTGGAGACAGAGCAATGATTGATCGCAGCATCACGATCAGACACCTGATGACGCCTTTCAATTCGTTGTTAGCAGACCCAACGATTACAGAGCTGTGCATTGATGAACCTCAACGCTGTTACACAGAATCAGGTGGGTTGTGGACGCGGCACGATGTACCAGGCGCAACACTCGACAATCTCACATCACTAGCCACAGCAGTAGCGGTGTACAACGTCACTGACGTATCAGACAGCCACCCGATTCTGTCAGCTACGTTGAACACTGGCGAACGTGTTCAAGTGGTTGTGCCTCCAGTATGCCCACACGGCACATTGAGTATCACGATACGAAAGCCCAACAAATCAGTGTTCGACCTGAGCGAATACACAGAGGCGTTTTACAACGGGCAGACGTCAGCAAAGCTATTGGAACAGGCGGTTATTGACGGCAAAACAATTATCATTTGTGGTGGTACGGGTTCCGGCAAAACGACGCTAATCAAATCACTGTTGAAAGCGCTTCCCGCCTCAGAGCGAATCATCAGCATTGAAGACGTGCCAGAGCTTGAATTGCAGCATCACGAAAACCACGTAAAACTGTTTTACGGCGATGACATAAGCGCTACCGATTGCCTGAAATCCACATTGCGGATGCGGCCCGATTTTCTAACACTGGGTGAGATACGCGACGGTGCAGCGTTTGATTTTCTGAACCTTGCCGCCAGTGGTTCAAGCCGTGGTTCTCTCACGAGCTTACACGCGGGTTCGGTTGCGCTTTCCAAAGACAGATTGGCAATGATGTGCCTCATGTCACCCGATGGTCGGAACCTGCCCTATGAGGCGATAGCGCGCCTTGTGTCGAGCGTGGTTGACGGTGTGATTCACATGGAGCGTGGTCCCAACGGCCGATACATCACGCAAGCGTGGTTTAAAGATGCTGAATAAAATCGCCAACGCTCAGGTGTGGTATGAGCAAAACGAGGTCATGGTGTACGCGTTCGTTATCGGTGCGTGTGTGCTGTTCGGTGGTGTACTGGTGCTGATTAAAAAGCTGAATATACCGCTACACGGTGAAGCATCTTTTGCCACACCCTACGCTATCAGAAAGGCGGGTTTGCTCGGTGATGATGGAATCATCGTAGGGCAGACGCGGGGCAGCTATTTACGCTTTGCCGGTTCAGAACATTGCTTTTTGAGTGCGCCAACTCGTGACGGCAAGGGTGTATCAACAGTCGTTCCCAATGCGCTAGCGTGGCCCGATAGCCTAGTGTGCATGGATATCAAACTTGAGAATCACGCCATTACCTCAAAGCACAGACACGCAAGCCTCAGGCAAGACACGTTTCTATATAACCCTTTCAGCCCTACAACACATCGTCAGAACGTCTTGCACTATGTCAGCAATGATCCGGCGCGACGTGTAACTGATGTTTATAGCCTTGGGTACATCATGTATCCAGAAAACACGAATAGCGCGAATTCGATCTGGTCTGACGGTGCGCGTAGTCTGTTTGTCTCCTTGTGCTTGTATCTGCTCGAAACAGACAAAGCCAGCGCTACATTCGGCAATGTGCTGCGCCATGGCTCAGGCATGGGGCAATCGCTCAAAGACCACGCCACCGCCATACTCGAAAAGCACGAGCTCTCGATTGCCTGTGCTGACGGCCTTAACGAATTCATCAACACACCTGATGTGACAGCGGGCGGTATTGTAAAAAACATGCTGGCGGCGCTCTCATTGTGGCGTGATCCAATCATCGACAACGCAACCAGTGTTAATGATTTTGATGTGCGAACGCTACGACAAAAACGCCAATCTGTTTACGTGGGAATACCTACCGACAAGATAGCCAGCGCGGGGCCATTGCTGCGTTTGTTTTTCGCACAGCTAATCAATCAGAACATCGGCACGCTACCGACCAACGATAAGAACAACGTGCCAGTGTTGATAGTGCTTGATGAATTTATGGCTATACCAGCGTTGCAAGTTCTCTCTAAGGGTTCCGGCTATATCGCGGGCTACGGTATGCGCCTGTTATTGATTGCTCAGAGTAAAGCACAGGTAACGGCGGCACTCATGGAGGGCGGGTATGGTCGTGACGCGGCCAAAGCCATGTTGGACAATATCCGGTGCAAGGTGTACTTCGCTCCAGAAGACCAGGACGACGCAAACGAGCTTTCCGACTTGCTCGGATACAACACGGTCAAAAGCGTATCGCGTCAAACCCGTAACCGCTGGCAGGGCACAGAATCAGACCAACGGCGGGCGCTCATGTTGCCTCAGGAATTGCGCGACTTAGGCGACAACAAACAAATCATCCGTATTCGTAAAGTGCGGCCGATCATGTGTAGAAAAATATTCTATTACAAAGAACGGCCGTTTATTGATTGCCTGAAAGCGGTAGCGCCATCACTGGCAGCACTAGGCCGAAAGCTACCCAATGAGGAGCAGTTAAAGGCGGCATGGTCATCAGGTGAGCTAGCAGCACCAGTACCGACGCACGTTATCAGAACCTCTACCGTTAAGCCAAAGAAACAGGCAGCTAAAAAAGTGGCTGACAAGCCAAAGCAAACGGCCGGTGTTGATCTGAATACGCTAGCGATTGAACTACCCGTTATTGATAAGCAGCCCGCCACCGATGCACAGCGCACTGAATACGCGAATCAGGTGTGGGACTGCATAGCGGCTGACACGACCACTACCCCTGACCAATCCGGTGTTGATACATCTACCGGTGAAGTTATCAATATGAACCTACTGAAAAGGATAAGCGCATGAGCGAGCAAACAATAACCGTTGCCAGTACCACCGATGTGGACGACAACGAAAAAGCCGGGTATGAGGCAGACATTGCAGAGCATTTCATACAGCGCGGCAATCAGTACGTGTATAGCGAAACACAGGTGGAAGCGTTCAGCATTAGCGATGACGGCAAGACAATCAGCACCGACTACGATAACGAGGACATTGCTAGTGCGGTGGTCAAACTTGCCGCCTCTAAGGGTTGGACGACGTGGAAAGCGTCAGGCAATGACCACTTTTACAAAAATGTGGAGCGTGCGAGTAATGCCATTCTGGAGAAGCACGAAAACGAGTTATCAGGTAGCCAAGCTAGTGAGCGCATCGAAAGTGAGGAGTTAACCAGGCGAAATGAATTAGCACGTCGTGTATCACAGGGCTATGAGGTTGACGGCAAAAAGTATATGTTCAAAAGCAACAACGGGCGCAAGCCTGTAGAGGCTTTCCGTGATCATGGTGGTTCATTGTCAACACCGCACAATGACGAAACCATAGCGGCCAACCTTATCAAGCTGGCAACGGCGAAAGGCTGGAGCGACGTTAAGGTGTCAGGGCACAAATCATTCAGGCGTATGGCGTGGACAGAGGCCCGTAACAATGGGCTGGAGGTGACAGGCTACACACCAACCCCTCAGGAATTGTCATTGCACCAGAAGCCTGAGCACAACATTGTCGAGCGTGACACACAGGCAGAGCGGGACAAGGCCAGCGTTATCAATGCGGTGACGGCCGCCATTGTTGATAAGCAAATCAGCGACCCTGAATCAGCAAAGCAAATCAAAGAAGTTTTGTCCATGCGGGTGAATAGCCATCGTGGACCGTTGCCAGAAGTACGAACCACTCAAGGCGAAACCCTTACCAGTGATCAAGTCACGGTTGATGCTATCCAGCGTCACCATGAAATCGCCCAGGAACTACACAACCAACAACCCAAAGCTCAGGAGCTATCACAATGAAATGCTTAGTCATTCTCGCATTACCGATTGTTCTCGCGTCATGCGCAACCACACAGCCACTACCGCAACCAACCAGCGCAGCAATACCGATAAACAGCGTGAGCACCTTGGAGGAGTTAGCCCACGAACGGGGCCAGATAATCGTAGGGCCGCAACGTCATGTAAAGGCGGTCAGAGCGTTGTTATTGAACAGGCCAAGCAATCCTGATGACTATGCAATTGTCCACGGCAATCAATTGATGGATCGTATCGTCTCAGTGGAGTTTGATCG
>JALZVU010000234.1 GCA_023301795.1 Granulosicoccus sp.
AGCTGGCGATTGCCGGCGTGGTCAGTCACTGGTGGTGTGGGCGATCAATGAAGGGCGTGAAGTGGCACGTGAGATCGATAGAGCGCTGATGGGTCAGACGCTGTTGCCTTAAGGTTGCAGGCATCGTGTATTGTCGAAGGATGTAGTCAAGCTATCGTGTATTGAAAACCAAAAAAAGGGTATCCGTTGAGAAAACGGACACCCTTTTTTTTGTCTAACTAATCCAATCTGGATTGTCGCAGAATTGTATTTATTACATCACCCACAATTCAGTTTCTGGATGAAACTGTGACCAGGCAAACCAGAATGCCTGGTGCCCGCCCAGATCATTACCGTCACTATCAACGGCTTTCACACCGCCGCCATCCATTACTAGCTCAATGTTGGCGTAGGTGATTTTCTCGCCTGATCGAAGCGCTTCCAATGCGTTGTCTCTATGAAACGCTATTGCTTGGCCACCATCAGTGATCACACCGATAATATCGTCCTGAACTGCTAACCGAGGATCAACATCGCCAATAGGAAAGATAGGGCCGTTGGCGTCGCGATCGTTACGAAAGTCAAAATCACGCCCAAGTGCCAGAGATTCTTTCAGGACTGTGGTTTGCGGATAGCTGGCCTTCCAGTTGCCCCACTCTGTAGTAACTACACCTGCCTGTCTAAGCTGAATACCTTTCTCCGCTAGTGGACCTGTCACTGCTTGCCCGGTGAAGGTATCAAAGACTGAGTAGGTGTTGAGTTCATACATCACTTTGTTAGAACGTATCAGTAATCCGGAAGTTCGCAGAACCGGGCGTTCTACGCCATCAGGAACTTCATCTGTAAAGTAGGCTTGAGCCGCCCCACATAACGTGCAGTAAGGAATACCCAGATCACGACCACCTAGTGTGTCGTTAACCATCTCGCGTACTTCCATTATCTGGCGTGGATAGGCGCGGTATTCACCGTTGACTTCAATCCCAAAAACAATATCGTCGTCGTCCAGCCAGTCAGCTTCATCAGCAGTTGTAACCTCTGGGTTATCAGCTGCGGGTATACAGTTGCAAGGAGTATCTGTGGTGTCAAACGGGCGATCATCAATGCGCACACCACCCCAGGATACATGACGCCAATCGATGTCACCTTCCATGAACAGCTTGTCCCATTCAGGTTCAATAATCATGTAGACGTTGCGCTTGTATTCCAGATAATTTGGCGGTGCAGGAATGTCCCAAGCAATAAGATGATCAACGGTATCGCCCCAGATATTGCTTCTGTCTAATGAAATATCTAGCAGTTTCTCCGAAGCTCTGGCAAGGTCAGACATAAGGCCTGTTGATCCAGCAACACGCATCAAGTCGCTGATAAGCCATCCGAGACGTACGTCACCAGAATCAGTAATATCGTCGAGCGCATCTTGTTGCTCGGCACCCCATTTTCCATCGGGTACTCCTTCAACATAAACCACATCAACGGCAAGCTTCACGTCGTCTTTCAACGCTCCTTCAGGCACTAGTGGTGGAGTTCCAAAGCGGGCAATAACCCTGTCTGATAATGTTGGATGACTTTTCGCACTATCGGTTTGCGAGTCCTTACTGTCAGTGCTTTGCGCCTGAACCGCTGCGGTACTCAAAAAGAGGCTGGCGCCGAGAAACAATCCGCCAAATACGGTCATGCCGGATTGACTCAGGGTGGACGGGAGAAACTTAGGGAGCATCATCAAATACCTTGCGTTGTTCAAAACAGATAAATGTGTGATGAGCAAACGAGCAAGTAGTTCGATGTGAATTATCAAAATAGTACGAAGATCAATCATGATCGACAAACGCCACTGTGTCAGGCTGCACCCACACGGTATAAGATCTTCCTCATTCCCGTGAGTTTGGATGGGAATGCTCTGGCAGACTATGGACCTGAAAGCTCGTTCAAAAGTGAGAAACCATGCAACTATCTATAAGACAGAATAAGGCAGATTTTTTTGCGCCCACAGTGAAGCAAAAGCCGTGACGCAACATCAAGCGACATTTCCTGACTTAACTGAGCGAGTCGTGGCTGTCACGGGCGGCGCAAGCGGTATTGGCGCTGCCATTGTCAGCGCGTTCCATGCACAAGGCGCAAAGGTTGTGTTTTTCGATATTGATGAGGCTTCTGGCAATGCGCTATCGGCGAATCTGGGAGAGAACGTTAGCTTCAACGCTCTGAATCTGACCGATCTTGATGCACTCACCACGCAATTTGCACAAGCCGCTTCGATATTTGGAGAGTTTGATGTATTGGTGAACAATGCCGCACACGATGACCGACACGACATTGCGGCAGTGACGCCTGCATACTGGCGCGAACGATTGGCGGTGAATCTGGACCATCAGTTTTTTGCAGCCCAATCTGTGATACCCGGTATGCAATCGAAGGGCGCAGGGTCAATTATCAACATGAGCTCTATTGCCTGGCGGATCGGTTTGCCCGAAGCACCCGCCTACGTCGCGTCAAAAGCCGCCATTGAAGGGCTCACGCACGCCCTAGCACGCGACTTGGGCGCTGATGGTATCCGGGTTAATTGTCTGCTACCTGGCTTCGTTCGCACGCAGCGTCAGATTGATAAGTGGCTGACACCAGAATTCGAACAAACGGTGATGAGCAATCAATGTCTGGATCGGTTTATCGAGCCAGAAGATGTAGCCGCGATGGTTGTTGTGCTGGCCTCAGATGTATCGCGCGCAGTAACCAACCAAACATGGGTGGTGGATGCAGGTTGGACGTAACGTGAGCTACGCAATCAGGCTGTTTACGTCAACATCACTTGCATACCCAGTAACCCACACGCTGCGAAGTACAGGACACCCACAAACCGCCAGTTTTGAACCGCCCCCTTCCAGGCCGAGATACCATAGCGCCCCTGGAAAACCAAGTGTGTTCCAGATAACGGACTGGCAGCTGTGCCCAAGGCCCAGGCAAACAGAAACGTACTGGCCAACAGCTCTGGATCTGGGCTGATGGGAAGCAGCAGAGGCGTGAATGCTGAAATCTGAATGATGGGGTGTATCCCCGCCGCTGATATCACTATCATCGCCGCAAGCGTCATACAGGCTGTGGAATAGCCATACTCTGTCAGGCTAAGCTCAAATTGGGACACATTCACGTACGCTGTGAGCCCGGTTGCAAGCACCCCTGCTGAAACAAACAGCAATAATTCGTTGGCGCTTTTGGGCAGCCCGTTGCGAACATGTTCACGTAGTGTTGAAGTGCTTACCAGCCGCCCCCGCTTGAACATCAATCCGATAATTGTTAACACAAGCGCGGACAAGCAGATGGCAACCAGAATGGGCATCTCGGGTAAAAGCGCCTGCGTGGATACCACAGCGACAGTTAACGCCACCGGCACCCACATTATAGATAAAGAGATTGGGTATCCAAGAAACGTGTTAACTCGCTCTGGACTGTATAGAACCGATACCCAGTACACAGCGCTGATAGTAATCAGTAGAAAAGGTGCCCCTGTTATCATCACGGTGAGCAAATCCACACCGTGTACCACCGTCAGAATCAAAGCTGCACCGGCAAAGTACGGAGACCAGGCGGAGCAGGAACAAAATATTAGTGAAGCTGCGCGTGCAGTAAACAAGTCGATGGGCCGGTCTCTGGAAATACGGTCACAAAGCATGATGGGTGCAGAGATGTTGATGACCGAGCCGAAAAACCCCAGACTCAACAATGTATTCAGAAACGCCTTTCGCCCGCGCGGCAGCGGTGCATCTGAGATCTCAAGATCGAGTAGGAGTCGCAAAAACCCGACGGATAAAATCATCGAAAGTAGCAGCGTATTTCGGGATATCGCCTCCATCAGGCTGAAAGATCCACCGCGCTGATGGGCGATAAACAGTAACACCCCGCCAATCAATAACAAGGTTGTGACCTGAATTTTTGCACTGCTTCTTAAATTCCCGAACAGAAGAACCGCGGCAATACAGGCGCATAGACCGCTCAGTGCATAGGCGTATTGTTGATAAAGCCAGCTTACATTACTCAGTAAGCTGAACACGATCATTGCAGCCAGCAGGCAACCTGCCATAGGTGGGTAACTCAATGGGTTCTATACACCAACAAAAAGGTGTGCCAAATTAAGTGAATGTCCGGAGCGAAGATCTGAACCGGCGCGTGGCAGCATTGTACTCTTGATAGGCGAGCTGGAATGAACCACATATGGCCAGAGACACCAGTTTACGCTGATGCGTAGTATGATCATAGTAACAACACACGCCTATACCTGATGCCTCAGCAACCACCCTATCAGCCCATCGCCTGTCATTTGTACGATTATATTGAAGCTGCTTGTGTGCAACGCTACGAGGTGGCACTTACGCTGCTGGATGGCTCAATTATCCAAGGTGTCGCAACCGATGTGATGACCAAAGACAAACAGGAAATATTGAGCCTACACACCTCGGAAGGATTGCACGCCATAAGGCTGGATTCACTGATGCGGCTGAATGTCATTTCTGAGCCTCGCAATTTTAGTGTTGTGGACTTTAGCCAGACAGATTCTTAAGAGCTGATCAAAGCCTACCCAAACTTGTCAATCTCGCGGCGGACACTCACAACTTTCAAGCACCCGAAAAGACAGGTATAACTGTCTTATCAATGTAAAATCCAAAGGACCCTCTGATGGCGATTATCGACAAAATTGCAGGATACAACGACGAGTTAATCGCCATACGACGTGATTTTCATGAACATCCCGAATTGGGTATGGAAGAGACGCGTACGTCAGGCATCGTCGCCAACTATCTGAAAGACTGGGGTATCGAGGTTCATACGGGTATCGGTAAAACCGGTGTGGTCGGTGTATTACAAGGTCGCGATGCCGGCCG
>JALZVU010000235.1 GCA_023301795.1 Granulosicoccus sp.
CGAAGGCGGTTCGTCTACTTCTGGCTGGTTGTTTGTGTCGATGACAGCTGGTTCACCGTCATTGGCAGGAGTGTCACCTGAACTTGGGTTTTCATCAGGTGTTTCGGGTGCTGCGGTCGTTTCAGGTGTCGCAGTCGTGCCAGATGATTCAGATGATTCTGATGATTCAGATGATTCAGATGATTCAGATGATTCAGATGACGCAGGGGTTTCGGGCACCTCGGGCGTTTCAGGTACCAAGACAGTATCAGTATCAGCAGACACGTTGATAAGACTGGTTAATGTAAACGCGTCAGGCACCAGTCCGGCCACATCCTTCATGTAGCAATCAGCCTTGTCGTTGTTGAAGTCACAAAACAAGGCACCGTCGTTGGCTTTCTGGGTTGAGGTATATATAGAGGCGAACCAATCGCCGCCGCGTAGCTGCGGACGAATTTCACGTCCGCCTAAACCCGACACCACCACAAAGGAGCTGTTTGGCCCTATATCCATATCGCTGCCCGTATGTATGACGGTTTTGTTTTCAAAGCTACTCATCAGATGCGTGCGCGAGTAAGCATGCTCGTGACCGTTAACCACAATGCCACCCTGTGCAAGGCAGCTCTGATAAACACCCCAGCCAGTGGAGTCGTTTTTGTCACCCGTCTGCATATCACGCATGTTTTTGTGCCAGCTACAGATGCGCCACGAGCTGGTGTCTTCACTGAACTTGTCTGTTATGTAGTCAGCGTAGTTATCGTTCCCATCAATGTCCGCTACCTCTCTGATGCCGGGTGAGACCTGCACTACGCCGATGTCTTTGTAGGTGCAATACGCTTTTACACTGACGTCGCCTTCACAGTGAATATCACTCACTCTTGCCAGTTTGTCTTTTTGCCATTGCAGGTAGGCTGGCCACTCGAAGTTCTCGTGATTGCCCACCACCATCAACACCGGAAAGTCTGTTCCCAGAATGTCGTCGATGTTCGCTATCCATTGAGCGGCTGTGTTTTCATCGTATCCAAGATCGCCTTGAATCAACAGTAGCTCGGTGCCTTCGTCTCTGATCAGCTCGAGGACGCGCCGTGCGGTTTGTTCTACCCCTTGGTCACCGACGAAGGCGACTTTAGTACCGTTGGCAGCCGCTGGTTGGGGCATTGGTAACAAAAATGCCGCCGCGGCGAGCACGAATGCCCCAATTAATGCACGTGCCGAAGATAATGCACGTGCCGAAGACTTGTGTTTACGTTTGGCTTGCTTGAACGGGGTTACATTCAAATCACTGTTTTCCTGATCACCGTATGTCTGCGGGGGTTACTAATATGAACTATCCGAGAGCATACAAGACTGCCATAGTTTTAACACTCCCATTCGGAGGTTCATGTAACCCCTTGGGGTAGTGGCCGGCGAACGCGTGAATATTCGGTTAAAACCATGGATTATGAGGTTTGCGACGCGCAACACTGCCTACGCTGTGGGTTTTATGACGCTTGTCTCATTGCACAATGCCTATGCGTTTGGCGTCTTGGTACCATCTGTGCACCACGGTGATGCGCCGCTGGCAAAGCACATTCGACAGAGCATTGCCTGATCTTGACAGCGAGCCGCCGCCCGCCGCCCAACAATGCCTTCCAAGCGCTTTGTTGCAAATGCCTCTTGATACAAGCAAAGGACTGAACGCCATGTCTACATCACGATTGACCGTTATTGCAAGTTGCCTGGCGGCAACTGCAATGATTGCAAGCTGCTCAAGCAGGGATTCGCAAGACACCACAAACACACCTCCCCCGACGAGCGAAGGTGTGGCTGTGCCACCTTTGACCGACCCGCCTCCCGCGCCGGGTTCGGAACAGGAAGGTGGCAGTACCCTGTTTCCCGAGTTGCAAGGTACGTGGGCCCGTAGTTGTCGTTTGTTTGATGAGGAAGAAGGGCCGGCACAAGGGTATGAGCGCAGTGAGATCATCTTCAGGGACGATAGTATTTTTATTGATACTGAGGTGTTCTTTGATAGTAACTGCGTGGTTCCACTGGCCCAAGCCGCCTTACAATTTGGTGACGATTTCCAATCCTTCGGTTCATTGATAGCACCTGGAGGCAGCGCTGATACTTCAGTGGGTGCAGTGCCTTTCCTTGATATTGACATCACCAGCTTCACGATTGAAGATCAGCCATTGGTGGCCTCTATAGCGTTCCTATTTTCTCCGTTTACCGACTTTACAATCGCGTATCGACAAGGGGATCAATTATTTTTCGGCAATCCTGATGTGCCTGACCAAGATGGCGAAACGGCGCTAACGCGTTCTGTTACTCTGGATTTTGAGGATCCGTGGATTCGGCTATAGCCATAACTTTAATTGTGGCTCAGCAACAAGAAATGCTTACAGACTATACGCTGCAGCCGCATCTGTCGGTTGGTTTGGGCCAGGTGCGGCCACTTATACATCTAGACTGCCGTATTTTGATGTAACGCTGACTTGCACATATCAATAGCGTCAGGCAAATTAGCGTGTGACACCACACCGTTATTAGTCAGGATGTTGATGAAAAACGCACGTACGCATTGTGAACGTAGGTTTGACAATATTTTTTGCACTAAATCATGGCCTATTCACACAGCTATAGGCGATTGCAGTTGAGCATTTTACGTGGACGAGACGGTGTGCAATTAGCCTCAGCTGGACTATGCCTTCTTGTTGCTTTGCAAGCGGCGGGTTGTGTATCGACATCCCCTGATGTGCCGGCAACCGAGCGGGCAGATTTCACGACCAACTTAACCGTAGCGTCAACCATAGCCAACGATTTTGTAGCGCAAGACTTTGTGTCTGTTTTATTGCAAATTCCGGCGTATGCGTCGTTGCCGTCCACGCTGTCTCTGTACTTGGCCGACGACCCTGAATCTGGTTTTGGCCAATCTCTGCAGAAGGCCTTGTTGCGAGCAGGGTACGTTCTTAGAAGCGTGGATGACCCAAATGTAAACGGGGCCTTTTCGTTCAAGGTTGAGAACGTAGAAACCACTGCAGTGGCTGGGACCATTGACCCAATTGTGTCTTATCAACTAACGTCAGGAGACATTGGGCTGAGGCGACAGTACTCAATAGCTGCAGATGGAACAGTTTTACCGCTGGCTACCATGCAGGCTCGTGGATTTGACGCTAGCAATTTGCGCAGTGGGCCCTCCGTAGCTGAACAGGCTGAACAAGTCGAAGAAGTCGAGCAAGTCGAGCAAGTCGAGCAGGTCGAGCAGGTCGAGCAGGTTGGGCAGGTCGAGCAGGTTGGGCAGGTTGGGCAGGTCGAACAGGTCGAACAGGTCGAACAAGTCGAACAAGTCGAACAGGTTGAGCAGGTTGAGCAGGTTGAGCAGGTTGAGCAGGTTGAGCAGGTTGAGCAGGTTGAGCAAGTCGAACAGGTTGAGCAGGTTGAGCAGGTTGAGCAGGTTGAGCAGGTTGAACAGGTTGAACAGGTCGAACAGGTCGAGAAAGTCGAACTCGCAGATTCAGCCGATCCGACTCAGAGCTCTTCCTCGGGTTCAATCGCTTTGGATACGTCAGCCAAATATACGGGGCCCTCAATTGCCCAGCGAATCGAGCAGCTATCTGAGTATGTAGGCGGCAATCAGCAGCCTGTAGCCAAGGTTAATGTACCGCTGAACATCACTCAGAACTACAAAACATTGGGCAGATCCGCTCATCAGGCTCTGTTTGCAGACTACGGACTGGTGGACGAGTTATTCACAGTAGAAGGTAGGGGGCTTCAAAGAGTGGAAGCTCTGGTGGGCAAATTTGATAGGGAAACGGATATCGTCAGCATTATTGGTAGTGCTCATGGCCCGGCTCGCGATCTTGCTGCCCAGAAAAGGCTTGCCAATGACAGAGCCGCAGCCACAAAGAGTACATTGGAGCGGCTAGGTGTACCCGCTGACAAGATTTTCGTAGATGCAAGCTGGGCAGATGAGTCGTACGATAGCGTCCTTCCGAGGAGCGCTACGGTTGTTACACTGCGACGAAAGCAGCCTCAGAGCGAGGCTATTGAGTGAATGTGAGATGCAGATGAATGTAAAACGAAGCCAGCATCTTGCATTGCTTAAGGCGATCAGTGCTGCTGCATTTTTGCATTTCGTCTGCTTGCCTTCGGCATCGGCTGCAGATACCGAACAGCTATCTGAGCCTGCTACAGAACAGTCAGGCTCGAGCGATCCATTTATCTTGCCAAGCCTTTCTGCCGTTCATGTTCGATGGCACGATGCCAGCGAGATAGAGTTGCTGCGAGCTGATATTGAACTGTCAGCGCAAGGCTTTCGGGTGCGACAGTCCAAACTGGGGACTCGTCATCGCGAAATGCTACAGAACTTCAACGATAATGAAGCATGGCTAATCGACTATCGCCGCTCTGTTGCGCATCGACTGCCACTGGAAGATGATTTTGAAGGTGTGCTACCCAAGCCTGCGGATGCTGCATCCTTTCTCTCTCATGAGCCGTGCGGTGCGCTACTTACCAAGGCCGACGCGGGCGAAGGTCAATGGCGAGGCAGGGTGGTCAGAGCGTGGCACTGTGAGGACGAAGACGGGAATGTCGCCAGCATCGAGTTTGTGGATGATGAGTACGGCATTGTTGTCTACCGGCGTGCGGAGAACGGGCAAATTGATGAATTGAGAGATTTGCAGCAGCGAACCTTCAGGAGTGGACATTTCAGGCCAATCGACAAGCTTCGTCTTGTGAAGCGTGAGGAGTTTTTTGGCGGTGCTCCAGCCATCAAGCAATACGAGGACACCCAGTAGTTATTGTGCTGCGTCATTGGGTGCTGCTCGGGATTCGGTTTGCAGCCGTGCGTGCACCGACTAATTGTCCTGATTGTTCCCTGGGATCTGAGAGAAGCCTCTCAAACTTGTAAATTTAGTTTCATTGCAAATTAGACATATTTGAGAAAATCACGGTCTGCTCTACAGTTGATTTATGGAGGCTTGTGCTCTGCCATGCCATGTGTCGACAAAAACTTCTGCCTTGCTCACGAGTGTGCTCGCCTACTCACTCTCTCTCGCCTGCGCTCTAAATTATTTAATGCAACTTATGACCCCGCAGGTGGGTTGTCTGCAAAGGTAGCTTTGCATCAAGGGTAGGATAAATATCCCACACAATCAGGCACATAGTGTTGTGCCTTGACGGACAACTAGAGTGCTTGAAGTAGCATGGAAATCGGTAAAAGTTCCACAGCGAGCTGTGGGCTGTCTGAGATACATCTCCATTAGCACCAGAAGATCATCATTCAGCGGGCATCACTTTTTTTTGTTTTTCTAGCTTTCAGAGCCTTAAAAATCCTTCCTGATCTGAATTCGTCCCAATCTAAGTGACTCAAATTGCCTGAAAATTGATCTTCTAGCACAAACAAAATGGGAAAATAATCCTTCAACACGGGAAAATATTCCTGTAGCATTAACTGCGAATAGGGAAGTTCGTGATGTGTCAGCAAGGGAAAGGAATCCGACCACGCTTGCGTGGGATCTGACCGGGCGAACCGTGCCACTCAAGTGGTGGTCGGTTCGTAAGTCTAGGTAATTCAATCGGAAAACTTACACACATGACTTCTATGAAAGCAAACACAAGCACATCTAAAAACAACCGCATGGGCCGACGCATTACAGGTCAGGGCATGACGGAATACATCATCATCGTAGCCCTCATCGCTCTCTCAGCAATTGCTGTAGTTGGCTTTTTTGGTGATGTTGTTAAAACTCAGTTCGCGGGTATGGCGGAAGTATTGTCTGGTGAAACCAGGAAAACAAAATCCTTGGAGGCTGCTCAAAGTGCTGGTACATCAGGTGCAAAAGCCGGAACACTTAAGACTTTCGGCTCAGAGTAAATCGTAACACCGCTAACCAAATCGCCCAGCATCAGCAGGTTTAGCCGACGATGAAAATAATCCCCAACACTGTAGTACTTGTTCTTTCGCTCAGGAAGCCGGCGCGGAGATCATGGATCTCCATGTCGCGGCAGTCAGGACAAGCAATGCCGTTGGGGCTTGCGTTCATTCTCGTCGGGATGCTGGGTGGGTTGGTGTTGTTTAATACCGGTCAGGTTGCTGTTGATAAACAGCGCCTAGCCAACGCCGCCGACTCTGCCGCCTACAGTGGCATGGTGTGGCAAGCAAGAGCACTGAATTTTCAAGCATATTCAAATCGGGCGATGGTGGCCAACCAAGTTTCACTGGGGCAGGCGGTAAGTCTGAACTCGTGGGCGGAATATGCGAGGCAGACTTCCATCAATGCTCAGATAGTACTGGGCCCTATCCCTTACGTCGGGCAGTTTGTCACCACGATGTCGCAGATCATCCAACAAATTTCGCAGTATTTCATAAAGCCCATTGCTCGGGGCATGATCTCAGTTATCGGACCCATCAATCAGGCAGTCGCAGCTTCCCAGCAAGCGATGTTTGCCAGTAGTTTTGGTGCCACCCCGGACATTGTCCGAGACATAGCAAAGGCCAGTGATAGCAGATTCTCTGCAGATACAGCGTATTCGGCTCTTGGGTTGGCAAAAAATTTGAGTGAGTGGTCTGAGTTTACTCAGACGTACACTCTCGACGATACCGAGAACATGTTGGAGCGAACAGAGGTCGTCAACGAATCTCGCGATGAATTTACGGAAACCCGCTATTGGGATTTCTTCGACAACTTCTGGGTGTACTCCACGCCGTTCACTAAGCACAAGATTTTTCGCGAGGGTGAGTCGCGTCTAGTCATGGTGAGCGCAGAGGGTGAGGATGCGGAGTGGGAGTGGATGGCGGTCGACACGGTAGCATTGGAGACTCGAATCTGGCGCCCTTTCAGAAGGTCCAGAGACGTGGAAATCCCTATGGGTTGGGGTTCTGCCTACGCGAATAGTAATGGTGGCAATAAAGTGGTGGTGCGCAATTGCTCTCGAAATGGGTTTGCAAACCAACCAGAGGCTTGCAAATACGTCGACCGTAACAATGACACCGCAGAAGTTGCTATTTCTCAAATTGACGATGTGAGTAATTACACTGGACTCAACGAATTCCGTTCAATTAGTGAAAGTATTAAAGAGCTTGATGATGGAGAAGCTGTTCTTCGGCTGAAAACCGAAATGTCCATGGAAATCGATGCAGTCACTTCAAGCGACAAGTACATCAATAATCGCGAGCCATTTGCCACGCCGATGATAAGTCCCGGCAGCACTCTATCTTCTATTAGCGTTGCCGAAGTGTATTACCGGCGACCAGAAGCCTACGCGTCACCGACTGCAAGTGTGCGACTAGAAGCTGCTAACGGTTACAACCCCTATTGGGACGTGCGCCTTGCACCGGTGGACAAAGTCGATCGTGTGGCGGCCTTAACAATGCGAGGTGATTTAGGTGGTGGAACTCTGCCTGGTGGAGTCAGTGCTGAAGCCTTGGCTAACTATGTGCCGCCCGAATCTGAAGGTGAGGCTGGGGAAGAGGGTGAGAGTAACGGTGGTGAGCAGAGCAATCTACCTGAATACTCTGACATAACAATAGCGGCTGCGATGGGACTGTCAGGTGCTGAAGCTGATGCAGCTATTGCGTTGGCAAACGGCGCGCCTGAAGAGTTTATAGCCAGTGCCATTGAAGGGTTTGTTCCAGTTGATGAAATTACAGAAATCATCGAGGACGAGTTGAAGACGCAGGTCCAGGAGGCTGCTACAAATTTTCTTGAATCATTGTGGAATGACACACTTGACAGTGCACCCGCTGGTGTTCAACAGGTAGTCGACGGTGCGGTAGTGGCGGCAGAAGATGCTGTTGAATTAGCTGAAGATCTGTCAGAGAGATTTGAAACTATGCGCGAACAGGTGCAAATAGAATTTGCGGCCGAGCTGGAGGCGCAGGTTACTCTTTATGAAGAGGTTCTGGTGCCGGTAGTCGCGCTGATAGGAGACTTGACGGGTGAGTTCAATCGTGTAACTAACGAAATCAGAAATTACGGCGAAAACAGCAGTGGTGATTCCAGAGCTCCACTCACTTTGAGAAATGAACT
>JALZVU010000236.1 GCA_023301795.1 Granulosicoccus sp.
CCGGGAAGCTTGACAATTTTGTTGCGTATTTCCGCATCCGATGTAAGCGCTGACAAACACATGGAATCCCGCAACTGCTCAATCAGTGGGTGAAGCATGGAATTCTGATAACGAGGAAGACAGGAGAAACTTGCAAGCTGCTCGCTGGATAAATCCTGAATAAACTCTTCCACCAGTCTGGATTTTCCGATACCAGCTTCCCCCAGTAGCATCGAGACCATACCAGTGCCCGTGAGCGTGGACTGCCAATTGTGCTTGAGCTGGTTGTATTCAGACTTTCTAGCAATCAAGGAAGCCCTGTGAACCTTGTTGACCGGCAAGCCGCCGTTAGCGGTTTTCGCACCATCAACCGCAAAGGCCTGAATCGCGTCTGGGATACCCTTGACCTGCGTAGGTGGAAGTTGCGTGGTGTTGAACGCAGTCTTCGTCAGTCTAATAGTGGCATCAGAGGCAACGATACCATTGGACTCGGCAAGGGTCTGCAGACGTGCGGCAAGATTTGGCGTACTGCCGGAGACCGCAAAATGTCTGGAAAGCCCAACGCCAAACTGATCGCCAACAACGACCTCACCTGTTGCAATACCTATCCGCGACTGTAACGGCTCATTTTCAAAACCCTGCAGCTTCGCAACAGCGACAACAGAATCCATAGCAGCACAAACAGCTCTGTCAGGGACATCTTCGTGGGCCAGCGGAAAACCGAACAACACCATGACTCCGTCACCCTCGAAATTGGTGACGGTACCGTCGTACTGGTTCATTACGGTGGCTACGGTCTGGTGGTATCGCTGCATTACGCGGCGATACTGCTCTGCATCGAGTTGGGTAGATAGTCGTGTCGAACCAACAAGGTCAGAAAACAGTACGGTCAGTTGCCGGAAATGAGCCTGGTTGTCCATTAGCAACGATTCTTCAGAATGGATCGTTGATAGGGCTTTTTTTAATCGATACCGATCACCAATAGCAATTCCCAGTTCGGAAAAATCGCTGTCGCTAAGCTGGCCGAGTACATCAAATCCTATGGCGTGGCGCACGAAAACATCAGAGTATTGTTCTAACCCGTTCTGTCGTAGCCAATGTGTAATCTCGTGCATGCCGGGTGACATCCTTAAGTCGTCCTTTCACAGAACAACCCAGAGTCTACCATTCCAGCCCAAAACAGCTCAGTCCAGATGTTTACGGATCTTACTCACCACTCCCCAAACACCCAACAACACAAGCGGTGTCACTGCAGACCCGATAATTGTTTTTGAAATACCGAACACTTGCTCTAGTGGTGCAAGAACGTACAACACCAGATTCACAGCGTAGTACGTGATTGCTACTACGGAGAGCCCTTCCACTGTTCGTTGCAGGCGCAATTGTAAATCAGCCCGCCGGTCCATCGATGTCAGTAGTTCCTGATTCTGTGCAGAGCGTTCAACATCTACCCGCGTACGTAATAAGTCGCTTGCCCTCTGTGCCCGATCTGACATACGTACTAATCGTGTTTGTGTGGATTTTACAGTGCGCATTGCTGGGTCAAACCTTCGCATCATGAATTCGGCAAACGTCTGCAATGATTCAAAGCGTTCTTCACGCATGGCAATAATGCGTTGATTAATAATTGATTCATAAGCCTCGGTGGCGCCGAATCTAAACGAAGACTGAGCCATGATGTTTTCCAGCTCGGCGGATACCTCTAGCAACGATTGCAACATAACATCGGGTTTACTGATTGCCCCTAGCATCTCCGATTGAATGAATGTCAGTGTTTGATCTATCGACCTCATGTCGGTACTGAGCTCATTGGCCCGATACAGTGCAAGCATCGACATTGCTTTGTAGGTCTCCACTTCGCACAAATACTGCACTACGCGTCCAATTTGTCGATCGCGCGCGCCGGGGCGTGCAAATAATCCAAAGTGCATATGACCCGATGGGTCAATCCGAAAATCACCTGCAATGACCAGCGCATCATCGAGTACACGGCTAACGGCCAGACTCTCTTCCACGAACCATCCAGCCGCTTTCTGCGCAATGCCATCGTCGTTGGCTGCTTCCTCTATGCGAATCAATGCGGACGTAAGCCGCACACCGGGAGATGCTGCCAGCCAGTCGGGCGGAAACACGCCAAAAGTGTGTGCATCAAAAGGCCTGTCAGAGACACCTTCGCCAAAAACGGTGTACGTGACAAATTCGGTATGGCATTCCCATCGGAGCCAATGCTTGCCTAATTGCCCGTAGTAATGCGTGGCCCCAGGGTTGGGGTGTTGTGCTCCGAATCTATCCAACAACGCCAGCAGATGCGCACGATCTGCATCCCTGTCGCGCCCGGCAGCGTTGTCAACAACCTTCGTTGCCAGATAAGCCGCACTACTAGGAGCGCAAATAGCGGGAAAAGGCCGCGCGTGTAGCTCATTAGCTATGGAGTAGCGTAAAGGATGGTCAGTGATGGAAATCATGGGATTGATAGCGGAAAATGCTCTTTAAAAGTGTCTGAATGCTCCAGCTTGTACGAAGACTATCAGTAAACTACTCTATAGAACTCGCTGGTAAGAACATGTGTTATTCGCGCCAGACACCGTGCCAGATAACCCTTTGAGCAGGTTAGCCGTCAAATAACTTATCGGTAACGGTACGTTTCAGCGCCTAATCTTCTACATGAAACTATGCGTCATAACGATAGTCACAACGCCGAGCGAACCAAAATGCTTATTGGGCCCGTAGAATTACCTAATCATTTGTATAGGAGACATTAATGAAACGCCTTCTCACGAATCGTCGCAAGTTTCTTTCTGCCGGTGCGGTTACCGCCGGATCAGTAGTACTTGGGGGCACAGCCTCGCTCGCTGGCGTCGCCCGCGCTGCTGGCCTTGCACCAACACCCACCATGCGCGGCGGTGCGAACAACTATCGCGCAGGAGCCCCTATTGTAGAGCGGATTGGCGGCGGAGGGTTCTGGATGACAGGTTCTGTACGGCGCGAAGGCGACGGAGCGCCGCTAGCGGGACGGCGAATCCAGATGTGGGCACACACCACTGAGGGCAATGAGCGTGACGAGAGAAGCCACGGCGCAACACTAACTGATGCGGACGGCATGTTCAGGCTCGAAATGCCACAGATTGTTCCAGCCTTCGGCCAGGCGCATGCTCACCTTGCCTACGACGCCGAGCTGGACAGTAGCGATTTTGAAACAGTTTTCCTGCGCCCTTTAATGGCCAGTGCCAGTGACAAAACGCTGCATGTCGACTTTGTCTTGAAGCCGGTGTAACAACCACGTCAGACTAGCGGGAAATAGCCTGAAAAGAATCTACTAATGCAAGTAAAACAGGCCTCGCTCATCAAGTCAGTTCTACCGTGGTTGGTCCTCTGTACCGCCATTGCCGTACCCATCGCTGTTGCGATTAACAGCCCTCAGCTTGCCTGGCGTGGGCCCGTATACATAGCCTCGGGGTTTGCGGGGATTGTAGCGATGTCTCTCCTGCTAGTGCAGCCATTACTAGTGGGAGGATATCTTCCAGGCTTTCGCAGAATGCGCGGACGCAAGGCGCATGGATGGATGGGAATCAGCTTACTGGGAGCTGTCATCATTCATGTGGCAGGTCTCTGGATTACCAGTCCACCCGATGTGATTGACGCATTGCTGTTTCGCTCTCCCACCCCATTCTCTCTATGGGGCGTCATTGGTATGTGGGTGGTCTTTTTTGCCGCGTTTATGGCAATCATGCGTCGTCGCCTACGAATCCCTGCACGAACGTGGCGATTCGCCCATGCTCTATTAGCGATATCAATTGTTGCAAGCAGCACCGCTCATGCTGTGCTCATCGATGGCACCATGGGAACGATGTCAAAGGTACTGTTGTGCGCACTAGCCATCGGTGCAACGCTGTGGACGGTCATTAGTCTGCGCAGTCTGCACACTTAGGGAGCACAGTGAACGTGATCGGACACAATAATGAAGAGCATCTTGCCCTGATCGCTGACGGTGAGGCACGCATAGATTGGGTGCGCAGATACTCTCCAGTATTGAATGGAATGGTCAGTAATACGCTTGCCGATGGGTCACTGAAAGGCAAAAAAATTGCCGTTGTGGTGCACCTTGAGGCCAAGACGGCCTTTTTGGCACTGGTCCTGGCAGATGCCGGAGCCGAGGTCATTGTTGCAGGTAGCAACCCGCGCACCACTAATCAATCTGTGGTCGAAGCCCTGCGAGATCGTGGCCTGACGGTGGTAGCAAACGCTGACGGTGACATGGTGAGCTGGGAAAAAGAACTATTGGCCGCAGCAGACCACGAGCCAGAGTACGTCATAGACGATGGGGCTGAGTTAACAATGCGCATTGGCATACACCGTCCCGCGCTGTACAACCGCCTCAAGGGTGTCTCGGAAGAGACCACCACCGGAACAGCTCGCTTATATGCACTGCATGCCGCAGGCAAGCTGCCCTTCCCTGCACTAACGGCGAACGATGCGCGTTGCAAACACCTGTTCGATAATCGCTACGGTACCGGACAGACGACCCTGCAGGCGATGCTGCGCTTGACCAATCGCCAGATAGCAGGTGCTACAGTGACCATCATCGGCTACGGCTATGTCGGTCGCGGCATCGCCGAATATGCCAAAAAAATGGGTGCGAATGTCCGCATTGTCGAAACCGATCCGGTTCGCGCAGTCGAAGCTCACATGGACGGGATGTCAGTTGGCACGGCCGCAGACAAGGTGCCAGGTGCGTCGATGATAATTACGGCAACCGGCGGGATACGTGCGATTGGTGCACCCGAAATAACCACTGTGGATCACGACGCTATCCTGGCTAACGCAGGTCATCATGATCTTGAAGTGGATATAGATGCCCTGGTTGGGATGGCCTCATCAACAAAACAGATGCGTCCTCAGATCACAACGTACCGTGTAGGTGAGAGAGATATCCATGTACTCTCTGGCGGCGCACTCGTTAACATCGCGGGTGGCAGCGGCCACCCGGTCGAGATCATGGATCTGACCTTCTCTGTTCAAGGAATCGGCGCACATCAGCTGATAAACGCAAATCTGGCTCCCGGCGTTCACGTTCTTTCAAAAGAGCTTGATGACTCAATAGCTTCTGCTTTTCTGAAGAGTAAGGGTATTCAGCTCGATCCCGGACGCCCCGAGCAGGAAGACGATGTCATGGCTTTAATCAACAAGATGCCAGCGGTATGATTTCACAGGGCTATGACCATGTTCTCGCTAGCTCAGGCCAACAAAAAATTGAATGGGTGCGGCGCAGCATGCCTATACTGGCGTCAATCGAAGCACGCCTGACATCATCAACCACTATCAAGGGCCGTCGTGTGGGTATCTGCCTTGTCCTTGAGCCAAAGACAGCCAACCTTGTGCTTGCGCTACGAAACGCCGGCAGCGACGTCAGCGTGTGGGCGCCTGCAGACTGTGTGCAAACGGATGTGGTTCATGCTCTTCGTGCTGAGGGTATTCAGGTGTTCGCTGACGAACAGGCAACAGACGCACAAGATATGGAACTTGCGCGTGCGTTTCTCGAAACACGTCCGCACATTCTCGTAGATGATGGTGCGCGAATCATTCGTTTAGCGCACAGAGAATTCCCCGAGCTTGTGAAAAACATGATGGGAGCAGCAGAGGAGACCACCAGTGGTGTACGGCCGCTACGCGCCATGTTCAATGCCGGTGAATTGCGTATCCCTGTTATCAATGTAAACGACTCTCGACTTAAATATCTGTTTGATAACGTCTATG
Source organism: Granulosicoccus sp. (assembly GCA_023301795.1). Lineage (GTDB taxonomy): Bacteria > Pseudomonadota > Gammaproteobacteria > Granulosicoccales > Granulosicoccaceae > Granulosicoccus. The sequence goes on from JALZVU010000236.1 coordinate 5,734, forward strand.
GCACAGGCCAGTCCTGTGTGATGGCAATGCTGGATGTGACCAATCTGCAACTGGCAGGCCGACACGTTCTAGTCATCGGCTACGGCTGGGTAGGCAGCGGTGTGGCGCGGCACGCAAGCGCGCTGGGAGCGAAGGTTATCGTCGCCGAACTGGATCCTGTCAAGTGCCTGCAGGCACTGCACGATGGACATAAAGTATGCAGCATCATGGAAGCAGCATCCTCTACCGAGGTGGTTTTCGCATCGACAGGCATTGAAGGTGCACTGAGCGCGGCTCACCTTGAGGCGATGAACGACCAGGTCGTGCTGTGCACCGCCGGAGGCGGAAACTATGAGCTACCCATGGCCTTTCTGCGTGGACTTGGGCGATCGAAGGCCGTGCGTAACCATGTGGTGGAATACACCCTGCCAAGCGGCAAACGTGTACTGCTGATCGCAGACGGGCATTGCGTTAATTGCAGCGCAGGCGAAGGCAATCCGATAGAGGTGATGGATTTGTCGTTGTCCTTGCAAGCCTGCGCTATTGAGGAGCTTGCACTCAACGGATCGAACATGGCGGCTGGCATTCACCCCATATCTGACACTATCGAAAACGCCATTGCGACGACAAGACTTGCAGCCTCGGGCGCCAGCTCAGAGCCGATGACGCCACAACTTACCCAAGCAATGACGCAATGGTGACGTATGATGTCAATAGGAAGACTCACCATAGAAAAGACTCTGGAGAACACCATGTCACAAAAGATTCTGACCCTTGCGGGCATCATTATTACCGCGTCGATATTGCCTGTCACCTCTGCCCAGGCCGCAGGCGAATGTGCAACAGGCAAAACGCTTGAAGAAGGTGTACTCACCATCGCAACGGGTAATCCTGCTTATTTCCCATGGGTCATCGATAACGAACCTGCAGGTGGTAAAGGTTTTGAGGCGGCGGTAGCCTACGCAGTAGCAGCGCAAATGGGCTTTGAGGCGGAAAAAGTTGAATGGACATCCTCGTCGTTCGATCAGGCCATCCAGCCGGGCCAGAAGAACTTCGATTTCAATCTGCAGCAATTTTCCATTACTGAAGATCGTGAAAAAATTGTCGACTTCTCAATCCCGTACTACACCTCTGCACTGGCTGTGATTGTGCGTCAACCAACAATCGATGCAGGTGTTCAGCCCACCCTTGAATCTCTGAAATCGTTAACCTGGGGTGCAGACGCAAACACCACTGCCACACCTGTCATTCAAGAATTGATTGCCCCAGAGAGCGATCCGTTGTTGTATGACGACACAATTAACGTTATCGAAGCCATGAACGCCAACCAGATCGACGCCACCCTTCTGGATTTACCGGTCGCTCTTTATCAAGCAGGCGCCGTGATGAATGATGGTGTCGTGCTGGGTCAGTTTGCAGCCGATGAATCCACCTCACCCGATCACTTCGGCCTGTTGATGGAAGAAGGCAATCCAATCAAGGCGTGCGTTGATGCTGCCCTTACGGCATTGATCGACAGCGGTGAGCTGGCTCAGATTGAGGCCCAATGGCTACAGCAGGCAACTGACGTACCCATGATCAGGTAACAGTTTCGCTGATGTCACGCAATACGACAGACAAGACGGGAATCGTTGCTGCTCAGGCAGCGCTTCCCGCTAAAATTTCACGTACCGCCTACAACGCACAAAAAAAACGTCGTAGCCTGATGATTGCATCGGCTAGCACGCTTACCGTCGTGGCACTTATCTACGTCCTCGTCCCACTCGCTCCGGGATGGGAGCGCGTGAAAAACAGCTTTTTCAATTGGGAAGTGTTGGTCCGGACATTTCCCAAACTGCTTGATGCATTCTTGATAGACGTAATGATCTTTGCCTGGTGTGCGCCAGCCATTGCCATCTGGGGTCTGGTCATCGCTCTGTGCCGCGATGCGCGCTCGCCTGCGCTGTTTCCATTACGTGTATTCGCCACGGTATACAACGACGTGTTTCGCGGCGTCCCCGTCATTCTGGTGATCTATCTAATCGGCTTTGGTATCCCGGGCCTTGGCCTGAGCCGCACGTGGAGCAACCCTTACATCTGGGGCTCGCTTGCATTGATTCTTAGTTATTCTGCGTACGTGGCAGAAGTTTATCGCGCAGGCATCGAATCCATACATGAATCACAACGCTCAGCAGCCAAATCGTTGGGCCTGTCTCATTGGCACACTATGCGCCACGTGATTCTGCCACAAGCTATTCGCCGCGTGGTCCCTGCAAATATGAACAATTTTATCTCGTTGCAAAAAGACGTTGCGCTCGTATCGTTTATCGGCCCCGTTGAATTGTTGCGCCAGGCAGGTGTCGAGAAATCCTTGCTAGCCAACTTCACCCCTTATGTGGGAGCTGCGATTATATTTTTAAGCGTTACCATCCCCGCCACCCGCTTCGCTGACCATCTGATTGCCAGACAAAATCGGGAGCGAGGATAATGAGACCACAACCAAAAATCGAACTTAACGATGTCCGCAAAAGCTTTGGCGATCTTGAGGTCATCAAGGGCGTAAACCTCAGTGTGCATCGTGGCGAACTGGTGTGCCTGATCGGATCCTCTGGTTCTGGTAAATCAACACTACTGCGCTGTCTCAATTTACTTGAACCGATAGATGAAGGTGAAATCCTGCTTGATGGATACGATATCTCGCACCCAATGCTCGACCCCCAACCCATCCGCCAGCGTATCGGACTGGTTTTTCAAAGTTTCAATTTATTTCCGCACATGAACGCTTTCGAGAACGTTATGTTGGCACCACGTCTTAACAAGAAAATTTCGCGTGCTGTACTCACACCAAAAATAGAAGCACTGTTTGAACGTTTCGAACTCAAAGACCGGATGACACATTACCCTGACCAACTATCAGGCGGACAACAGCAACGCGTTGCCATCGTGCGTGCAATGGCAATGGAGCCTGAAATCATGTTGTTTGACGAAATCACCTCGGCGCTTGATCCAGAGCTTGTCAGTGAGGTACTTGATGTTGTTCGTCAACTAAAAAGCGAAGGCATGACACTGGTGCTAGCCACCCATGAGATGAATTTTGCGCGTGATGCCGCAGACAAGGTGTGCTTTCTGGACAAGGGTGTCATCGTGGAAGAAGGAACGCCTGATCAGATATTTCAAAACCCGTCAGAGCCAAGAACTCGAGCGTTCTTGCGCAGTGTTCTCTAGTTATGCCGATACCTGCAAACGCTTGCGATTTTTTGTCTGGAGGTAGGAATTTTATCGCCGGTATGGCACTCGCACAACTTTAAATACAATTACCGTTCACGCAACACGCTACGTTCTATCTCTGCGTATACTTGCGTTAAGTTGCTTCAGGACTGAAGGCTGTTTGGCAGTTGCCTCCATGACCTTTTGGGTCATTACATGCAAAAACGCCATATGCAAGTCCGAGGCAGCATCGTCACAACCGCCAGGCATGGAATCGCCGCGCGCTTGATGCGGACAATGCTGGACTGAGCTGCTAACCAATCGTGCACTATTGTTATCGTGCGATAAATGCTCAGGCTCGTTAGCACTACTCCCAAAGGCATCAAAGGCTGCCGAGGTTTTGTTGTACATATAAGCTCCGTCTGATGGCCGTGTGAATAACTCTGGCGGAATATTATTGTTGCCTTAATTGGTATGGCACTTACTTAAGCGAAAATACCGACAATCTTCATTCCCGTGAAGGCGGAATCTACGTTTTTCGCCGTCTAGATTCCCGCCTGCGCGAGAATGACGAGCTTAAGTCAGCGCCATTCGCCTTAATTGTACAAACTTTAAAAGGTAAATTCATGACTCTCATGGTGGTACATTGGTATCAACACCAAGCGATGTTTGTTAACACACGTCAATTGATTCAACGTGATTTATCCTTATGTACCGAAGGAAAATTCGATTGATACGCACCATGGTTTGCCTTCACGAATACCGTACCTCATAGCAGCGAATCATTTGTTACAGAGTTATTACAAAACACGTATCGCGCCAGTTTCTTGTACATAGATTGGAACGCTGTACATTGCCTGCAGTCGAGGTATGTCGACTTTCTTAATTGTATTAGCTGAACCGATGTTGTAGTTTAAGGACCACCATGGGACGCCGAGAAACAGCGTTCGAACAATCAATCGTTTCCACAGTAGAGAGTTGATTCGATGAAGCAGACTGGAGAAACGAGTTCCAACAAACGGTTGCCAGTGACATCAGAGCAACTTCGTTTTAAAGCGATGCTCTTAAAATATCCTAGCTTGCGCCCATTCTGGAATTTTTTGACAGGCGAATGCGACACCAACACCTTACGGGCACAGCTTACGAATCTACCGTTTGACGAACGGGAAATGGCACGTTTTTTCGTGACCGTCTGGCAGCCCGGTAATGAGCTTGAATTCGACATTATGCAGGCGATGTGGAAACTGGGTGACGAGCACTGGCGGGTGATCGAGCAGTGGATGTCAACCATCGAGCAGCCCGAAGTATCCAGACGGATGATGCGAAGCACGCACAGCCAAGATGTGCCGGTAAACCACCCATAGAGTCAGATGAAGTATCGCCATCAGGTAACCCTATGGCACTCCTGCTGCCCGGCAGGCTTATGTACAGAAATTGCAGCCTACTTGTACATCCTCACACTGGGATTTTCGCACAAGTGCTTCGAGATTATCGATGGCTATGCCAATAGAATCTGTCCAGATGCACCAGACGAGGGTCGCTGGCGAGTAGATCTGTACCTTGTGAGCTACCTGACCAGCTTAGGCGGTCATCTTGTCACGTAAATCACCCGCCTGTAGTCTGGATAACCGATCACAGACAGCGCACAGCCACGACTCAGCCGCCTGCACAAGGCTTCAATTTAGGGGCATGTTGTATATACTCGCGCTATCTAAACGAGAAAGCTGAGATGAAGACCCTACTGACCGTCCGGAATATCCTTTTCGCCATCCCTTTGATCATCCTGCTTGCAGCACTCCACTATGCCTTGCCCCAGGTGGATGTCGTGCGAGCAGTCGGCGTTGAAATCAAGCGAATTGACGCCACTGATCCTGACGCGGGACAGACCACCACACGTGACGTGTATCAGCTTCAAATGGAGACGCCTGACGGCAGTCCCAGGGTATACCGCAATGAAGACAACATGTTGTACTTCAAATTTGATTCTGCCAATTTGCAGGCGCAGATTCAGTCGGCCGCGGCTGACAAGCAGCTAGTTGCCGTGCGTCATTATGGCTGGCGTTTAACCCTGTTTTCTGCATTCCCGAACGCTGTCAAGGCCTGGCCGGTTGAAGAAGGCTATCGGCATATTCCCATCTTCAATACGCTGGTTTTGCTGGCAATTGCCGCTATTTTCTTCCTGCTATATCGACGTGCGACCAAAGCCATGGATAGCGCTCGGCAATTGGTAGAAACCAGGCGTCTAGAACGTGAGGCGGAGGCTGCAAAAGCCGTTCAAGCCCCTATTGATCGTGCAAACGAAGCGAAGAAGAAAGAGGAAGATGAGATCAGCGCCTTTATCAACGACGGTAACGACAAAAAAAGCTGAGCCTTGCGCAGCTCTTGCTGAGCGCATTCAATTGGCCACCTCCCGGACTACCCGGGAGGTGGCCGAGAGTAGACTGAACAATCGCCATGTATGAGCCTGTCAAAGATGGCGTTGATAAAACGGTACGATCAGTGTCGTACACTGAATCAAAGCCGCCCAATGACTTGTCTGAATTCGTGCATAGCTTCTGGGAGCTCAAGACCCTAGACAAATTACCTGATGATTTTTGCTTGCATGCGTTACCTGATGCCTGTGTGAATATCCTGTTTAATCAGACTGATACTAGGATTGCAGGCGTCACGGTACTGCGCACCACCTACGAAGTGCTTAATCTGGGCAAGCAATTCCACTATGCTGGTATCCAGTTTTTACCAGGCGTGTGGCAAGGCGATCAAGATGAGACAACGGATAGTTTTGTAGGCACGCCCTACACCGGCGAGCTACCCTTGATTGAAACTAGCGCAGCGCTAGCCAAAGTAGACATGCCAGCCAAACAACCCGTATTTGCCAACCTGGTTTACCAATTGATTGAGCGAAAGCTTGTGGCAACCAACGTAGTCACTGCAAATATACTGGCTAATATTGATGCGATTCAAACGGTGGCAGATATGGCAGAGTCCACCCATATGTCACCACGCCAGTTGCAAAGAACGCTCAAGAAATCTACTGGATTCTCTCCTCACGATCTCCTGAAGGTGTTACGGCTACAGCAATCGTTCAAGCATCATTATCTGGACACCTATGCAGACCAATCGCACTTTATTCACTCATTCAAGAAGATCACCGGCTATACACCCGCGCAGTACTATCGAAAATTTGATGTCTGATTTATACAATACGTAGTTCATCAGCGTGTCCATAATCGATCCTGACTTCACAACAAAGAGGACGAAGGACATGAAACAGAACGCAATCGGCTGGTTTGACATCTACGTAAACGACATGCAGAGAGCTGCAAGCTTTTACGAAGCAGTCTTCGAGAACCCTCTGGAGGACATGATAGATCCGACCAATAGTCAGGTAATCATGAAAAGCTTCCCCACTGATATGGCAGCCTACGGAGCTGGTGGTGCGCTGGTACAGAGGGAGGGTTCCGCACCGGGAATCGGTGGCACAACCGTGTATTTCGGCGTGGAGGACTGCGCAATCGAAGAATCACGGGTGAGTGATGCAGGTGGCCAAGTGCTTAGACCTAAAATGTCGATTGGGGAGTTTGGTTTTATCAGCCTGTGCATGGATACTGAAGGCAATATGCTCGGGCTTAGTTCAATGCAGTAGGCGCTTACCGTTAAACAGCACGTTTAGCTGCTCTGGCAACAAACAGCGGACCGCCCTACTCCGGGCGGCCCGCTTTGTTCACACTACGCTTGCAGGTCGAAACGATCTGCGTTCATAACCTTAGTCCATGCGCCAACAAAATCCGCTACGAACTTCTCGGCATTGTCGTCTTGTGCATACACTTCAGCATAAGCACGCAGGATTGAGTTAGAACCAAAGACCAGATCTGCACTAGTGGCAGTCCATTTCACGTCGCCACTCTTGCGAGCACGAATCTCGAAAGTACCGTCTTTCACAGGGTGCCAGCTGTTATTCATGTCAGTCAGGTTAACGAAAAAATCATTCGTCAGCTGTCCTTCACGATCAGTGAATACGCCATGCTTGGAACCGTCATAGTTGGTGCCCATCACGCGCATACCACCCAACAGAACTGTCATCTCAGCACCTGTTAAACCCATAAGCTGTGCACGATCAAGCATCAGCTCTTCGGGTCCAACTGCGTACGTCTCTTTCTGAAAGTTGCGGAATCCGTCAGCCTTTGGCTCTAGAACCGAGAAGCTATCAGCATCTGTCATCTCGTCAGTTGCGTCACCACGACCCGCTGTAAAAGGTACCGTCATGTTATGACCCGCAGCTTTGATAGATTGTTCTACACCAACGTTACCAGCCAATACAATGACGTCAGCAACTGACGCACCCGTTTGTGAGGCAATCTCTTCAAGCACGCGCAGTACCTTACCCAATCGCACTGGCTCATTACCTGCCCAGTCTCTCTGCGGTGCCAGACGAATGCGTGCACCGTTTGCACCGCCACGCTTGTCAGAGCCGCGGTATGTACGAGCACTATCCCAAGCTGTATTAATCAAATCGACAGCAGACAAACCACTAGCAACAATCTTTGCCTTGACAGCATCAACGTCATACGACGTGGAACCGGCAGGAATCGGATCTTGCCAGATCAGGTCTTCGGCTGGAACATCAGGTCCAAGATAGTTGACCCGAGGTCCCATGTCACGGTGAGTGAGCTTGAACCAGGCGCGAGCGAATGTATCAGCGAAGTACTCAGGATCAGCCATGAACTTCTTGCAGATCTCGTTGTAGACCGGATCTACCTTCATCGCCATATCGGCATCTGTCATCATTGGATTGTGACGAATTGAAGGATCGGTGGCATCAACAGGCTTTACATCTTCAGGCATATCAACCGGCTTCCACTGGTGTGCACCTGCTGCTGATTTTGTCAGTTCCCATTCGTAGTTGAACAGGTAGTCAAAGTAGCCCATATCCCATTGAGTTGGGTGTTGTGTCCAAGCGCCTTCGATACCAGATGTGAAAGCGTTTGCCGCTTTGCCAGAATGACCTGGGTTCGCCCAACCAAAACCTTGAGCTTCAACGCCTGTAGCTTCTGGCTCAGACCCGATGTTGGCGTGATCGCCACCGCCGTGTGCTTTACCGACTGTGTGACCACCAGCGGTCAGCGCTGCAGTTTCTTCATCGTTCATTGCCATACGTGCAAAGGTTTCACGTACGTGTGCAGCTGTACGTGCTGGATCTGGTTGACCGTTAACGCCTTCAGGATTAACGTAGATCAGGCCCATGTGCACAGAGGCTAACGGGTTATGCATGGTGGACGCATCATCAAGATCGTCGTAACGGTTGGCACTGTCAGCCAGCCACTCGTCTTCAACGCCCCAATTGATGTCAGTCTCTGGTCCCCAGATGTCTTCGCGACCAAAACCGAAACCAAACGTTTTGAGTCCCATGGACTCGTAAGAGATGTTGCCAGCCAGAATAATCAGATCAGCCCACGACAGAGCGTTACCGTATTTTTTCTTTGCAGGCCAAAGCAGACGTCGTGCTTTGTCCAGGCTTGCGTTGTCAGGCCATGAATTTAACGGTGCAAAACGGATGTTGCCAGAACCTGCGCCACCACGTCCGTCACCCATGCGATAAGAACCCGCCGAGTGCCACGCCAGGCGAATCATCAGACCGCCGTAGTGACCCCAGTCAGCAGGCCACCAGTCTTGGCTATCAACCAGAAGCGCACTAACGTCAGCTTTGACAGCTGCATGATCCAGCGCCTTAACAGCCGTGCGATGGTTGTAATCCAGATCCATCGGATTGGTACGCGCACCGTGCTGGTGAAGAATGTCCAGATTCAGTGCATTGGGCCACCACTTGGTAACCGGCTTCTCTACTTGTGTGTTACCGCCGTGGGCGAAAGGGCAACCCCCTCCGATTTCACCGTCCATATTCAAACTCCTGATTCAACGTTATTGTTAAAGAATGATGATTTACATTGGTGGACTGCGTTAGCGGTCCGGGTACGAATAAACTTCTAACTTGTTGCCCGTCTCAAGTCACATTAAACCTACTGGCAATCAGGACAGATGCCCCAATACGTGACCTCCGCCTCGTCTATCTGATAGCCATGGTCATGCTCAGCCACCAGGCAAGGCGCTTCGCCAACCGCGCAGTCAATATCCACAAGATTGCCGCACTTGCGGCACGCTAAATGATGGTGATTGTCCACGCGGTGCTCGTAGCGAGCCGCAGAGCCTGCGGGCTGAATACGCCGAATAAGCCCGTGCTCTGTCATCGCTTTCAATGCGTCATAGACAGCCTGTCTTGAGATAAC
>JALZVU010000237.1 GCA_023301795.1 Granulosicoccus sp.
CAGTGGGCACTTACAAGTCATAGCCGATGAACGTTCGTTCCAGCCAGAGTGGCACCTTTGTGACGACTGCGTTCGGCTTGAAGCGGCCGGTCGTTGTTTGCCTTGGATGTTCAATTCAGTCAGAATTTGCTAGTCGCGTGTCGGCCCCTAGCCTACATGGGAAAGGTTCTCGAACTGGTAGTAGAGGGGTAGTTTTCCTTAGCGCTCATTGATCTGGCATTTTTTGTCTTTATTTGTTGTTGTATTTCGACCTAATGAGTCTTTCAGTTGGCTCACATGAGCGTATCTGCAGAAAATATATCCGATGTCCTTGGTGGTGCGAAGAGCCTTGGTAAGCGAATCCTGACTATGTGTGATCTAGAAAGCATCGTCGCCAGTGGTTTGCCAAAATCGGCACTGGATGGCTAGTAGATGGTTTTGGGGAACACTTCACTGAGACCTCTGCTAATGACATTCGCTCCCAGATTGTGCCGCGTGCGACGTACAATCGAGTTGATCGATTTAACCTTCAAACTAGCGAGACGATCGAGCGAATTGCCCGACTGTATGCGATAGCGCTGGATGCGTTTGCGGACCCAGCAGCAGCTACACGTTTTATGATGCGTCCACATCCAGAGCTCGATAGTCGTTTGCCATTCGAAACTGCGTTAACTGAACTAGGTGGGCGAGCGGTCGAGGAAGTTATCGAACGGGGACTGCATGGCCTCCCAGCTTGAAGGGCCAACGTGCCTACAGAATAGTCAGGAGTCAGTATCCTCCATTTGCTGGCGGTCGCGCCTATCGGTGGGGTAGCCGTTGGGTTGATCCTGGAAGACTTGTTGTTCACGCAGTTTCTAGTTATTCACTTGCTGTCCTACCACCAGCGAATAGGATGGCTTACCAATTCAGTTTCAGAAGAGTCACGTGGAGTTGGGTTAGTAGGGGCGGGTTAGTGATCATTGTGACAAGCAGCATCTTGATAAGCTTTCCTTTTTTGCAGTATGAGCACTGCCAACTGAACCTCTGAAATGAAGAGCTCGTGCAGTGTTCGTACTACATAGGTCGCGCTGAAGTACTCGCTCTGGTATTCGGAAATTTCCTGTTTCTGGCTGGTGCTTTAATGGAAAATGTCGCTAAGCCCCGCTAATCATTATCGTGTAACAAATTCAGTGTTGAGCACTCTCCAGCTATCGCGAATAGCTCATGCGAACGGAAGTAAATATCAATGTCGTTCCCATTGTCAGTGTTTATTACAACGCTGGCAACGGGAACTCCATAGACAAGTGGCAACCATCGTAGGCAACATCATTTAGAGATTCGAGCTGCCTGATAAGTGTCTTGTTGTCGATCATTTGCGCCAGAAAGGTTTGCGGCTTTCATGCCGCACATCATCAAAAGACAGATTGGTATCCCTTAACAATTCAGGACTTCTTGCCAGCTCTCGCAACTCCCTTCGCTGCCGAGAACGCTCTTGCCAGATTGCAAGCGTGTATACGACGCCGCTGTTTAGCTTCTCAGTACCCACCTGTATCGACTGTGCAGATGAGAGCTCGTACAAACAATCGGCATCCATCAGGCAAGCTGTTGAGCGGCTCATTGTGCTGTACCCCCGGACAACATGCTGAGGTTACATGTCAGCGATATCCCATTACGGCTACGGTCCAGTGATGCCATAACATCTGCGGCATCTTGACACTGATGAGTGCTCTGTCCAGATGTATTGTGGGTAGCAGACACCCCGGGTGTGGAGCCGAGAATGACCCAGAGACCCATTCCAAGCGCCAGTACCAGTGGTGAGAGCTTTAACCCTCTGTGTAGTGATGAAAAGTGTGTTGCAGACATGTCGTTTCCCTTGTTGATTGGCTTGAGGTGATAATCGGCTGTTGCAATCAATCAATCAAACGAATAGTATTTATGCAATACATCAATTTAGATGATCTAACGACATGCAAAGTAATCTTGATCCGGAGCTACTGCAAACGTTGGTAGCCATTGCAGACACCGGTAGCTTCAGTGCTGCCGCCAAAAATGTTCATCGCACTCAATCTGCAGTCAGCATGCAGATGAAGCGGCTGGAGGAGATCGTTGAACAACCGTTATTTGAGAAGCGTGGCAGGCGCTCTGAACTAACGCTACAGGGGCAAAATCTGCTGCTGTACGCGCGTCGCATCTTGAATCTGCAGCAAGAAGCATTGGCTGTGTTCCGGAGCCCTGAGATACAGGGTGAAGTGCGCCTTGGTGTATGCGATGACTATGTCCTGAGTTTTATGCCTGCCATCTTTGCAAGCTTCGCTAAGGCGTTTCCGAATGTGCACATCCGGCTTGATTCTCAGCCCAGCGCGAACTTGATAGAAGCCACTCAAGCCGGTGAGCTGGATTTTTCCTTGGTCAATGTTGTTAACAACAAAGTCGATTATGAAATTTTGACCAAAGAACAGCTTGTCTGGGTGACATCAAAGAATCATTTCGCTCATGAAATGTCGCCTCTGCCACTGGCCATTGAAAATAATTGTTTATGGGGGAAATGGGCTCAAAAAGCGCTTGGTGAAAAAAATCGTCTGTATCGCGTGGGTTACTCTACCTTCAATATCGCTGGGATCGTTGCAATTATAGATGCGGGTCTGGCGGTTTCCGTGATGTCTAGAAGCTCAGTACCAGAGCAACTTCGTATACTGCAACCGTGTGAGAATTTCCCAGAATTGCCTCACACAGAAATTGGTTTAGTGGTGAGTACTGGAGAGTTATCGCCAGCTGCAAAGTGCCTGGCAGATGCTGTGCGACAGAGCATGACGGCAACTGCCATTGCGGCTTGATAGTCATATTGTATAACAACAGATGACCCTGTTTTATTGACGTTGATCAGCAAAAAACTGCCGACCGTAAACTATCGCGAACTATCAATCGGGTGAGATTTTGCACAGCAGCTCGACGCCAATTGACTAGTTGTTCTCGCTTACGTGTAAAACGCATTCTGGGATGGTTGCATTTTTTTCAATGCTAACGCATCATACGCGCAGCAGATTGGCCATTGGCCAACGAGCAATGTGGTCGGGGGAGAGTGTAGTACCAGCACTTCGCAATTGTGAATTGGCTGAGGCTACCGCCGAAGGAGCAACGCCCAGGAAACTCTCAGGCAAAAGGACCCCACACCGCAGTTTACAATCTGGAGAGTGATGTGCGTAAACGCGCGTCCACCGAAGGGGTAGTTTGTTACTACGCTCAGCATCGATATGATGTTGGCGAGCAAACGTAAACTCTCAGGTTCCAAGACAGATGGGATGACCGAAGCCACGGTAAATGAGCCTGCAATGCAGGTGAAGCCGTGTGTTTTTCATCTCTGTTTACTACTGTCTGGAGTGCTCTGTTTTGAAACATATTGCTGTTGTCGGCGCCGGTATCACTGGCGTAACCACGTGCTATGCATTGCTAAAACGCGGCTACAAGGTAACTGTGCTTGATAAGCACCGTTATGCTGCCATGCAAACCTCATTTGCCAACGGTGGCCAGCTATCGGCTTCAAATGCTGAGGTGTGGACTCAACTTTCAACCATTCTCAAAGGCATCAAATGGATGCTACGAAAGGATGCGCCACTGCTGGTTAATCCAAAGCCTGAATGGCACAAATATTCGTGGATGGCTGAATTCATGAGTAACATCCCAAACTATAAACAAAACACCATTGAATCAACTCGGTTAGCCATTGCAGCACGTGAGCATCTATTTTCATGGGCGAAACAAGAGGATATCGATTTTAATTTAGAAACGCGTGGCATTTTGCACATCTACCAGAGCAAGCATGAGTACGATGAAGCTACACGAGTCAACAGCTTGCTGGCTAAAGGAGGTCTCGACCGGCAGTCAGTTTCCGTTGATGAAATGAAAACTATCGAGCCTGCGCTGTGTGGTGATTTGTACGCTGGGTACTACACTGCCAGTGACTCAACCGGTGATATACATAAATATACTCGTGGCTTGGCGCAAGCGTGCCAGCGCTTGGGTGCATCGTTTATTTATGACGTTAAGGTCAACAGTCTTCACCACGATGGAACATCGGTACGTATTGATTTTTCTCAATCGGACAATGCCGCTACACAGTCTGACGTATTCGATGGCATTGTCATCTGTGCAGGTATTGAAAGCCGCAAATTCGCTGGGCAGCTAGGTGACAGAGTCAATATCTATCCTGTAAAAGGGTATTCCATTACCGTGAATCTGCCTGATGAGAAAAGTCAGCAAGCCGCGCCTTGGGTCAGTTTGCTAGATGATAATGCCAAGCTAGTGACCAGTCGACTTGGGGCTGACAGGTTTCGTGTTGCAGGTACGGCAGAATTTAATGGTGAGAATTATGACATTCGCGATAACCGTATTCGTCCAATGATCAACTGGGTCCGCCGCTATTTCCCTGATGTGGATACTGAGCACGTTGTACCTTGGGCTGGCTTGCGGCCAATGATGCCGAACATGATGCCGCGTGTTGGTGCAGGCAAATTACCTGGAGTGTTTTACAACACTGGGCATGGCCATCTTGGCTGGACGTTGTCGGCGGCGACCGCCGACACGGTGAGTGCAGTTGTTGCGCAAAGGATGCCGACATCCTAGTCTGAAATATTTTAGCCCGCGCTTGTCCTAAAGCGCGGGCTAGTGCGCATTGATTCTTCAGGCTCGATCGTCACGACCTTCGCCATCGTTCGAATGTCCACGCTTTTTGCCGCCGTGTTTACGGCCTTTCTTGTCTTTATGTTCTGCGCGTACCTGCTTCATGCCCGCTGCCTCTTCTTCAGAGACTTCGCCATCTTGATTGACATCTAATTGTGACTGGATCGCATCCCGACGAGCATCTTTGGCAGCGCGTCGCTCTTCGCGTGACAGATCGCCGTCGCCATCTGCATCGAAGCTTTCGAGTTGTTCGTTGAAGCGGTCATCGCGCATAGCTTGGCGTTCGTTGCGTGAGAGTTCACCGTTACCGTCGGTATCGTACTGAGTCAATTTTGCCTGACGTTGTTCGGCTCTGATCTGTGTGATTTCATCAACACCGATCACGCCGTCACCGTCAAGATCGACCAGTGTGGCTGGAGCTGCAATGGCCGACAGAGAAATAAATGCACCCATTGCTGCAGGTAAAAGCGTTTTGGTAAAAGAAATTGAATAGTTCATGACAGTTCCTGTTTGGAAGAAGGTAAGTCTGGGGAGTTGCTGTTTCCAGTAACGCCTTGTGAGTACCTATAATCGGCTTTGACTGTGTAAGAACTGTGCAAGAAAGCGGGAGAAACAAGGAAGCCTTCAGTCTGCATCCATTATTTCGAACTTGTAGCCAATTCCATAAACCGAGTGTACGTAATGTGAGGTGCTGTCGAGAGATTCGAGTTTTTGTCGAAGCTTTTTCACATGGCTGTCGATGGTTCGGTCACTTACAATGCGATTGTCAGAGTAAATACGCCCCATAAGTTGCGATCGGTTGAATATCTGACCTGGTTTGTTGCTCAAAACATCCAGTAGTTTGAGTTCGACGGCTGTCAGAGCGCACGTGTTTTCTTTGATTGTTACGCTGGCGGTTGCTTCATCCAAATGGAAGAGCGCAGTGTCGGCCGCTTCTTCGGGTTTTCCTGTTCGGCGTAGTACTGCCTTCACCCTGGCTACTACTTCGCGAGGGCTGTACGGTTTGCAGATGTAATCATCTGCGCCGATTTCCAACCCCAACAAACGATCTATTTCCTCAATGCGAGCGGTCAGCATGATGATTGGCACATTGCTGCTTCGTCGAAGCTCCCTGCAAATACTCATGCCATCAAGGCTTGGAAGCATCAAGTCCAGCAAAATCAGATCGGGTAGATCGTTTTGCAGGCTATCCAGTGCCACTTGGCCATCTGAATAGATCTGCGTCCGATATTCTTCTTTGTGCAGATAGTCTTGCAGTACCGCTGCAAGTTTTGATTCATCTTCAACAATGGCGATATTCATGTAGCTATCCTTACAGGTTATGCGCAGCTGATTGATGAAGGTTCGGGAGTCGTAGGGTAATTGCTAGACCCCCTAATGAAGAATGCGATGCACTGATGGTCCCTTGATGAGCTTCGACAATTTTCTGCGTGATTGTTAATCCCAGGCCGGAACCACCCTGTGTACGATTTCTGGATTCCTCAGCTCTGAAAAGCGGATCAAACAATTGTGGTAGTTGTTGATCAGTGAGTCCCGGTGTTGAATCCTGCCAGATAAGTTGCAAG
>JALZVU010000238.1 GCA_023301795.1 Granulosicoccus sp.
GTTATAGAAGGTAGCGAAGCTGAAAAAGCGCTGGATATAAGCAAACTCCGTAGCGAGACTGGTTACATCACGCTCGACCAAGGCTACGGTAATACTGGTAGCTGCGAGAGCGCTATAACCTACATAGACGGAGACGCTGGTATTTTGCGCTATCGCGGCATCCCTATAGAACAGTTCGAAGACACTCCTAATTTCATCGAAGTTTGCTGGTTACTCATTTTTGGTAACCTTCCCACCGCAGAAGAATATATTGATTTCAGTGATCGTCTCACACGTCATGCAACGTTGAATGAGTCGATGAAGCATCACTTTCAAGGCTTTCCAAATCAAGCTCCTCCGATGGCTATCCTGTCTGCCATGATCAATGCACTGTCCTGTTTTCATCCTGACATGATCGAGGCTGATGGTGACGCGCAATTTATTACAGCAGCTGCTCGTTTGATCAGTAAGATAAGAACGATTGCCGCCTTCGCCCATCGAAGCTCAGTCGGCCGCCCTTACAACTATCCCAACCCGAATTTGTTGTACGTGAATAATTTCATGCACATGATGTTCTCCGAACCTCATGCCCCCGCCGAAACTGATGAAATCGTCCGATTGGCTTTCAATCTGGTTTTGATTCTCCATGCTGATCATGAGCAAAATTGCAGCACGTCCACTGTTCGAATGGTGGGTAGTAGCGGCGCTAACCTGTTTGCTTCCTGTGCTGCCGGCGTTTGTGCGTTGTGGGGGCCTTTGCATGGTGGTGCCAATGTTGCGGTTCTGGAAATGCTTGAGCAAATCCACCAGGGTGACATCACGGTGGAGGAGTACATGACCAAAGTAAAAGATAAAAACAGTGGCGTCCGTCTGATGGGTTTTGGGCATCGCGTGTACAAGAACTTTGACCCACGTGCGCAAATTCTTCAGAGAGTGGCAACAAAATTACTGGCTCACCTAAACATTGATGATCCGCTGTTGGAGATTGGTCAGCGCCTTGAGCAGATTGCACTGAATGATCCGTATTTTATCGAGCGCAAACTCTATCCCAATGTAGATTTTTATAGTGGCATTATTTTGCGCGCACTTGGCATTCCGACCAACATGTTCACTGTTATTTTTGCCATGGGACGTATGCCTGGCTGGATTGCCCATTGGCGAGAACAAAACCTGCAAGGCTCGCGTATCGGAAGGCCACGTCAAATTTACACAGGTCCGACCAAAAGCGACTATATTCCCAGGAGTGCCAGAGGTTGGCAAGGATCCTCGGATAAGGACATTCTGCTTGGTTGATTTCGCGGATCGCGACATCGGGCTGCCATCCTGATGTCGTGGACACAATGTGACGCTGGAAAACGAGTCGGTTTGATTCTAGAGGTAGAAAAAGAAGAACTTAGCCGTTTAGTATGAGCTTTCGGAAAAATTGAACTATGGACGGGAAAATAATGTGTTTCTCACTACCATCGTGTTCTGATGCTGCATAAGCGCACAACGCTGAGGCAGCTACTAACGATACCTTATGTATTGTTGGTTATGCTGACAGCGTTGCTCATAGGCATCCTGTCTTATCGTGCTGGTGGCGATACGGTTGATACGCTATCCGATCTTGTTCTGAAAGAAACAGTCAATCGTATTTCTCAGAGCATCGATAGACACATATCCGGCTCAGAGGCGGTTCTCGAGACCGCTTTTCCCTCAGACATAAGCCCGCCGGTCTCAGTGGAGGATGAGCTTGACAGTTTGCGCACCAGGCTCTGGCTTGCCACCAGTATCCACAGAAATCCTAACAACTACGCGTACTACGGCGACAAGAACGGTCAGTTCATCGGTCTGTGGCGATTTTCAGAAACCGATGCAGAGCTAAGAGTTCGAAAAGATGCAGAGTCTGCACGATCTATTTATCGGTTCTCACGCATCAACGGAGATCTTGGTGAGCCGACGCTAGAGACTACGATGTTCGATCCTCGAGTGCGTCCATGGTTTATTGCGGGCAAAAGCGCCGACAAATCCCAACGGTGGACATCAATTTACATTGACTTTAAAACCCGCGAACTAGTGGCCACTCGGGCAGCACGTGTCGATAATAGCGCTGGAGAATTTCAAGGCGTTGTAGCCACTGACCTTTCACTAGAGGTGCTTAACGAGTTTTTGAAAACACTGTCTTTAAGTGAAAATGGGGTGGCATTTATTGTAGAGCGCAATGGCGACATACTTGCCTCTTCACGAGGTTCTCAAGTGAGTTTGGACGACAATGGGCGGGTTAATGCTGCAAACAGTGGTGACTCTCTGATTGCCAGTACTTACGCTGCTGTGCTCAAGCTGACCAATGAGCCCGGAGCTGTGGCAGGTACTCAATCCACGGTATTTGAGGATCCGGGTGAGGCGCTCGTTCAAGCGGGCTACTCTCGTTTGGAAGATGCGGCCGGACTTGACTGGATCGTAGCGGTTGCTGTGCCGCGTGCAGACTTCATGAGCAGAGTGAACACCAACATGAAGCAGACTGTAGTTATGGCGTTGATAGCATGCGCGCTAATCGTAATAACAGGCTTTTGTATTCTTAACAGGATAGCAGGTGATCTACGACAACTTGCTGTTGCTGCCCAAGCGATGGGTGAGGGTGATCTAAGTGTCACTGTCCCCGTGGAGCGTGACGATGAAATTGGCGAACTGGCACAGAGTTTTTCTGTGCTGCGGCAACAACTGCTCACCGACAGGCTCACGGGAATTGCTAATCGTGATGCCATTGTGCGTCGAGTTGAAGATCGAATTGTTCGGCATCGTCGTCGTAATGATGAACAGCCGTTTGCCTTATTGTTTATTGATCTGAACGATTTCAAAGGTATTAACGATCAGCATGGCCATGATATTGGTGATCAGGTTCTAGTGGAGGTAGCTGATCGTCTGTCGCGCAACTTGCGAAGCTCTGATATGGCGGCACGCTTTGGCGGTGATGAATTTGTTGTACTGCTTGATGAGATTGATGGTCGCGACAATGTAAAGGCAGTCTGCCAAAATCTGAAAGCGTCTCTGCTGCAGCCATTTGACTCAATTTCAGCTGTTGGAAAGGGTAAGATTTTACACACGCAAAGTGCTGCTATCGGTTTTGCTGTGTTCCCAGAGGATGGAAGGGAGCTGGAGACATTGATGAAGCATGCAGATGCACAGATGTATGCGGCCAAATCTAAAATACGATCGTTGGATCGTACGACCTAAAGACACGCTTCTAACACTTCAACAGGGTGCATGACTCGGCGTTGCGTGTTATCCGTAAATTGCTCGTGACAACTGAATCCGTTAGCAACGATGACTGTTTGTGAGTGGGTGTTATCGATGGCAGGTTTTAACGCTCGATCGAACAGTTTCTGGCCAATCCAGCGGGTTTCCTTGCGCATGCCATAGGTGCCCGCCATACCGCAGCATCCACTTTCCACCTCCTCAAGTTGTGTAAAGCAAGCGTTCATCCATAGCCGGTCTTCAGTCGCGAGGCCGAGTGATTTATCGTGGCAATGAAGATGGAGAATCCCCGAAGACAATGTGTGTTTTACCGGAATGCTTAACTGCGAAAGGTAGCTACTTATGGTGCAGGATTTGGTACCTAAAGCCTGTGCGCGCGGATCGTCCGGAAATAAACGAAGTAGCTCATCCTTGAACACTGATAAGCAGGAGGGCTCTAGCACCAGCACAGGTGCTGCGTCTGGTACATGAGGCTGAAAATTATCAAGGATACGACTTAATGTGGTTCGTGCCTCCTCAAGAAGCCCGTACTCGTATAGGGGGCGACCGCAACAGAAATGCTGCTTTGCCACGCCAACCCGCAAACCCGCTTTAATGAGCACACGCACGGCAGATTTGATAATGGCAGGTCGGTAGTGGTTGTTTATAGAATCGTTCCACAAGATAACGCTTGGCTGATGCATCTGTCCAAACCAGTAGAAATGCTCATCTTGATTTATAGCCTTCTGGCTTGCCCATTTGGAGAATGATTGCGTTGCCAGTGAGGGCAATTTTTTTTCAGGCGCTAAGCCTAGCCATTTTTTTGCAATATCACTGACATAGCTTTTTTGCATGAAGTTAACGAGCCTGGGCGCGATCGACAAATACGGCAACCAGCGACCCAATTGCCCAAATATATGGTGTGACAGAGGCCTGCGTTGATGCTCAAAATGCTTGTGCATGAACTCGGCCTTGTAGCTGGCGATATCTACTTGTGTGGGGCATTCGCTTTTGCAGGCTTTGCATGACAAACAGTGTTCCATCGAGTCAGCTACGGCCTTGTCTTGCCAGCCATCATTTAAAATTTGTCCGCGTGCCAGCTCATGCAGCAGATGAGCTCTACCGCGTGTGGAGTAACGCTCCTCACGCGTAACTTGATAGCTTGGACACATAGCGCCTTTGTGCGCTCGGCATTTTCCCATACCGATGCAACGCTCGGTGGATCGGCCAAAGCCTTGTGGGTCTTCAGTGAACTGTAGTTGTGTTACCAGCGTTGGTGTCTGGTAGTCGGGGCCGAACCGCAGGTTGTCGTCCATCTTGTAGGCATCTATCAACTTGCCTGGGTTCATTCTCAAATCCGGATCCCAGATACCTTTGAAACGCCTGAATGCTTCCATCAGCTCATCACCATACATAATGGGAAGAAACTCAGCTTTGGCCTGACCATCACCGTGCTCGCCTGATAATGAGCCACCGAAACGTACTACCAGGTGCGCTATGTCGTTACTGAATGCTCGCCATTTCGTTACCCCTTCTTCGGTGCGTGGGTCGAAGGTAATGCGAGCGTGAATACACCCGTCGCCAAAATGTCCATACAGGCTGGTGCTGTAGCCGTACTGCGTTACCAGCGCTTTGAATTCACGCAGGTAGTCGCCTAATTGCAATGGATCCACCGCCGTATCCTCCCAGCCCACAATCGGGTCAGGATCGTTGGGGTTAAGACTCATGGACGTGGCAGAGGCACCTTGTTCACGAATACTCCAGATAGCTGACTCTTCATCTGGATGAATTGGTTTTACCGAAACTACGCGTTTTGTCTGTTGCATGGCATTGACGAACCGTTCCAGAGTTTCGGTGGCCATCTGTGAAGATACAGCTGCTAGCTCAACCAGAATCCAAGCGCGACCCTTGGGCAGCAGAGCCACCTCGGACTGTCTAAGGCTTCTATCGTTAAGACCGCCGACAATGCCCCAGTCCAAACCCTCCATGGCGATAGGCGAGAAAGGCATGATGTCAGGCACACAATCGCCTGCGTCAAAAATATCCTCGAAACCCAAGACAAGCAGTCTCGTGAAAGCTGGTTTTTCTATCAACCGTACCCGGGCTTGCAGTATGGATATACACGTACCTTCAGAGCCAACCAAAGCGCGCGCAACGTTGAAACCGTTTTCCGGTAAAAGCTGATCCAGGTTATAACCCGACACTCTGCGTTTTATGGTTGGATAGCGTTTGCGTATTTCATCCGCGTATTGGTCTCTTAACGCTACGAGGTCTGTATAAATTTGTGATCTTCTGTCTCCAGCAGACAGGATTTTTTCAAGTTCTTCATCGGTGGTGGGCCCTACCCAGAAGCGCTCACCGTCACTGGTAAGTATCTCCAGCTCCAATACGTTCTCAACGGTTTTACCTGCCAGCATAGAGCGAGGTCCGCAGGAGTTGTTGCCTATCATGCCGCCCAGAGTGCAACGGCTATGCGTGGCAGGGTCTGGACCAAACGTCAGGCCATGCTGTTCGGCAGACGCTTTGAGGCTGTCGCACACAATGCCAGGTTGAATCAATGCGGTACGGTTTTGTCGGTCAATCTCAACCACTTGGGTAAGGTAGCGTGAGCAATCAAGGATGATGGCCTCGTTCACGCACTGGCCATTTTGTGACGTTCCACCACCACGCATTAATAGTGGCAGGTTGTGCTCTCTGCACAACGCTGAAGTCAGCACGATGTCATCTACCGTTTTGGGATAAATCACGCCCAACGGAATTTGTCGATAATTGGAGGCATCGCTGGTATAAAGCGCTACACCTGCGTCGCTAAAATCGTGATGCCCATCCAACTGATGAAGGAGTACGTTGGAAATAGTGGCTAGTGCGATAGTGTTGTTCGTGCGCGCTAAAGGCGAAGAGGTTACTCTGCTCACAGGGGGTTATCAGGCCCGGCTTGCACCGACGTTACAGCGAGCAGCGCGTATACATCCTCAGCACTGCAACCTCTGGACAGGTCATTGGCAGGCTTGTTGAGTCCTTGCAGAATAGGACCAACAGCTTTCATGTTGCCCAGCCGTTGAGCAATCTTGTAGCCAATATTGCCGGCCGCAAGATTGGGGAAAATAAATACGTTTGCAGTGCCCTTGAGGGGTGAATCTGGTGCTTTACGGGTTGCTACAGATTCAACAAAAGCGGCGTCGAACTGCAGCTCTCCATCAATTATAAGCTCTGGGCGTGCAGCCTTTGCCAGAGCACATCCTTCACGTACGGCCGTCACGGATGAATGTCTGGCGCTGCCAGCGGTGGAGAATGAGAGAAGGGCGGTGCGGGCTGTGTCTCCCATTAAGGTCTCAAATGAATCGGCGGATGAGCAGGCTATGTCTGCTAGCTGCTTGGCTGTGGGATCAATAACCAAGGCGCAGTCAGAAAACATGAGCGGTGATGTGTTCCCAGAGTGTGCTTCGGGCGGAAACATCAAGAAGAAACTGGATACTGTTTTAACGCCAGGGGCTACACCAATGATTTGCAAAGCGGCTCTTACGGTGGCAGCCGTGGTTTCAACGGCGCCGCCAATGCTGCCATGTGCATCACCGCAACGCACCATCATGGCCGCAAAATTCAATGGTTTTCGTATGGCGCTTGCAGCGTCATCCAGATCAATGCCTTTGTGCTTGCGTAATTCAAAATACGCCGATGCGTACTGGTCGGTGTGTGGCGAATCATCAGGATCAATGACAGTGAGCTTGCCGGGTTCAGCACCTGCAGTAACAATCTGCGCTTCAATATCTGATCTGGGACCAATTAATATCGGATGAGCGATGCCATCCTGGTGGGCACGTAATGCTGCTTCAACAACACGTGAATCAGCACCCTCCGCTAGTGCAATTTTGCGCGGGGCGTCGATGGCTTTCTGGATAATTGCGTCGAAGGCGTTGATAGGTTTGTTCCTTGAAATCCAGATGGAGTCGATCTACTCTCAATCATAACAAGTATGTCAAGAGCGATGACCCTCAGCATCTTCTCGAATCATGTCAACGGCTTTTTCAGCCATCATGACCATCGGGCCATTGGTATTACCTGACACGAGCGTAGGCATGGAAGAGCAATCGATAACACGCAGGTTTGTGACGCCGCGTACTCTCAAGCGCTCGTCCAGAACTGCCATGGGGTCGTCGTCCGTACCCATCTTGCAGGTGCCAGAAGGGTGGAATATCGTTGCCCCGTTATTACGGCAATACTCAAGCAGTGCCTCGTCAGTATCTGCCTCGACGCCAGGCTTCACCTCACGTTTGACAAAAGGACTCATGGCTGCGGACTGGGCAATAGCGCGGGCAGACCTCATACCTGCCACCGCCGTGCGTCTGTCCAGATCCGTATCCAGATAGTTGGGTTGCATCGATGGTGCTTCGAACGGATCGGCTGATTTGATACGAACATAACCTCGAGATTCGGGGCGTAGCTGGCAGATCGATAGTGTAAACCCAGAGAATTTGTGCACGTCCCCACCTGCCATATCCGCTGATAGGGTAGCCACATGAAATTGTATGTCTGGTGTTTCGGTCTCGTCAGGCAGTGAGCGCATAAAGCAGCCCCCCTGATTGATGCCCACCGCCAGTGGGCCACTGCGCGTGAACAACCATTGAAGCCCCAGTTTAGCCTGACCGATGAGCGAGTTTAGATCATCATTAGTCGTTGGGATATTGGCTTCAAAGGTGAGCCGGATTTGCAGGTGATCCTGAAGATTTTCGCCCACTCCGGGAAGATCCTTGACCACTGAGATACCGTGTTCTTTCAGAAGCTGTGCAGGTCCAATCCCCGATAGCTGCAATAGTTGGGGTGATTGTATTGCACCCGCACACATGAGTACTTCACCGCTCGCAAATGCTTCTTTGTCGATACCATTCTGACGATAGCGGACGCCTGTCACCTTGGTGCCTTCCATGATCAAACTGCTAGCTTGAGCTTCAGTTTCTACAACCAGATTACTGCGTGAGCGCGCAGGTTTCAGATACCCTTTTGCCGTGCTCCAGCGCCATCCGTTTCGGGTGGTCAGCTGATAGTAACCAGCGCCCTCTTGCTGTGCGCCGTTAAAGTCATCGGTTCTGGGTACACCCAGTTCTCCAGCACCATCGATAAATGATTCGATCAATGTGTTCTTAGTAGTGATATCCGAAACGGCTAATGGGCCATCGGCACCGTGGTACTCACTGGCACCGCGCTGGTTGCTCTCGGAACGTATGAAGTAGGGCAGACAGTCATCGTAGGACCAGCCTTTGTTGCCGATGCTTTTCCAGTGATCGTAGTCCTCGCGCTGACCGCGCACGTAAATCAAGCCATTGATAGAACTGGATCCCCCCAGAGTCTTTCCACGTGGCCAGTAGATCTCACGGTTGTTCATGTTCGGGTCGGGATCCGTGCTGAAGCACCAGTTGTACTTCTTGCTCCACATGGTCTTGCCGTACCCGATGGGCAGGTGAATCCAGAACGAATTATCAGACGGGCCGGCTTCAAGCAACAACACACGGGTGTCGGGATCTTCACTTAGACGGCCAGCCATGACGGCCCCGGCCGACCCAGCTCCCACTACGATGTAATCAAACGCTCCAGACACTTGGCATCTCACCATTCAGGCCTCTATTCCTGAACGGAATTCGAGAGTGAGGGCGCCGTACGTGTATTGGATCTGTGGGAGAACCTTAACAACCCATTGCCCGAAGCGTCATGTTATTTGATGTGAAAATGGAACGCAATGTTCCAACAACTGAAATTCGTACAGAGTCTGGGCTAGCGAGTGCTGGCCAAGGTAAGTCAGAATGCAGGGTCCAAATTCGGGTTGTAGGTAGCTTGCAACCCGATAAGATCACCGTTACTTCTAACCCGTGTAAATTGACCAGCAACGAATTCACCCTGGTTCAAAGTTGCCCAGATTTTTTGATACTCAGGGGATTGATGTTCTTTGGACCGAACAAAACCATGAAAGAGCCTCAGTTACCTTCGGTAACCTGTGTTAACCGCTGTGTGCGGTATATTAGGGTTTCTCGTGTCTGGCAGGGGAATAGCATGGCTGGTGGGTGGTCGCGCGATGGTGCGGTGCAAGAACAGATTGATGCAAGCGTCGACGATGCTGTGCGTCAGGCCAGAAGTAACTTGCGCACAGGTATCAGCGCCACACACTGCGATGAGTGTGAGGCTGAGATTGCGCAGCGCAGGCGTGAGGCGTTGCCTGGAGTACGCCTGTGCATATCCTGTCAACAGACACAGGATGAGAAGGCCAGTAACGCATCAACGTTTAACAGGCGCGGCAGCAAAGATAGTCAGCTACGCTAGAAACTCTGCGAAGCAGAAATGTCTAAACCCATTTCCGGCATTTCTCGGCTTTTTCGATCTTTGAGGCTACATCAGCTAACCGTTACATGCAGATCGCCAACGCCTGCAACGTGCCCGTGCATTTTATCGCCACGCTCAATAGCGGCCACGCCGGACGGCGTGCCTGTCAGGATGACATCTCCTGGCTGTAAGGTGAAGAGTGTGGAGAGAATGGAGATCATCTCCGAGGTCTTCCAGATCATCTGGTTAAGATCCCCGGTTTGCCGAACTTCATCATTCACCTTAAGCCAGATGTCCCCGGTGTCCACATGGCCGCACTCGGACACTTCCACTATTGGGCCAGCAGGTGCAGACATCTCGAATGCCTTGCCAATCTCCCATGGACGCCCCATTTTCTTCATCTCGCCTTGCAGGTCGCGACGTGTCATGTCCAGCGACACACCATAGCCGTACACGCAGTCCAGAGCATTTTCCAAAGGGATGTCGTCTCCGCCACTTTTTAACGCAACTAGCAGTTCAATCTCGTGGTGCACATCGTTGCTCATCTTCGGGTAGGGGAATTGTGCGGCATCTGCAATGAGGTTGTCCGGGTTTTTCTGGAAGAAGAAAGGCGGCTCCTTGTCAGGATCATGGCCCATCTCAACGGCGTGGGCTGCATAATTACGACCCACGCAATACACCCTGTGCACCGGGAATCGCTCAGTTTTGTTGGCAATGGATAAACTGGCGACCGGTGGTGGATCAATGACGTAGAGGCTGGCGGTGTTAGCTTGATTGTCGGTACTCATGCGGTTTTGGTCTTGATTGAAGGAGGATCAAATAATATTTTTACACGAGATTGGCTCTTACGCATATGAGGTGAATGCTGAAACAATCCGCCATCGGCTGAATCAATGGAGTCAGGTGTGCGCGCAGCAGGCAATAAAATCCTTTGACGAACCCTTCCCAAAGGTGATAAAACTTGTTTGTGCACAAACTAAATATTGCTCTCCAAATCGCACAGCACGCGGTGAGCTTAGAGGGTTTTCGTGACTTACGCTCAACCAAAGAATCTTGATGAGGCACTTGGATTGCTGGCCGAAGAATCGTGGTCGATTCTGGCGGGCGGCACGGATTTCTACCCAAGTGTTCTGGAACGCCCCATGCCCAGTCGTGTCATGGATATCCATGCTCTGGAAGAGCTACGACCGATCAGCGTCGAAGATTCACACGTGCGCATCGGCGCTGGTGCCACGTGGAGCGATTTGATCGATGCCCAATTGCCGCCAGCCTTCGATGCGCTGAAACTGGCAGCTGCAGAGGTGGGGTCTGTACAAATACAGAACCGAGCCACTGTGGTGGGCAATCTGTGTAATGCCTCGCCGGCAGCGGATGGCGTGCCACCTTTACTCATTCTGGATGCGGCTGTGGAGTTGGTTTCGCACGCAGGTATCCGCACATTGCCGTTGCAAGAGTTCACCTTAGGTAACCGGCGCACTGCCAGAGCATCCAACGAGATGGTCAGTGGCCTACTTGTTCCTCAGCAATCCGTGCAGGGCCAATCAACTTTCTTGAAACTCGGCGCACGCAAGTATCTGGTTATATCTATTTCGATGGTTGCAGGTCGTATGGTCATTGACCACAAAGGCGTCATCGAAGATGTGGCGTTGAGTGTCGGTTCGTGCTCGTTGGTTGCACAACGATTGACTGACCTGGAGGCAGCGTTAACCGGGCAGGTCGCGTCAAAGGATCTGGGGTCTCTGGTAAGTACCAGACATCTGGAATCGTTGGCTCCCATAGATGATGTTCGAAGCACCATTGCCTATCGCATGGATGCCTCACTGGAATTGATCAGACGCTGCGTTAACACCTTGGGGAGTACGCCGGCATGACGCTACTGACGGTTAATGGAAAACAGGTAGAGCTGAATGCACATCCTCTTGAGCGTCTGTCGGATGTGTTGCGCGGCGCGTTAGAGTTGACGGGCACCAAGGTCGGTTGTAACACTGGCGATTGTGGTGCTTGTACGGTGCTGCTTGATGGCAAAGCCGTTTGTAGTTGCCTGACCCCTGTTGGCCAGACCAACGGCTGTAAGGTAGAGACGGTGGAAGGGTTGGATACCGATGGTTCCCTGAGCCAGTTGCAACGTAGTTTTCTACATTTTGGCGCGGCACAATGTGGCATCTGCACGCCAGGGATGTTGATGGCTGCCAAGGCGCTGCTCGCCGATACGCCGCGTCCCAGCCAGGATCAGGTGGAGCAGGCGTTATCGGGTGTCTTGTGTCGGTGTACTGGCTATCGGAAAATTGTGCAGGCAGTGATGGAAGCCACTCAGTTTGTCGACACCCAGACCGCACCTGCCATCGGACATAATGTGGGTGCTGCACTTCGTCACGTGGATGGTGAACCAAAAGTGACGGGTGAGTTGCGTTATGGTGCTGATACGGTTCCGGCTAACGCACTATCTCTGCGTGTATTACGCAGCCCGCATCATGCGGCAGTGTTTGAGTTTGGCGACATTGAGGCTTTTGTCAGAACCACTGAGGGTATCGAATGTGTTTTAACAGCCAAGGATATTCCTGGCCTCAATTGCTTCGGGGTCATCCCGCCATTTGCTGATCAGCCGGTGTTTGCTGATAAAAATGCGCGTTTCCGTGGCGAAGCTATAGCCGCTATCGTGGGTGATCCGCAGACAATAGCTGCGCTGGATCTAAGCACATTTCCCATACAGTGGTATCCGCAGGATGCTGTGCTTGAGCCTCATGAGGCTATGCAAGCTGATGCGCTATTACTGCATAAGTTACGTGATGAAAACATATTGATACGCGGTCTGGTCGAGCGCGGTGATGCAGAATTGGCTTTGCAAAGCTGTACACACACCGCAATGGTTAGCTCGTCAACGCCGTTCATCGAGCACGGATATATTGAACCTGAGGCAGGCTACGCTAGACGTGTGGGTGATCGGTTGGAAATTTTTGGCTGCACGCAAGCCACGCACATGGATCGTGAAGAAGTTGCCCAGATAATGGGGTTGGCGCTTGATGCTGTTCGTGTGATGCCATCAGCCTGTGGTGGCGGATTTGGCTCGAAGATCGATGTATCGTTCCAACCCTACATTGCTTTGGCGGCCTGGGTCACTGGAAAGCCTGTAACGATTTGTTACACGCGGCCTGAGTCCATGCGTTCAACCACGAAACGGCATCCTTCCGATATAACGTTAAGTGTTGGTTGCGACGATTCAGGCACTATCACAGCATTTGATTTTCACGGAATATTCAATACTGGGGCATACGCTAGCTGGGGCCCCACCGTTGCCAATCGCGTGCCGGTTCATGCGTCAGGGCCGTACTTTATTCCAAACTACCGTGCACGCAGTGTAGCTGTGCATACCAACACGCCACCAGCGGGCGCGTTTCGCGGTTTTGGCGTGCCGCAATCAGCCATCGCGCAAGAGTGTGCGTTTGATGAACTAGCTGAAAAGGTCGGGATGGACAGGCTTGACTTCAGGTTGCATAACGCCTTACGTAACGGTCAGTCTACTGTCACAGGGCAAGTGTTTTCTGCCGGTGTCGGTATTGTTGAATGTCTGGAGGCTCTACGCAATGCCTGGCATGGTGCGTTGGAGAGGGCAAAGCAGTTTAACGCCACTACAAATGGTTCGGGTATACGCAAAGGGGTCGGGCTTGCAACATGCTGGTACGGTTGTGGCAATACATCGCTGCCTAATCCCTCAACTATCCGCTTTGGTATCAAGGCTAGCGGTGAGCTGGTGCTGCATCAGGGTGCTATGGATATCGGGCAGGGTTCCAATACGGTTATTACACAAATTGCGGCTGATGCTCTGGGTGTATCAGCTCTTGAGATCGTACGCATAGACGGTGATACTGACTTAACACCAGATTGCGGTAAGACATCGGCTTCGCGGCAAACGTTTATAACGGGTTCAGCAGCGAAGCTTGCAGGGGAGGCGTTGCGTGCAATGTTACTGCGTAAAGCCAATGTAGGCGCAGACGCACGATTGGTTTTTAAAGAGCAGAGCATCGAGTTACAAGGTGGTGGTCAGAGTGTCACGCTTGATTTGAAGTCTCTTCCGACTAACGAGCATGGCTATGTGTTTATGGCGCAGGAAACCTACGACCCGGTAACCCAAGCATTGGATGAAAAAGGTCAAGGAGTACCCTATGCTCTCTATGGCTACGGTGCGCAAATTATGGAGCTTAGCGTGGATACTCGTCTGGGCACCGTCAAGCTGAATCACATAACCACGGCTCATGATGTAGGACGTGCTATTAACCCTCTACTGGTAGAAGGGCAGATCGAAGGTGGGGTTGCACAAGGTGTCGGTATGGCGCTTATGGAAGACTATCGGCCGGGGATGACTGAAAACCTCCACGACTATCTGATGCCGACGATTGGCGATATGCCGCAGTTCACTAACATTATTGTTGAGGTTTCCGATCCCGAAGGGCCCTATGGTGCCAAAGGTCTGGGTGAACATGTGCTGATACCGACAGCACCTGCCATTCTCAATGCTATCCGTCATGCTACGGGCGCGTGCATTCGAGACCTTCCAGCCACACCCGATAAGGTTCTGGCGGCTATCCAGGCGTTACCGGAGGCGTCATGAGCGAGTCAGATAGGCGGTCAAGAATCCTTAAGGAAAAAATACGCTGCGATGCCTGTCCGGTGATGTGCTATATCGCTGATGGGCGTTCAGGTGCGTGTGATCGCTATGCTAACCATGCCGGGCAGTTGGTTCGGCTTGATCCGTTGACAATTTTGCAGAAGCGTTGTGAAGAAGGCGGGGAGCTTGTGCCTTTTATCAGCGGTAGTGAGACTGCAACAGACCCGGACAGCGATGAGGTTTCGGTAGACTCATCATGGGACGGGAAAATCGTTCATTCATCTGAGGCCTTTGTAACTGCGATCGGTGCAGGCACTACATATCCGGACTACAAGCCTGCCCCCTTTATCGTGGCAAGTGAAGTAGACGGTGTGGACATGGTAACCGTTGTCACCGAAGGGATATTCAGTTATTGCGGTGCCAAGATAAAAATTGATACTGACAGGCATTTAGGTGCTGAGTGCAGCGCCGTACGTGTGAAAGGCGAGGCGGTCGGGCATGTAACAACTGGCGAGTACGGCTCTCAAATGTTGTCTTTGGGCGGTGTTCATCATCTCACTGGCGGTAGCAAAAAAGAGGGGCGCATCACGTGTGAAACATTGCTGTCGTTATGTAACTGCGAGGCTGTTGAATTAAGTGTTGATGGTGGTTCAACGGTGGTCGTGCAGGCCGGTGTCGCACCCATCATTGATGGTGTTACGGAAGAGCGTATGCGTGTGGGCTGCGGGTCAGCAACCGTGGGTATGTTTGCATCTCAGTGGCAGGATCTGGTTGATGAGGTGGTTGTGGTGGATGATCACATTACGGGTGTTGTGTCAGAGCATCAGGCCGGTAAGGTGCTGGGCTGGCCAGCTAGTGGTATTCGTATCAACGGACGTAAATCCACACCGGGTCGTTATTTTCAGGTGGCGGAACCGGGAACCGGTTGGGGAGGTACTGACCTGAATGATCCGTTGGGCATAGTGGGTGAATTCAAAGCTGATATCGCAAAGCCTGGTCAATCGTTATTGATGGTTTCAACCACCGGGGAACAATTTTCTTACTACGAATTGGATGAGGCGTTAATTCCTGTCAAATTGCCAATGCCTGAAAGACTGCAAGCCAGTATCGAACGCATAGAGGAAAATTGTGAGCCAGCGTTGTGTAGTGTGGTGTTCATGGGTGGGGCGGGAGGCTCGTTAAGAGCCGGTGTTACGACAAACCCGGTACGACTCACCCGTTCAGTGAAGCAGGCCCTGACTACCGTGACGTGTGGTGGTGCACCAAGTTATATATGGCCGGGCGGCGGTATTACCGTGATGAGTGATGTCACGCTGATGCCATCCAATGCATTTGGCTATGTACCCACACCTGCGCTGGTGGCCCCCATTGAATTCACCGTACGCCGTGATGATTATGAAGCCATGGGTGGACACATGGGGCATATCGTGCCGCTAGTGGAGGCGGTGAAAGGCGTGACTGGACCGCAGAATGATCATGTTATGGCAGGTCAGCGCACTGTTGATCCTAATGGTGACAATCCCTGGCCACTTGAGGGGCGTGCAAATCGATAGCGGCCCACACTATCAATGGCTGTCTGATGGTCGACGACTGCACTTGCAGCATGGGCCTATCGATTTGGTTATTGAGGCCGTCGGGACTCCTGATGCAGTGGCCTTGGCTTATCAGCAAGCGCATGAAACTTTTCAACGTGTATTGCCCGAGCTTGTAGCCGAGCTTGATTGCTTGCGTGCGCCATTGTGTGTGTCACAGCATTCGCCATCGCCATCGCCATCGCCATCGCCATCGCCATCGTACGCACAACCTCAGCTACCGCCAGACACACGAAACCGGAAGCCGTGGAGGCCAGAATGGAGTGTTGCGCAGCGCATGGTTGCAGCAGCAGCACCTTATGCTGACATCGATCATAGTGGTGGTTATGTAACCGCCATGATCTGCGTCGCAGGTTCGGTGGCTGATCACATTCTGGAATCCATGCTTCACAACAACACACTGAGTCGGGCGTACGTGAACAACGGAGGCGATATTGCGTTGTGGTTAGCACCGGATGAGTCTTTCACTATCGGGATCTGTGAAAACGCACAAACTGCTCGGATTGGTTCGCAATTAGAAATACAGGCGCGGCACCGTGTCGGCGGTATCGCCACCAGCGGTTGGCAAGGTCGCAGCCATTCACTCGGCATTGCCGATGCGGTTACTGTGCTGGCAGAGACGGCCGCAAGTGCGGATGTTGCCGCCACCATCATAGCCAACGCTGTGGACCTGCCGGGGTCTGATTGCATACAAAGAACCCCCGCTGTTGAGTTGTCGCCAGACAGTGATCTGGGCGAGCGATTGGTCACCGTTGCGGTTGACAAGCTGGCGCAGCCGCTTATAAACAGCGCACTTGATCGTGGCGAGCAGCGCGCAATGCAGCTACTATCCAAAGGCTTCATAACGTCAGCCTACATAAACTTGCAAGCTCACCATAGAGTTTGTGGCAATCCCATACACATCCTTCGTGCAGGAGCAATGCATGCCTGAAGTCATTGTCAGAAAATCGGTGATAAGCATCGATGAAATATTCCATGAAGGAGGGCCGCCCAGCGCCAAACCTCTGCTACGGGGTGCAATTAGCTCGGTGATCATTAATCCCTTTGCGGGGCGCTACGTGGAGGAGATCACCGGATTTATCGATGATCTGCGGCCATTGGGATTGCAGATGGCAAAAGATCTCCTCAAAGCGCTCGGCGGTGATCCGAGTGTGGTTGAAGGCTATGGCAAGGGCGCTATCGTGGGTGAGGCTGGCGAACTGGAACATGGCGCCTTGTGGCACGCACCTGGTGGTTATTCCATGCGTGATCAGCTACCCGCCTCCAAGGCTATCGTACCCTCAACAAAGAAAGTAGGTGGCCCGGGTGCACGTCTGGATGTGCCCGTAACCCATTCCAATGCTTCTTATGTGCGTTCACACTTCGACGCTATTGAAGTGCGGGTCAATGATGCGCCCAAAGCAAATGAGATGGTGGTGATCCTGGTGATGACCACGGGTGCCCGAATACACAACCGCGCAGGTGGCCTGGCAGCCAGCGACATACTTGGTGAGGATGGATTGAAATGAGTACGGCGAAAATCAGAAAAATTGTTACCACTGTTGATTGCACCTACCTTGAAATGGGACAGTCTATTGATCCACCGACACGCCGCGCCGTGAGCGTTGCTGTCATCGAAAACCCGTTTGCTGGCGAGTATCACCAGGACCTTGAGGCGCTTATGGTCATTGGTGAAGAGCTGGGCGATCTATTAGGGAGAAAGTGTGTAGAGGCTTTGGGGATAGAGCCTGCGCAGGCACAAAGCTACGGTAAATCCGCCATGGTCGGCGAGAACGGTGAGCTCGAGCATGCCGCCGCCATTTTGCATCCGCGATTGGGCAAACCACTTAGAGCTGCAGTAGGACAGGGTGCGGCGCTGGTGGCATCCAGCAAGAAAATGGGTTCAATGGGGCAGGTGCTGGATGTACCGCTTGGTCATAAGGATGCAGCTTACGTTCGTTCGCACTTTGATGGTATGGAGGTCAGCATTAACGATGCGCCACGCGCCAATGAAATTATGGTGGCGGTGGCTGTTACTGATTCCGGAAGGCCGTTACCCAGAGTGGGCGGGCTGGAAGCTGCAGATGCGAAAGGTGAGGACGGTTTGCGTTAGCGCAGTATCACCGACTGCTCGACCTTTAGAGCAATACTCCCTTTGCGAGATGGATTATTGCCAGGGGGGGTGAACCATAACCTTGTGGCGCACGTCAGAGAAAGAGAGAGTTTGGCGTATTCTCCTCGAGTTCGCTGATAGATCGCAAATCACCATTGATGTTGGAGACTGTACGACCATGTTAAAAGTTTTAGGAGTGAGCTTAGGTGTCATCGTGGCTTTCGCTGCACTAGGCTACTTCATGATATTGGGGGTTGGCAAGCCCATTGGCTCAGATCTGTCCATTGTCGGTAAGGGGCGCCCTGCATTGGTGATGGCGTATGAGAATTTTTCACCCGATGGCGGAGAGGCACTCAATCGCTTGCGCGCAATTCGGAGTGACTATGATGCACAGCTGGATTTTGTCATTGCCGACCTTGGCACGCCACAAGGGCGTGAGTTTGCCAGCCGGCATGAGATCGGGGATTCTCAGGCGGTCTTCCTGCTGCCCAATGGTGAGCCGCTGCAGCGCACGGTGATTGCGCATGACGAGCAAGAGCTACGTCAGCGCCTGGATGCAAAGTTAGCGGCCGTGAAGTAGTTAACGTTGAGGCGTACTTACTCCACAATTGAAGGAAGTCGCGCTGCTGGGGGAGTATTTCGGCTGCGGGTAGACGTCACTTTGCCGTCAATGATGGTCATGCCGATACCCGGAAGATTGCCTTGCTGAATGCTCTCTAGCATATCCTTACCCGGTGAGTGCTGGGCCTGGTCAAGGATGATGAAATCAGCAGACATACCGGGCTCAATGATGCCTGTGTCCAGTTCGCGCATACGTGCTGTGTTGCCTGTAGCGAAGCAGAAAGCAATTTCTGCAGGCACGTTTCCAAGACTTGATAGCATGGCAATCATGCGTAGGATGCCCAATGGCTGGACACCAGACCCTGCTGGTGAGTCAGTGCCCAGAATCACACGCTCGGATTGCTCAATCTCAAACGCTATGCGCATGGCAAGAAGACCTGCACGCTCGTTGCCGTTATGGACGATTTCTATGCCGCGGCGGCAGCCCTCACACAGGCAGACGATCTGATCGTCGGGTAGGGCGGTGTGGCCCCCATTAATGTGCCCGATAATGTCAGCGTCGGCTTCCAGCACAATATCCTTGTCGATAAGTCCTGATCCCGGAATAGAGGGGCCGCCGGTATGTATGGTTGACTGCATACCGTATTTACGCGCCCACTTTACCATCTGCGCGGCGCTCTCTCCGGCTTTGACAGTGCCCAAGCCAACCTCTCCCAGAAGTTTTACTCCGGCTTCAGACAGTTCTTTAAAATCATTTTCTTCCATTCCTTCTTCAAGTATCGGAGCCCCTGCATGCATTTTTACGCCGGAGGGGCGAAAATTCTCATACCAACGCTGCGATGCTATGGCCATTGCCTTGAGGCCGACAATGTCTTTTGGCCTGCCAGGCAAATGAACCTCGCCTGCTGAAATCATCGTGGTGACACCGCCATGCAGGCACGAATCAATCCAGTGAATTTGCTGTTGTCGGGGTGTGTAATCGCCGATGACCGGGTGCACGTGGCTGTCAATAAGT
The DNA here is from genome assembly GCA_023301795.1 of Granulosicoccus sp. Lineage (GTDB taxonomy): Bacteria > Pseudomonadota > Gammaproteobacteria > Granulosicoccales > Granulosicoccaceae > Granulosicoccus. The sequence goes on from JALZVU010000238.1 coordinate 19,365, forward strand.
CCGGGTGCAAGCCATGTGTCAGCTGCATCGATTATTAACTCAGCGTTATCGGTATCCATATCACGCTCGTAGCCTATGGCACTGATGCGACCATCAATCGCAATGACGCAATCGCCGTCTAATAACGGGGCTTCCAGTTTGCCCGAAAGGATGCGTCCGATATGGCGGATAACAAGCTTTTTCGGTTTTTCGGTCATAGGTGGCTCACAGGGGAAATGAAAAAATAAACATCAACAGCTAATAGTCATACCACTAAGCAGCTTACAACGCTTGAATGAATCTCACTTTTCCAGTTGTATCTTTCTCAGCAATTGCATAAGCCTTTGTGCTTCGCGCTCTGTTAATCCGTCCAGTGTTCTTGATGAAATCGTACGCGCAACCGGTAAGCATTCTGAAATCAGGCACTGCCCATCGTCGCTCAGCGAAATACGTAGGCGGCGCTTGTCGTTGGGGTCAGTACGGGTCGTGATAAGAGCTTTTTTTAGCAATCGCTCTATAACACCGTTGGTGGTCGCAGCATCGATTCCAATTTGCCGGCCCAGCTCATTTTGTGATTCTTCACCGACATTGGACAGTGTCACAAGTAGAGCAAACTGGGTTGGTGTGAGTTCTGGAAGGTGTTGGTGAAATATTTCGAGGTGACGCTGATTGGCAAGGCGCAATAAATAGCCGATTTGATCGGACAACAGATAGTCGTCTTCCTTGTCGTGCCCTTGCATCATATGAAGGTACCGGTTGTGCGTGAAATTCACAAGACTTGACGTCCTTGATTGTTTAGGTATAACTTGTTCGTACACGAACAGTATATTCTATTGAGAGAGCAGCCATGAGCAGCGCCAACAATCAGTATGTCCATGATGCATGGTATGTGGCTGGGTGGTCGTCAGAATTCACTCACAGTTTGTTGCCGCTAATGATTCTGGAGCAGGCGCTAGTAGGCTATCGCTGTGCAGATGGGACAGTGGCTATTCTTGAAGATCGTTGCCCGCACCGACAACTGCCTCTCTCCAAAGGCCAGCTTCATAACGACAATATCCAATGTGGTTACCATGGCATGACGTTCAACGGACAGGGCCAATGTGTACGGATACCGGGGCAAGACAACATCCCGTCATCAGCCTATGTTCGCACCTATCCGGTACATGAAAAAAACAACATTGTTTTTATCTGGATGGGGGAGCCTGATAAGGCGGATACAAATGCCATATTTCATCTGCCACAATTTGACAGCGATCAATGGCACGCACACCAAGGCGATGCACTGCACTTGAAAGCACATTACATGAATGTTGCTGAAAATCTGGTAGATCCTGCCCACGTCAGTTTTGTTCACCCCACTACGCTAGGAAATGCAGCCAGTGAAGACATTGAGGTACATGTTGATGTAGATAGCGATGTGTTGCTTGCATGGCGCTGGATTCGTGATGCGCCGCCTGTGGGTTTCTTTCAGAAATTTGGTGGCTTTGACGCCAATGTCGATCGCTGGCATTACTATTACTTGCATTTGCCATGTACGGCTGTCATTGATTTTGGCAGTGCTGATGTGAGCGCACAGTTGCAAGAGTCAGAGCGTGACAAGGGTGTGCGGATTTTTGCATTGCACTTTTTGACACCGGTTAATGAGCATTACACCATTGATCGCTGGATGCATCTACGTAATGCAGCCGTGGGTGACGAACAGGCATCCGAGCAGATGGATGCCATGTTCCGAATTGCTTTTAATGAGGATAAAGAAATACTCGAAGCCATTGACGAGGCTGAACGTGCTGTACAGACACGCAAGCCCATTCGCCTGGCAATAGACAAAGGCCCTATTGTTTACCGGCGCAGAATCCAATCGTTGATTGATGGGGAGCGTCCTGAAGTAGAGCTCCACGCGTGAGGGATAACAGGGTGAGCCAGAACCGTTAGACTATGCAAGCGTGACATTGATCTAAAGCTAACTACTGTATCGTCATCAGTAAAAAACCCAACGCAGGCCCACAAGGTATGCGTTCCACAGGAGAGATGAATGAAGTATCGAAGCAGGTTGTCTGCCGTAGCCATACTTGTCGCCAGCACCGTAGTGTCTATCACTGGGGCTCTTACCGGCGTTGCACAAGCCGCAGAGCCCATTAAAGTCGGTGAGATCAATCACTACAAACGAATGGCGGCATTCGCCGGACCTTACAAAAATGGAATCGAGCTTGCGCTTGAGGAAATCAACGCGCAGGGAGGCGTCTTGGAAAGGCCCCTGGAATTTATTTTTCGCGATGATCAAGGCAAGCCGGGTGAGGCCATCAAAATTGCTGAAGAGCTGGTTAGTCGCGATGAAGTGGTGATGCTGACAGGCACTATTCTGAGTAATATCGGACTTGCATTGTCGTCGTTTGCTGCTGAGAAAAAGGTGGTATACCTTGCATCGGAGCCTCTGGCTGATGCGCTGGTCTGGGAGGCAGGCAATGACTATACGTTCCGTCTGCGTGCATCCACATATATGCAGGCGGCGATGCTGGCAGAGGAGGCGGCCAAAACCGATGCGGTAACGTACGCCACTATTGCCCCCAACTATGCTTATGGCAAAGATGCAGTAGCTGCATTTAAAAAGGCCTTGACTGCTCTTCGTCCGGATGTAGAGTTTGTTGCTGAACAATGGCCGGCCTTGTTTAAAATCGATGCAGGTGCTGAGGCGCAAGCGATTGAGCGTGCCAAGCCTGATGCTATTTTCAATGTGACATTTGGCGGTGATCTTGCCAAGTTTGTTCGTGAAGGTACAACCCGCGGCTTGTTTGATGGCCGCAATGTGTACGGTCTTTTAACGGGTGAGCCTGAGTACCTGGAGCCATTGGCTGATGAGGCGCCTGTTGGCTGGACGGTAACTGGCTATCCTTGGTACGACTTCGAATCTGGCGCGAACAAAGTGTTTGTTGACGCCTACATGGAGCGCTTTGACGACAGCCCGAAAATTGGTTCTCTGGTGGGATACATGACGGCCCAATCCATTGCTGCTGCTATCAAGCGAGCAGGATCTACTGAAATGGAATCCATACGTGAAGCTTTCATCGGGCTTGAGGTTGACACGCCAGTGGGCTCAATTGTCTTTCGCTCACAGGATCATCAAGCAACGATGGGTGCCTTTGTGGGAACTACAGCGTTGCAAGATGGCGCTGGTGTGATGGTGGACTGGACCTACAAGGAAGGAGCGAATTATCTGCCTTCTGACGAAGAAGTAGCCGCTATGCGTCCAGCCAGTCAATAGGTATCTGATTCTGTGGGTCTTTTCATTGCTCAGCTATTGACAGGCCTTGCCAATGCGGCAACGCTGTTTCTTGTGGCGTCTGGCTTGTCGCTTATTTTTGGCGTCACAAGAATTGTCAATTTTGCCCACGGATCGTTTTACATGCTGGGGGCTTTTGTTGGCTATTCCCTGATGCAAGTATTGCCGGGTGCCATTGGGTTCTGGGCTTCTGTTCTACTGTCGGGTCTGATAGTTGGGCTTATCGGGGTTGTTGTCGAGATGCTGGTGTTAAGGCCGGTATACAAGGCACCCGAGCTATTTCAGTTGGTAGCAACATTTGGGGTCATCCTTGTCATCCAGGATCTGGCCTTGATGATCTGGGGAGCGGAAGACCTGCTGGGCCCACGTGCACCTGGACTCAAGGGTGTGGTTCGGATCATGGGAGAGCCGGTCCCGCTATACGACCTTGCTCTCATCGCCATGACCCCATTCGTGCTTTTCGCATTGTGGTATCTGATTGCCCGAACGCGTCTGGGTGTGTTGGTTCGCGCAGCCACGCAAGATAGAGAAATGGTTGCTGCACTGGGTGTTAATCAGGCCTGGTTATTCACCGGGGTCTTCTTTTTAGGTGCTGCTTTAGCGGGCCTAGGTGGGGCCATTCAGCTGCCCAAAGGCGGCGCTGATTTGCTGATGGATTTCAATATCCTGGCGGCCATCTTTGTTGTGGTCGTCATCGGTGGTATGGGGTCGCTACCAGGTGCCTACATAGCCGCTGTGCTTATATCGGTGCTCAATGTGTTTGGTGTGTCCTACTTGCCGCAAAGCACCCTTGTATTGATGTTTGTGGTTATGGCGGTTGTTCTTACCATTCGCCCTTACGGATTATTAGGCCGCGAAGAAGTAGCAGGCGAACACGGGCAGGTTGGTGAGCCGGATCGTCCTATCAAGCCTGCAGGCGTGCGTGCGCGAGTCATCGTTGGCATCGGGTTGTTGTTACTGCTGGCGCTGCCGATGGCCGACTCACATTTTCTTGTCATATTAGCCACCGACATCATCATTTTCGCGCTGTTTGCAGCTAGCTTGCATTTTCTGCTGGGCTTGGGCGGGCTTGTGTCGTTTGGACATGCCGCATTTTTTGGCGCTGGTGCCTATGTGGCCGCGCTGCTGGTATCTCACGCGAACGCACCGATGGAGCTGGCTTTTTTGTTGGCACCCGTAGGTGCTGGCATGGCAGCCTTGATCATCGGCTGGCTTTGCTTGCGATTGACTGGCGTGTACTTTGCCATGCTGACTCTGGCATTGGCCCAGCTGCTCTGGTCTCTGGTGTTCCAGTGGGATGAGTTCACAGGCGGTGATGACGGACTAGTGAACATCTGGCCTGCCAAGTGGCTATCCGAGGCCAACAGTTACTTCTACTTCACGGCGATTGTGGGTGTGGGTGGGATTATTTTGTTGCGCCATATGGCTCATTCGCCGTTTGGCTTTGCATTGCGCGCAGCGCGTGATTCTCAGCGTCAGGCAGAGGCAACAGGCATCGATACGAAACGAGTGCAATGGATGGCCTTTACAGTGGCCGGTGTATTAGCGGGGGTGGCTGGCGGGTTGTTCGTATTCTCCAAAGGCAGTGTTTTTCCTAATGAGCTGGAAATTGCCAAATCATTTGATGGTCTCATCGTTGTGTTTCTGGGAGGCGTTAAAACCCTGTCCGGTGGTGTGGTTGGCGCTGCATCATTGGAGCTGGTGAAGGACTACCTCACACGATTTGAATATTGGCGTCTTGCTTTGGGCTTGCTAATCATTTTTGTTGTCATCGTAGCTCCTACCGGTATTGTGGGTTCGCTTCGCTCTTTGCTCGAACGCGTGCGGGGTAGCTCGACATGAGTGCGGTTCTTGAAGTTGTCGGTCTCAGCAAATCGTTTGGTGGGATACATGCGGTTAGTAACGTTGATTTTTGTGTTGCGCCAGGTGAACTGCTTGCGTTGATAGGCCCCAATGGCGCCGGTAAAACCACCTGCTTCAATATGCTCATGGGACAGCTCAAACCCACTAAGGGTGATGTATTTTTGAAGGGTGAGCGTATTACTGGCATGCTGCCACGCAAGGTCTGGCGCCGTGGTGTGGGTCGGACATTTCAGATTACCGGCACCTATCAGTCGATGACTGTTATCGAAAACGTTCAGATGGCGCTTATCTCACATCACAAGCGCGTGTTCTCCATAACATCCTACGCAACACGCCTGTACGAAAAACAGGCCATGGAGCTGTTGGAGCTTGTAGGCATGCCGGAACAGGCACAACGAGCGTGTGCCATTCTGGCCTATGGCGATCTGAAGCGACTGGAGCTTGCCATAGCGCTTTGTCATGAGCCGTCATTGCTACTGATGGATGAGCCTACTGCAGGTATGGCCCCCAGTGAGCGTATTGCCTTGATGCAGCTAACAGCCGATATTGTTGCCCAGCGCGGAATCAGCGTGTTGTTCACAGAGCATGATATGGACGTAGTTTTTGCGCATGCGCAGCGCATTATGGTGCTTAACCGAGGAGAGCTGATAGCGGAGGGTAGTGCTCAGATGATTCGCAACAACCGTATGGTGCAGGAGGTCTATCTGGGGGGAGGTAGTCTCTTTGAGGATCAAACCCTTGACGAACATGCCGGCGCGCCGGGCGGTGATCAGCATGCTTGAGTTACAAGGCGTTAACAGCTTCTACGGTCGAGCTCATATTTTGCGTGATCTGAGTTTTAGTGTCGGGACAGGCGAGGTGGTGTCCCTGCTGGGTAGAAACGGCGCCGGTAAGACCACTACGGTCAAGTCGATAATGCAACTGGTAAAGCCTGCCAGTGGCTCTGTCAATTTTGATGGCCACGAACTGGTGGGCACACCTACTCATAAAGTGGCCAAGCTGGGTATTGGTTACGTGCCAGAAGAGCGCCGAATATTCACAGATCTAACCATTAGTGAGAATCTTGAAGTCGGCCGTCAACCTCCACGCGAGGGTGTGTTTGAGTGGACAACAGATATTTTGTTCGAGCTGTTTCCCAACCTGGCCGAACGTCGCAACAATCGCGGTAAGGCCTTGTCTGGCGGTGAGCAGCAAATGCTTTCCATCGCCCGTACGCTTATGGGTAACCCTCGGTTACTGTTGCTGGATGAACCTAGTGAAGGCATTGCGCCTGTGATTGTGGAGCAAATGGCGCAGACCATACTCAAGCTTAAAGCTGAGGGGTTACCGGTGCTGCTTTCCGAGCAGAATCTGCATTTTGCGCGGATGGTATCTGACAGGGCGGTGATCATTGAAGGGGGACTCAAGAAATACGATGGTACGTTTACTGAGCTGGATGCATCACCTCAGGTAAGAGAGGCCTTTCTGTCGGTTTAGTGGAGAATGAGCCTTAAGTTGGCTTGCATATTGCCGATTCATTGGTCATTGAGCGTTCCGCGCTTCTAACCGCGTTTCAGCGAGTAACCTGCCCCATGCCTATGAATTCTTTGACTCTTAAGACGTTTTCTCTCGTCTGTCTTCTGATCATTTCATCTATCGGCGCAGGGCTAGCGGGGCTGTATCAGTTGCGTGAATCTTTGGTGGAATATGAAGACACCCTTGAAAACCAGGTGGCGCATGAACGGGCGATAAAAGAGGTGTTGATTGACTTCAAGACCCAAGTACAGGAGTGGAAGAACACACTGCTGCGCGGTTCTGATCCAGAACAGCGTGAAAAATATTGGACTAGATTCCAGGACAAGCAAGTGCTGGTTGGTTCGCAGGTCGATACGTTACTGGTTGCCCTTGAGGGAAGCGAGGCCGGTGATCTGGTTCGCAAATTCAAGGTGGCGCATACGCAAATGGGTATTGGGTATTCAGACGGATTCAATGCCTATGTGCAGTCTGGGAACTTGTCAGCTGTCGGCGATAGTGTTGTGGCAGGCTTGGATCGGGAGCCCACAAGAACCCTGATCGAAGCTGCCGACAAGCTGGAAGAACAGGTGTACTTAGCGGTGTCGCATGCCGAGAGCAAGGAGGCATCTGCAATACAATTGAGCTATATTTTTCTGGGCGTGTTTGCTGTGTTTGGCTTGCTCGGAGCAGCATTGCTTGCTCGCTCATTGGCCCGTCAAATTGGGGGTGATCCAGTACTTGCGCTTGAAACGATCAATCATATCGCCGAAGGTGACTTGTCAAAGCCGATTGTATTACGTACGGGTGACACCACCAGTATGATGGCGGGCCTGGAGCAAATGCGTCAGAGTCTTTCGACTTTTATTGCTCAGGTGCGCAGCAGCAGTGAAGTTATTGCCTCTGGCTCTGTACAAATTTCGGACAGCAGTACTGATCAAAGCCAACGGGTTGAGCAGCTGGCAAGCTCTCTCGAGCAAACTGCAGCCGCAATGGATGAACTGGGTAGCACGGTGAGCCAGAATGCCTCCAACGCCCAACAAGCCGACTCCTTGGCTAAAACAGCGTCATCAGTGGCCAAGGCTGGTGGAGACGTTGTTGCAGAAGTGGTGCACACCATGGCTGAAATCAACACCAGCTCGCAGAAGATTGTCGACATCATTGCCGTCATCGACAGCATTGCCTTCCAGACCAATCTGTTGGCTCTGAACGCTGCGGTGGAGGCTGCGAGAGCGGGTGACCAGGGCCGAGGTTTTGCGGTAGTGGCCAGTGAAGTAAGAGCGCTTGCTCATCGTAGCTCGGACGCTGCTAACGAAATCAAAGAATTGATCAACACCAGTGTAGGGCGAGTTGAAAAAGGCGGGCAGCTGGTCGATAAGGCCGGTGTAACCATGAACGATGTAGTTAAGTCCATTAGTAGTGTCACCGAGTTAGTGGGTAACATTAGCCACGCTAGCGCTGAGCAGCGCGAGGCGGTCAGGCAGGTCGGTCAAGCGGTCACCGGTATGGATGACGCAACCCAGCGCAGCACGGCTGTAGTGGCAGAAAGTACTGTTGCCGCCGCAAGCTTGCGTAGTCAGTCTCATGAGCTGGTTGACTCTGTTGCGCGCTTTAAGCTGGTTTAGGGACTTGCAGGCCTTCGGTACTTGAGAGCTTGGCCTGTGTGGTAGCCTCTCCCAGCCTACTTTATAATTAAATTACCTGCCGTACGCTGCACCTTGGGCGCTTCGATAACAGGCTCTCGGCCACCACGCAAAATTGAATTGCCTTCAAATGTATCGCGCTGATCTACAGATGCCGCGTTTAACCAGTCACTCTCGTGTATCTGTCCGCTCTTGCCATAAGCGGTTAGCGCGTTTGTATAGCAGGCAAGCTCCACGGCTTTTGGATCAACGTTTCTGGACAAGGCCAGTTGAGCGGTTTTGGCAACAGCTAGAGGTTCAGAGATGCCCCAGTCGCAGGCTGAATTAACAATAATGCGTTCACCGCCATATTGCTGTAGCAGCGCCACCATGCGTTCACTGCCCATTTTGGTTGACGGATATACTGAGAATGCTGCCCAGTAACCTCGATCCAGAACGTCGTCGATAGTTTCTTCATTGTTGTGATCAACGATGACCCAGCTTGGATCAAGGCCATGCTCCTCACACACATCCATCGAGCGTAATGTGCCTGATTTCTTATCCCTGTGTGGCGTGTGAACAAGCACTGGAAGTTCAAGCTCCAGAGATAACTCGAGTTGTGCGCGAAAGTATCTGTCTTCAAGTTCTGTCTGTTCGTCGTAACCGATCTCGCCAATCGCCACCACTTTTTCTTTCAGTGCGAAGCGCGGCAATATCTGCATGACGTCCTCTGCCAGTGACTCGTTGTTGGCCTCCTTTGAGTTGAGACCAATTGTGCAGTAGTGACTGATGCCAAACTGACTTGCACGAAATCGCTCAAAGCCGATAATTGCAGACAGATAGTCTTCATAAGTTGCCACGTGTGTACGTGGTTGTCCCTGCCAGAATGCAGGTTCTATGATGGCAACCACGCCCGCGGCTGCCATTGCTTCATAGTCATCCGTTGTGCGTGAAATCATATGGGCGTGCGGATCTATGAACATTATGTCGCTCTCTCCAAGTTGAATTCTTCTTGCTCAGCTGGTGACATGTACGGCTTGGCAACCGTCCATAATTCCGGACTGACAGTGCGGCCAGCAGCGCGGCGCTCGCGAGCAGTATCGAGCAGCATACGGGCAAGCTCGACGTTACTACGCGTTTCAAGTCCCACGATAGGTGCCAGTGTACTGTCGATAAATAGTGCTTTCAATACCATGTGATTAAAGCGGTGAGTATCAAGATACCAGGCAGGATAGGGGTTGTTATGTGCAATGGCTTCAAAGACTTCGCTCATGTTGCTGCGTAGCCCGTCCGCCAGATGATCATTAAGGGCATCTGAGGATGGGTAGAGAGGCAGGCCGCCGTATAATGCCGTTTGTTCTTTCAGGTCTGCATGACGCAGCAGTCGACCCACTTGTTCGGCGAGTTGTAAGGGGTGGTCGAAGCAGGTCAACACTAGCATCCGCGCTAAGGCATCGACGCTTAGCGTGTGTGCGTTCCATCCCGGCATGAGTTCATTGAGTTTGGCTCGCTCTACCGGTACCATGGACACCGTGTCAGATCCTAAGCGCCTTGGACATAGGCCAAATGCTAGATCAACGCTTCTATTGCTTTTTTCAATGACTACCAATGCCAGCTGATCACTTAACCACTGTTGCCGATCCAGCGTTAGTGATGATTTCAAGGCGGTTTGAAGTATCAATCGTGCCTGTTGACGGGCATCTGCATCGGGTGGAGTACTCTGGAGTGACATTTGCTTAACCGTAAGTTCGTTCTTTAAATTGGGGTAATTGCATGAAACCGGTTCTGGTCATACTTGCTGTGGGTCTGAGCCCTTCGATGGTGAGTGAGCATACCCCAAACCTACGCAAGTTAGCGGCCAGAGGCGGGCAACGTGCCTTGACAACCATCAGTCCGGCAGTCACTTGCTCGGTTCAAAGCACCTTGCTCAGTGGAGAAATGCCAAACAAACATGGTGCAGTAGGGAACGGTTGGTACGACCGTGAGCGCGCCGAGATTGGCTTCTGGAAACAATCCAATCACCTTGTGGGTGGGGAAAAAATCTGGGAGACAGCACAGCGTCTGGACGCCGACTACACCTGTGCAAAGATGTTCTGGTGGTACAACATGTATTCGACAGCTAACTGGAGTGCAACGCCACGGCCACAATACCCGGCTGATGGTCGAAAAATACCTGATCACTACACGTACCCAAGCGATCTGCATGATGAGCTGGATGATAAGTTTGGGCAATTCCCGCTGTTCAGCTTCTGGGGACCGAAAGCTGACATCACGTCCAGCCGCTGGATAAGCGATGCCACGGTGCATGTGATGAAAACCCGACAACCCAACCTGACGTTAACGTATCTGCCGCATCTGGATTATAACCTGCAACGGTTGGGGCCAGATTTGTCACATCCGCGAATACAAAAAGACCTACAAGAGCTTGATGAGTTATGTGGAGAGCTTATTGAAGCGGCGGATTCCCAGGGTGCGGATACCATTATTGTCTCTGAGTATGGAATAACATCAGTCACTGATGCCATTCATATCAATCGCCACCTGCGTAGAGCAGGGTTGTTATCCGTCAGGCAAGAGTCAGGTATGGAGCAGCTGGATGCGGGTGCGTCTTGTGCCTTTGCTGTCGCTGATCATCAGTTGGCGCACGTTTATGTAAATCAACCGGCGCGCTTTGAAGAGGTGCGTCAGTTGTTATTGAATGTTGAAGGAATCGAATCGGTGGTTGCAGGCAATGAGCGCGCCTCGCTCGGGCTCGATCATGATCGATCTGGAGATCTCATCGCCACTAGTAATGCGGATCGATGGTTTAGCTATTATTACTGGCTGGATGCTGACAAAGCCCCTGACTATTCCAGAACTGTGGATATTCACAGAAAACCTGGCTACGACCCTGTAGAGCTATTCGTAGATCCTGACATTAAAATCCCCATGTTGAAAGTGGCATCAATTCTAGGAGCTCGTAAATTGGGTTTCAGTCGCCTCATGGATGTCATATCCCCGTCTGCCACCGAGTTGGTTAAAGGTTCGCACGGACGCGTAACCGATAGTGAAGATGATGGACCGTTAGTGATCAGTAGCAATGCCGCGGTGCTACCCGAAGGTGCCATGCATGCAACTGATTTCAAGGCTTTTGTGTTGGCGCATCAGTTTGAAGCTGTTGCGTTGAATGGGGTTGCTTGAGCCCGGACGTCTACGCGGCTGGAATTAGTCGGCTGCGCAGATACCTCGGACAGTTTGCCAGCTGAAACAACGCGAGTTAAGTACCCGCAACCCATTTCTGCAAAGCCAACGTCAGGCCAAAGCCAACGATACAGGTCACAGCGCCAGAAAGTCCCCAAACCATGCTGAGAAAGACGCCATCTACCAGGCAAATGCCAGCAATCATCAGCCCAATGGCCTGACCCTTTTCAGCGCCAGTGCCTTTCGTAACTCGCGCATGGGCAGTAACGATAACGGGTATCAGCAAAGCGGCGGGAACCAGTGCACTGGCCGACGACGAAACCCCTAAGGCCGTGCCCATGAACACAGGAATACTCATTAATGCAAGCGGCCAGTAGTCCAAAAGCGTGCGAGGAGAATCGATGGAGTGCTCGTGTTTGGCAAAGTAGGTAAGTCCGATAATCCAGCTTAGTGTGCATAGCATGGCTGCAAACAATATCGGAGACAGGCTGGCTGTGAGTGCATAGCTTGTGGTTAACAGTACACAGGCACGAGCACCTGCCATCAACAACGGGCTTAATGGGTTCTGTTTGTGATGGCGGTTGTAGATGATGATAAAGCCTAGAAGCATGGCGACACTCACCAGCCATCCCGCGCTGCCACTGCCTTGAGCATCTGGCGCTGACATACGAGCGCTATAGACAAGCAACAAGCCGATAGTGGCATACCCTAGCGCATAGGCCTCAACCCGATCACGACTGATGTGGCCCGAAGGGATAGGACGGTGCTGCTGATGTTGGCTGTCATAGTCTGCATCGCATGCATCGTTGTAGTACATGCCTGCAATGTAAAAAAGCGTCATTGCAACCAGTAGTAATAAGCAACTGGATAAGCCTAGCGTGGCCCCAGTCACGGCACTTGCGGCCAATACGTTTGTCCATACTGTAGGCAGGTTGGATACTCTGCCCAAAGTCAGATGTGTCATGTAATTCATGGTCGCTACCTCAGGCCGTCTCGACAGTAGCTTCGGCTGTTCGTAATGTGTCATTCACCCAGGCAAGCTCTCGCGCAATCGCATCTCCCACAGGCAGGTTGCGCAAATGCATTGGCAGTACGTCCCACGTGTAGGTTTCAACTTCCAGATGCGGCGCTATCGGGCTGCGGGCATGCGCGTCGAGGACGCGAGCCAAGTCATGTTGGGTGGTACCGAAATTTGGGAGTGTTGAAAGAAAAACAGGGACATGGAAATGTACCCGCCATTCTTTAGTCTGCCCGGATGGTTGCAGTTCATGTGCCTGCATGGCAAGCGGTAAATCGTCATAACGCGTAAGCCTTTCGCTGCATTTTTCAACCACTTGGTGAAGGTATACGGGTTCATCAAAAGCCGCTAGGGCAGCCAGTGATTCTTGATTGACCTGAGGGATTCGAAGTGCTGAGCTTAGCTGCAGTTTGATGATGGGAATGCCAGCAGATTGCATGCGTTGTATGCCTGCCAAGGGGTCTTCGAACTCCACTGCCGCGTGACAAATGTCATAACAAATTCCAAGATGCGTACGCAGTGCAATTGCAGCTTGACTGGGGTTGATGCCTGTGAGCTTTGCTAGCGAATGTACTGAGGCTTGCGCATACAGATCGTTTTCAAAGAATGCGATCACATCGTCCACAGTTTCCAGTAAACAGGCAGGCTCTGGTTCAAGCGCTACTGCTATCGTGACACCCGTACGCCTTTGTACGTCCATGCAGTGCGCAACGCAGCTCAGCAGGTTGCGCACAATCGCCGCTTTGGTATCGGTGTCTGCCCATTCGCGAAAGGTTCCAGGTACTGTGCTGATGCTGCCAAAGTTATCCGGTGGTGCAAGCTCTGCGAGTACATCGGCAATAGTGCAGGTGTAATCAAGTCGGTGCTGGCTGCTCCAGTCAGGCCGATATACATCTGCCTTGACTTTCGTTCCGTGGAACGCTCCATAGGGAAAACCATTGACTGTAAAAACGTAGACGTCTGTCGAGCGTAACCATTGTTTGAATTCGGCCAACGCGTCTGGGTGCTTTAGTGATGTGATGCTGGCCATCGATGCGCGCAGACCTAAGCCAAAGGGCGCGTCTGGGCTGGTTTGTTGTTTGACATGAGGCACATGCTTTTGTAGCAATGGCAATAACTCATTCCACTGCTCGCCAGCATGGATGTTTGTGCAGTATCCCAAGTGTGAACTATTGACTCCAGCGCGCGACAGCTTCATGGATTGGCTCCGGCCTGCATCTGCAGCAATGCGGTTTCAATGATGTTGGTGTCCATGTGGTTCACTTCCCGTCCCTCGCCAATAGTGTCCAGTAAGGTGATCGTCAGTTGTCCGCCCAGGTGACGTTGAAAATCGTCAAGCCCGGTAATTACTGAGCATTGGCCTTGTTTGTCTCGTTCAAACAATGCCTGATCATTCAACACAAACCCTAATGTTGTGAGTACGCAGATGATCCGGTTGAGGGAGTCATCGTCCAGCAAGCCGGTTAGCTGGGAATAACGACTGTCTAGTGCGATGCCTATCGCGACTGCATCGCCATGGCTTATCCTGTTTTTTGTCATTTTCTCAAGGCGGTGAGCTGCCCAGTGTCCAAAGTCCAGAGGGCGAGCGGCACCTTTTTCGAAAGGATCTCCCGCCTGTGTGATTTGATCCAGATGTAGCTGTGCGCATCGCTCGATAAGATACCTTACCGCCTTGGAGTCAAATGCTGCCAGGCGTTGCGCGTTGACTTCTATCCAGTCAAAAAATACTGCATCTCGTATCAACGCTACCTTCACGGCTTCCGCCATGCCAGCGCGACGATGATCACTGTCCAACGTAAGCAGAAACTGATCATCGTTGATGACCGCAAAGGGTGGGGCAAATGTGCCGTACCAGTTTTTCTGACCAAATCGGTTAATACCGTTTTTAACGCCGATACCTGCATCATTTTGCGCAAGTACGGTGGTGGGCATTCGAATTAGCCTAACGCCGCGGTGTGCCGTGGCTGCTGCCAGGCCTACCGCGTCCAGCATTGCACCTCCACCAATAGCGATGACGAAGGAATGCCGGTCGATGCCGTTGTTTTCGATGTGTTGGGACAGGTCGTCCTGCAGGGCAGTGTCCTCTTTGGCATTCTCGCCACCAGGAACAATAATGGGAGTGCCAGCAGAGGCTATATTTGCTGAATAGTGATCGGCGTAAGATAGCCACTGTTGACTTAGCCATGGGGTGTGGGTGGCCACGCCATCATCGATAAGGACTAGTACCCGATGGCGCTTTTTCGGCTCTTGTAATGTCAGGGTTTGAGCCAGCGCCGGGTTGTCCAGCGCAAACGCATGACTGGTGAAAACCACCGGGTAGTTAAATGCTACCGAAAAGCTTGCCTGATGAGTAACGGTTGTGCTGTCGTTTTCAGGGTTCTGGAATTCATTTGGTAGGTTTGGAGGTAATGGCAAAGACATGATTGAGGAGCAAGTGGTGGACCGGGTACCACCGGTTGGGTGAAAGTATTGTGCCAGTTACCTCGAAGAACTCAAGTTTTTGTCGTTAGCGGCGAAAACCTGTCTCCATCGTGAAGTAAGTGGGATTCAATCCGCTCAGTGGTTCTTTGAGTTGCTCAAGCTCGGCTGCTGGTCCGTGGATTTCCAGAAGGTCCAGGCTGGCTATGGCTAACGCTTGCTTGAGAAGGCCGTCAACGTTCTCCAGGTGGGCCAGAATGCCTGCAGCGCTGGTGTACCCTTCACGACAGTGTGCCCGTTGGCCGCTGAAGCTGAAACCGTAGAAGACCACCTCGGACTCATTCATGGTGCGTTCTACCATTTGTGCTCCAAGGGCCTTGAATTCCTCCAGCTTGCCGTCTTGAACGGTGAAGTACGGGACGAGGGAGCAAACGTTGTCGTTTAGTGCCATGTTATTTTCCGTGATTTTGGTGTTGGTGGGTTGACGCCTTGCTGTCAGGCTCAGTCCGAGTGTATCGCGTTAACTGGAACTGTTTCCAGTCAATGCCGTGAACAGTCAGATTACTCTGCAGATCAACAGGGTTACGCGCCATCTCCCTATTGATGTAACTCCCTCACCGTAGCTTTTACCGATTTGACATTAAACTGTTGCAATTGCAAAAGGACTGTCACGCCTATGGCTATGCACAGTACAGGCTGCTATACTCTGCGCAATATATTCAATGAACTCCCTCGGCATCTGCGGTTTGCTGATAGTAGCGTTGTCTCAGGCAACCTGTCGCCAACTGGTAGATGGGCGTCAGTCATATGCGTTTTCATGGGCTCCTGAGGGAGCCTTTTTCATTGGTCGGGTCGTCGTATTATTCTGGAGTAAGTAGTGCATGCAGCGAGCAAGTCCTCAAGTTGTCAGCGTAGTTGAGCCGGTAGTCAGCGGTCTGGGCTACGAGCTTGTGGGCGCAGAGTTTGGTCAGGCAGAGAATGGTCAGACGCTGCGAGTCTACATTGACAAGGACGATGGCATCCTCATGGAAGACTGTGCTGCTGTCAGTCGTCAGCTTAATGCGGTACTGGATGTTGAAGATACGATAAAGAGTGCTTATTTGCTGGAAGTGTCATCGCCAGGGGTCGATCGCCCATTGTTCACTGAGGCGCAATTTGCGGCTCAGGTAGGTGAGCAGGTACGCGTGAGAATGGCGGACGGAGTGAACGGCAGGCGTAATTTTAAAGGGCGACTTGTGGGTGTGGAAAATGCGAATGCGGTGGTTGAGGTAGACGGTATTGATTACGATCTGCCAGTGACTGACGTTGAGCAAGCCCATCTCATCGGACGTATGCCTTGATGGCGTCGGTCAGGTGGTGGTCTGAGGGTCGGCATCGGGCTGTTCAGAATAACAACAACAGTAACTTTACAAGTGGGCTTTGCGCACTTCGTACTGAGGCTTGTGATAAATGAGTAAAGAGATACTCCTGGTAGTTGACGCTGTCTCAAATGAGAAGGGCGTTGACGAGGGCATTATATTTGAAGCGCTGGAAGCTGCGCTGGCATCGGCGACGCGTAAGCGACACGGTGGTGATATTGAGGTGCGCGTCTCTATCGATCGCACCACAGGTGATTACCTCACCTATCGTTGTTGGGAAATCGTCGAAGATGATGCCGAGATGGAATTCCCCCTTCGGCAGATCACAATTTCCGCAGCACAATATGATGACGAATCTCTCGGGTTAGGTGGCTTTGTTGAAGAAGAAATCGATTCAGTCGATTTCGGAAGAATAGCTGCGCAAACCGCCAAACAAGTCATTGTCCAGAAGGTCCGCGAGGCCGAGCGCGAGAGGGTCGTCGACGCCTATCGCGATCGCGTTGGCGAGCTGGTCATGGGTATCGTCAAGCGCCTTGAGCGCGGTGGTGTGTACCTTGATCTGGGCAGCAATGCGGAAGCCTACATTTCCCGCGAAGACATGATTCCCCGTGAAGCTGTTCGCCCTGGCGATCGGTTGCGAGGTTATCTTCGCGAGGTACGTAGCGAGCCCCGTGGTCCACAATTGTTTGTGACGCGGACAGCACCAGAATTTCTTATCGAGCTTTTCAAGCTTGAAGTACCTGAGGTTGGTCAGGGCGTTATATTAATCAACGGTGCAGCTCGTGATCCTAGCGCCCGTGCCAAGATTGCTGTCTCATCATTAGATCCCAGACTTGATCCAGTGGGCGCTTGTGTAGGTATGCGCGGTTCTCGAGTGCAAACGGTGTCTAACGAGCTCGCAGGTGAGCGCATCGATATCATTCTGCATAATGAGAATCCTGCGCAATTCGTTATCAACGCCATGGCCCCGGCGGAAGTCAAGGGCATTGTGGTCGATGAAGAAAAAGGCAGCATGGACATCGCTGTCGAGAGTGAGAAGCTGTCGCTGGCAATAGGGCGCGGCGGTCAGAATGTCCGACTAGCCTCGGAGCTGACGGGCTGGACGCTGAACGTGATGGATGAATCGGCAGCTGAAGAGAAAAGCGAAGAAGAGTCCAAGGTGACTGTTCAGGTATTTGTCGATCAGCTGGATGTCGATGAAGAAGTTGCACTTATTCTTGTGCAGGAAGGGTTTACCACCGTTGAGGAAGTGGCTTATGTACCTCGCGATGAATTGCTGGACATTGACGAATTCGAAGAGGAAATCGTTGACGAGTTGCGTAGTCGCGCTCAGGATGCTCTCCTGACAAAAGCTATCGCAACAGAAGAAAAGCTTGGTGGCAACACGCCAACGGCTGAGCTAATTGCCATGGAAGGGATGAGTGAAGAGCTTGCTTTTGAAATGGCGTCTCATGAAATATTGACAGTTGATGACCTGGCAGATCAATCCATAGACGATCTTATGGTGGTTCAGGGTATGAATGAAGAACTTGCCGGAACGCTGATCATGAAGGCGCGAGAGAGCTGGTTCGCCGACGAAGAGGCTGGGGCTGATGAGCCGGAGCCGAGCACATGATCTTTTAGCAGCTGAAGGTAGCGCTCGCGGTTTTGTATGGTGAGCAAGGGTTCGTGGCAAAGTGAATAGATAGTAGTAACGTCCGGCGATGCTGGTCGTACAGGAAAAACAAGAGAAGCTATGGCTGAAGTAACTGTAAAACAGCTCGCGCAGGTCGTTGGAACACCGATTGAAAAGTTGCTTGTGCAACTTGGAGATGCGGGTATTCCCAAAACTGGCGAAAACGACATGATCTCCGATTCGGAGAAGTTGACGTTGCTGACGCACCTTCGAGAGTCTCGTGGGCAAGCCGCTCCAGGTGGCGCTAGTAAAAAGATTACGCTTAAGCGTAAGCGTGTCAGTGAGTTGAAAACTGATGCGTCCGGGCGCAAGAAAGTGAATGTCGAGGTACGTGGTAAACGTACCTATACTCGCCCGGGCGAAGATGCGGCTCCTACAGAGTCTGCTGCGCCGTCTGCATCTGAAGAGGTGGCAGCTGAGGCTGAGTCTGCACCTGCGAAAGTTGCACCGCCCGTGGTTGACGCGAAAGCGGCAGCTGCAGCGGAGGCAGATGTTGCCAATCAGGTAGCTGCTCAAGCAGCTAATGAAGCTGCTAGCCAAGCTGCTGAGGAGGCCGCTAATGCTGTGGCCAGTCAGGCAGCTGCCAGCCAGGCTGCTGCGGATTCCGCTGCGCCTGCACAAGATGCATCACCAGCCAGCGCGCCGCCACCATCAGAGAATGATGTAGTCGCAGCGTTAGAGAAACAGGCGGCCGCAGCTGCGGTAGCTGCACAGGTCGAACAGGCAGCTGCAGCAAGTGCAGCGCCTGCGAAACCTGCAGCCGAATTGTCTTCGGCTGATAAAGCAAAACTCGTACGCGAAGCTGAAAAGCGCGCCGAGATGGAAGCGCAAGCGCGTGCCGTTGCTGAGCGCATGGCCGAGAAGCAGGTTGCTGGCGAGAGACGACGTGAGTCGGACGAAAATGCCAAGCGCGAACAGGAGCGACGCGAGCAGGAACGTGTCGCTGCTGAGCTCCAGCGTCGCGCTGCCATGGAAGCCCAACAGGCTGCCAGTAGCAATGATCGCGGTGGTGCACGTGGCGCTGACAAACCGAAAGGTAAGGGTCGCGGCAAAGGCGGCGGTGGTGGTGGCGGTGGTGATACCCGTTACGGTCGTAACCAGTTGCACGTGGCCAAGGGCAAGTCAGGCCGCAGAAAAGGCAAGGCGAAGCGCTCTATGCCGGCAAACTTCGAAGCCAAGCATGGTTTCGAGATGCCTACCACGCCGGTTGTGCGTGAGGTAGACGTGCCAGAGACCATTACGGTTGCCGAGCTTGCTAACAAGATGGCTGTCAAGGCAGCTGAAGTTATCAAGGCGATGATGAGCATGGGCGTCATGGCGACCATCAATCAACTGCTCGATCAGGATACGGCCATCCTTGTTGTTGAAGAGATGGGTCACAAAGCCAATCCTATGAGCGCTGATGATGTCGAAGCAGCGTTGGCAGCTCTGGTAGCGGGCGACACTGAAGGTGACGTCGAGCCTCGTGCACCAGTTGTCACTATCATGGGTCACGTTGATCACGGTAAGACGTCATTGCTGGATTACATCAGAACCTCCAGAGTGGCCTCAGGCGAAGCGGGTGGTATCACGCAGCATATCGGTGCTTATCAGACTGAAACCGAGAATGGTGCCATTACTTTCCTCGATACACCGGGTCACGCGGCGTTTACCTCGATGCGTGCACGTGGCGCGCAGGCAACGGATATCGTTGTCCTGGTGGTTGCGGCAGACGATGGTGTTATGCCGCAAACCATAGAAGGTATCCAGCATGCTCGTGCAGCAGCGGTGCCAATGATCGTTGCGGTTAACAAGATGGACAAAGAAGGTGCTGATCCGGAGCGCGTGCGAAACGAGCTTTCTCAGCACGGTGTTATCTCGGAGGACTGGGGTGGTGACACACAATTTGTACCGTTATCAGCCCTGACGGGCGATGGTGTTGATAAATTGCTTGAAGGGTTGTTGCTGCAGGCTGAAGTACTCGAGCTCGGTGCGGTAAACGATGGTAATGCCTCCGGTATTGTCATTGAAGCCTCACTGGACAAGGGTAAGGGGCCAGTTGCCACCATTCTTGTGCAAAACGGAACACTCAAACGCGGCGACAGCTTCATCTGTGGACAGGTAACAGGTCGTGTACGTGCCATGTTCGATGAGAACGGCAAAGCAGTTGATGAGGCAGGTCCATCTACACCTGTTCAGGTGCTGGGTCTGTCATCAACACCGAATGCCGGTGATGAGATGCTCGTGGCATCTGATGAAAAGAGTGCACGTGAACTGGCTGAGCTTCGTCATGGCAAGCAACGTGATGCTCGTCTTGCCGAACGCCGACCACAGCGTATGGAAGATGTGTTCTCGCAGATTAAGGGCAACGTGCCTTCTGTCAATTTCGTCGTCAAGGCGGATGTAAAAGGTAGTTACGAAGCCATTCGCGACTCCCTTGAGAAGCTCAGCACAGACGAAGTGGAAGTTCGCATCGTCGGTGGTGGTGTTGGTGGTATCAACGAGTCGGACGCCAATCTGGCATCTGCCTCTGGTGCAATACTGGTCGGATTCAATGTCCGGGCAGATGCCTCAGCACGCCGCTTGATTCAAGAGCAGGAAACTGATCTTCGTTATTACAGCATCATCTACGAACTCATTGATCTTGCCAAGATGCTTGCTGGTGGCCTTCTGGCACCAGAAGTTCGCGAACGCATTATCGGTAACGCCGAGGTTGGCGAGGTCTTTACTTCACCGAAGTTTGGTCAGATTGCTGGTTGTATGGTGGTCGATGGTGTGGTCAGAAAAGACGAGCCCATACGAGTACTGCGCGACAACGTGGTCATCTACGAAGGCGAGCTTGAATCACTAAGACGCTTTAAAGATGACGTTAAGGAAGTGCGCATGGGTACTGAATGCGGTATCGGCGTTAAGAACTACACAGACGTCAAGCCTGGCGACATGATCGAGGTGTTTGAACGCACCGAAGTTGCCAGAACGCTTTAAGCAATCACGTGATACAGCAGTACAGGAGTTATTCAGTTAGTGCCTAGCGATTATCCTCGTAGCCATAGAGTGGCCGATTTCATCCAACGGGAGTTATCGGTTCTTATTCGTAACGAGCTGAAGGATCCCAGACTTTCACCGATGCTGACGATCGCATCGGTGGATGTCTCCAGAGATCTGTCAGTGGCCAAAATCTACTTTTCTGTATTTGATCCAGAGGAGCGAGATCCCTCTCAAGAAGCTTTGACCAGTGCGTCGGGTTTTTTGCGCAGGCAGCTTGCTCGCCAGATGAAGACTCGTACTGTGCCGCAGCTGCGGTTTCTCTATGACGATTCCGCTGAACGTGGTGCTCATATGTCGGCGGTTATTGCTGATGCGGTGGCCAGTAATACCACTGACGACGAGAATCCGGATACTGCCGCCAGTGCAGAATCGGACAGCGACGCAGCGCCGAAAACATAGCCTAGGCTGGATTTTATGGCTCGACGACATCGACGCGGGCGCCCGGTACACGGGATCCTGCTGCTGGACAAGCCCAGCGGCGGGAGTTCCAACCACGCCTTGCAGAAAGCCAAACGTCTGTTTGGTGCCGCCAAGGCGGGACACACGGGCAGTCTGGATCCGCTGGCAACTGGCATGTTGCCTATCTGTTTTGGCGAGGCCACCAAACTGAGTGCCTTTTTGCTCGATGCGGACAAAGGCTATGAGACCACGCTGAAGTTGGGCATCACGACGAATTCTGCGGATGCTGACGGCGAAGTGGTGCAGGAGAGGCCGGTTCCGGCTGATCTGGATCGCGCAGCCTTTGAGAAAATCTGTGCACAATTCATGGGGCCGATCATGCAGGTTCCGCCTATGGTTTCGGCCATAAAGATTGACGGTAAAAGGCTTTACAAGCTTGCGCGAGAAGGCATTGAAGTCGATCGACCGCCGCGACCGGTCACTATTCATTCATTAGAAGTATTGTCTTTCTCAGGTGATACTGCGCGCCTCGCAGTGTGCTGTTCTAAAGGTACCTACATCCGATCTTTGGTTACTGATATCGGCGAGGCTATTGGTTGCGGTGCGCATGTGAGTGCGTTGCGCCGCACTTTTGTGTCGCCCTTCGAGCAAATGCCGATGATCAGCATCGAGACGCTCGAACAGATGATGGCGCAATTGTCGGCGGAGGCGCCGGATTCAGAAGGTCCGGAAAAAACCCAGACCTCAGAGGTTCAACCCATCTATTTTCAGCCCTCCGGCTCTGTCGGATCGCCAGGCGTTGCGCCATCGATGAATGCACCAGATTCTGCACAATCATCAGACGCTGAGCGCGCTGTCGTTCAGCCGCCTGATGCTTCTCTATGGCCGATTCTGGATGCTCTTTTGCTGCCATCTGATGCTGGGCTTGGGCACCTGCCTTCTGTCACATTAGATGCTGGAGCTGACACTGTATTCGGAAACGGCAATCCCGCTAGTTGCCAGATGGACTTCGAGCCAGATCCCAGCGAAAAGACGCTCTGTCGGGTTTATGACAGCGCTCGACGCCTTGCTGGTCTGGGAGAGGTGAGCGATGTGGGAAGGGTGTCACCTCGACGCGTTCTCCAGTGGGATTGAGCGCTGATCAAACCTGATACAATATGCGGCTTGCTGTGAGCCTAATTTCACAGTTTTTTTTCATTTAACGAGTAATTAATCCTATATGTCTTGCTTAAGCGCTGAACGAAAGGCGGAAATCGTCAAAGAACACCAAACAGACTCCACAGACACGGGGTCACCAGAAGTACAAGTTGCATTGCTGTCTGCGCGAATCTCTCATCTCACTGAACACTTCAAAGCTCACAAGCACGATCACCACTCACGTCGTGGTCTGCTGAGAATGGTTAATCAGCGCCGCAAGCTGCTCGATTACCTGCACCGTAAGGACGCCTCGCGTTACCAGAACCTGATCAAGCGTCTAGGTCTGCGTCGCTAGAAAGGCATGTCCGTGGCTGCTCAACTGAAATCAAGCTGTGCAGCCTATCTTTTGGCAGAGTATCGAGGCTTTGCGCCAGACCACGTTTAGTTTGCGTATCTGGCCGCAGGCCGCTTACCTTCTCAGGAATATTTTGTGACCATACATTCAAAAACATTTCAGTTCGGTAGTGAGACCGTAACCTTGCAGACCGGCGAAATCGCTCGTCAGGCAAGTTGTGCCATCGTTGCCAGCATGGGCGACACCGTTGTACTTGTTACTGCGGTAGGTCGACGTGAGGCAAAGCCAGGTCAGCCGTTTTTCCCGCTGACCATCAATTATCAGGAAAAGACATACGCTGCGGGTAAAATCCCCGGTGGTTTTTTCAAGCGTGAAGGTCGTCCCAGTGAGTCTGAAACACTGATCTCACGTCTTATTGATCGTCCACTTCGACCGCTATTCCCAAAGGGTTTCATGAACGAGGTGCAAGTCATTGCAACCGTTATGTCTCTGGACCCTGAAATCAGCGCTGATATTCCTGCTCTACTGGGCGCTTCTGCAGCACTTGCGTGTTCCGGAATGCCATTTGCCGGCCCTATTGGCGCTGCAAAAGTGGGTTATATCAACGAAGAATATATACTTAATCCATCAGTTTCACAGATGGAAGAGTCCAAGCTTGACCTCGTTGTAGCCGGTACAGACTCTGCGGTACTCATGGTTGAATCTGAAGCTGATCAATTGTCAGAATCCACCATGCTTGATGCCGTAATGTTCGGTCACGAGCAAATGCAGGTTGCTATCACTGCTATCAACGAGCTCAAAGCAGACGTTGCTGCAACTCCTTGGGACTGGAAAGCACCTGAAGAAGATGCTTCACTGGCTCAGAAAGTTGACGATGCTGCTCGCGCAGATCTTACAGCTGCCTACCAGATTGCTGACAAAATGGCCCGTCAGGATGCAGCATCTGCAGCCAAGCAAAACGTCGTTGCCGCACTGGCAGCAGCAGATGGCGAAGACGGTTATTCCGCTTCGGATGTAAAAGGCGCCTTTTCCAAGCTGGAAAAATCAATCGTTCGTCGTCGTATTGTCGATGGTGAGCCACGTATTGATGGTCGTACGCCTGATACAGTTCGTCCCATTACGGTACACACTGGTGTTCTGCCACGTACTCACGGCTCTGCTGTGTTCACACGCGGTGAAACTCAGGCCATCGTTGCTGCCACACTGGGTACTACCCGGGATGCACAGATCATCGATGCGCTAAGCGGTGAGACACGCATGGCGTTCATGCTTCACTACAATTTTCCTCCATACTCGGTGGGTGAGACAGGTTTTGTTGGTTCTCCCAAGCGTCGCGAGATTGGTCACGGCAAGCTTGCCAAGCGAGGCGTGCAGGCTGTTATGCCGGATGAGGAAGAATTTCCGTACACCATCCGTGTTGTCTCGGAAATCACTGAATCCAACGGTTCAAGTTCAATGGCATCCGTCTGTGGAACCAGCCTTGCACTCATGGACGCTGGTGTTCCATTGAAAGCACCTGTTGCCGGTATCGCGATGGGTCTGATCAAAGAAGACGACGGCTATGCGGTTCTGTCTGACATTCTGGGTGACGAAGATCATCTCGGTGACATGGACTTCAAGGTTGCAGGTTCCGCTAATGGTGTTACCGCGTTGCAAATGGATATTAAAATTCAGGGCATCACGCGTGAGATCATGGAAAAAGCGCTTGAGCAGGCTAAGGGTGGTCGAATCTGGATTCTCGGTGAGATGGCCAAGGTGCTTGGCGAGGCGCGTGATGATCTGTCTGAGCACGCTCCACGTTTCATCACTATTAAAATCAATCCTGAAAAGATCGCAGCTGTTATTGGTAAGGGCGGAGCTGTTATCCGTGCACTAACTGAAGAAACAGGCGCAACTATCGACATCGGTGACGATGGCATGATCAAGATTGCTTCCAGCGACCGTCTGGCAGGTGAAGAGGCGCGAAAGCGCATTGAATTGATCACTGCTGATATCGAAGTCGGTACTATTTACGAAGGCCGCGTTCAGAAGCTCATGGACTTTGGTGCTTTCGTTAACATTCTGCCTGGTAAAGATGGTCTGGTACATATTTCTCAGATTTCTGAAAACCGCGTTCAAAACGTGGCCGACGAGCTGTCTGAAGGTCAGATGGTCAAGGTCAAGGTACTTGAAGTGGACAAGCAAGGTCGTATTCGCTTGAGCATGAAAGCAGTCGAAGAAGGCGAAGCGGTTTCTGCTGACGCTTGATTAGTTGTGTGATTGTGTAACGCTTGGCTTTTGAGGCAAGTAGAGAAGGGAGCCTTGTGCTCCCTTTTTTGTGAGCGGTAAGCTGGAGTGACGTGACGTGACGTGACGTGACGTGACGTGACGTGAGCTTAGCTGCGGTGTGATTCAGCTGACAAGTGAGTTTTTAGTATGTGTGTAGCTGTCCATTGAAATAGCCAAAAGACATGACATCAAAACAGCAACAGCGCGTTGATCAACAACATATGCTTGATGCCTTACAGCTTGCACAACAAGCTGATGCGTTAAATGAAGTTCCGGTAGGTGCTCTTGTTGTTAGCAAGGGCAGGGTTGTCGGTACGGGGTACAACCGTTGTGTTGCCGACACGGATCCGTCAGCACACGCAGAAGTGCTGGCACTGCGCATGGCAGCTACAACGCTTGATAATTTCAGACTTGATGGCGCTACGTTGTACGTGACCCTAGAGCCTTGCCTTATGTGCTGTGGCGCGCTGCTACAAGCTCGTATTGCACGTCTTGTGTTCGGTGCTAGAGAGCCGCGTACAGGCGGTGTTGTCAGTGTGCATGAGTCGCTACGCTTGCACGGTGTGGATCATCACGTCGCGATCACAGAAGGTGTTTGTGCAGACGAGAGCGCAGAGCTGCTGCGTCTTTTTTTCGAAAGGCGGCGTTGACATCTGACAGTGATATTACTAGGTCTTTTGCTAAGGCCCGTTCGTCTGATGTCTTTTTTCAGTTAATCCGCCTGTGCCTATACGCTCCCGAGGGAGTGCGTGAATAGGGGGGGGCTGATGAATGCTCTGCAATACTGGTACTCGTTGAGACACACCTTTGGGAGTGTCAGTGGGTGTCCTGCTCATCACCACCTTTGCCAGCGTCGCCCGTAAACTGGATGAATGCCTGGTAGGCAACCGCCGCAACGCCCCAGCCCAATCCCACCACGACGCCTGCATCGATCAGCCCGCGCCATGGTTGGTCGATGCGATTCATCAAAACAACAAGGGTCACTATGCAAATGGTGGTGATCCACGCGGTGAGCATGCGCTTGCGCGTAGCGTCGAAGAAGCTCATGCAATAAAAGGGTGCAAAAACAACGCTGAGCCAAGTCCAGTCCGTTTTAAGTTCGAACGCACGTCCTACAACTCTGGGCGCCCAGGTTTTCTGAAATGTTCGATAGCCTTCGGCGTAAGCCATAAACGCCACACTGGCGGCAAGCGCTAGCCAATGCGTGGCCGTTAGTGAGAACCCGAACGCTGTAATACTGATGCTCAGAAGGCGTGTGATGGCAAACGATAATAGTGCGACGACGCCGACAATGCCCCATGCCAGCGCGAAATAGCCGATCCACTGGTTTTTTGCTGTCACTTTGGTGCCCCGAGTGTTATCTGACGGCGTGTTACTTGTGGTGTTGGCCGTCTGTGAGCGGGTTGTCATCGGGGTGCTGCCTCGAACAGCCTTTTAATTACTGGAAGACGGTTCAGGGTAATAAGATTGAGTGTCATTTGCAATTGAAAACAACGTTGACAGGGATAACTGGCCACTAATATATAGGTTTGTGGACGTTTTCGAGGATGCAAGTCTGTGAATATTGATATTCTGTAAACGGGCGAGCAGCGCGACAGTCTGCCTATTTTCCATCCTTGGACAGACTCCTCTAGTAGCCTCATTAGATCATCCAAATGTCATCTTTTACTGTCCGGGCATCAGCATTGTGCCTGTCTCTGTCATTACATATGGCAGGCGCCTATTGGTGGCTGCGGTTGCCCGACGCCGAACCTGATGCGCTTCAGGGTGCTGCGACGCTTCAGGTGACACTCAATACGCAAATTGCCTTGGCAGAACCTGTATCTGAGCCGACGCCGACGCCGACGCCAGAATCAGAGCCAGAGCCAGAGCCAGAGCCAGAGCCAGAGCCAGAGCCAGAGCCAGAGCCGACGCCGACGCCAGAACCAGAACCAGAACCAGAACCAGAACCAGAACCAGAACCAGAACCAGAACCAGAACCAGAACCAGAGCTGACGCCGACGCCGACGCCAGAGCCAGACTCAGCCTTGATAGAGCCTGCTGAGCGGCCGCAGGATTCGTCAGAACAGCCGATAAGCACATCGCAAGTGGTGGCTTTAGAGGCTGCCGATGAGTACGTGGGTGACCCTGAGGTATTGCTCAGCTACCAACAGGAGCTTCAACGTTGGCTACAAAAACACAAACGTTACCCTCGCAGGCTGAAGCGTCGTGGTATCGAAGGTGATGTGCTGCTGTCCTTTACATTGGGCAGTGATGGCCAACTATTGGACTACCAGGTTGTCGAGGGCAGCGGTGAGCCCGGGCTTGATCAAGCGGCAGTGGAGCTGGTGCAGGCAGCCTCGCCGATGCCACCGATTCCAGAATCAATGAATCTGACTCAGTACACGCTCCAGATTCCAGTCAACTACGCGATTCGCTGATTACAGCTTACTCATGCCGGTGTTGCCACACCACCTGAACCTCTTGGTTATTTGGTGCAGGTACTTCGTTGCACGGTTCTACATGTATGAGTACGTCAGACAACTCTGGAAGCTGCTCGATGAGCGCAGCTTTGAGATTGTGGGCAATAGTGTGCCCAGCGCGTACAGAAATATCGCCGCAAACGACCAGATGAAGGTCCACGTGGTAAACCAATCCAGCTTTTCTGACAAAGCACTTCTCGGTCCCAACCACACCGCCAACGCCTTGGGCAATGCGTCGAATGTTGATGATGAGATCATCGTGAAGTTGTTCGTCCATGAGTTCGCCCAACGCTGGGCGAAAGATCAAGTAGGCGTTAAACACGATAAACCCTGAGGCCAGTAGTGCTGCCCAGTCGTCGGCATTTTCATAACCGTCGCCGAGTGCAATAGCGATACTGATACCGATAAACGCGGTGAGCGAGGTCAGGGCATCACTACGATGATGCCAGGCATCCGCGGTGAGTAGCGTACTTTTGATCTGCTTGCCACGCTTGGCAACATAGCGGTAGGAAGCTTCCTTGATGACAATAATACCTGCAAGCACAAAGAGCGTGAACGATTCCGGGACTTCATGCGGTGTGCGTATATGCTGAATACTCTCATAGGCGATGAGTGCTGCAGAGCCTAACAATATGCCTACAACGGTGAAGGTGAGCAGTGGTTCAGCACGTCCATGTCCGTAGGGATGATTGTCATCTGGTGGCTTGGTTGCGTAACGGATGCCCACCAGTACCAGCAGAGACGAAAATACATCGGTGACTGATTCAATAGCGTCAGCGATTAATGCATAAGAATTTCCAGTGACACCTGCGACGGCTTTCACCAGAGCAAGTGTCGCATTACCTAAAATACTGAAGATAATGGTACGGGTAGCGATTTCTTTGGATGAATTCAACGCAGAATATTTAGCCGCATGTTTGAGTAGAACGATAGCGTAAAGTGCTGTTAATCACCATGAAAAAACACAGTATTAAGGCGACAGTAACGTAATTAACTGTTTTTTGCTTTGCTGGCTTTGCGCGTTGCGTAACCATTTTCTGCCGGTACCTTGATAACGCAATCTGGTCCTGTCATGTATAGAGAGTCGCGTTTTGCGTCGGGTTCAATGATAACACCCCCCGTAAATTCACCAAACGCCGGTAATACGGCGCAGTGCTCCTGAAACCAGAACACTGGAGCTTTGATACTGCCACGTCGTGCCTTGCCGATGCGCCAGGCAGGATGCAGATGACCACACAGCACGTAGCCGCGAATATCCTTGCAGGGTTCATGGTGTAAGGCTAAACCCTCAATCTCTAAAGATGATGCATGCCAAAGTAGCCTTGCGTCGGTGACGTCTCGCCCAGCGGCTCGATCATGATTGCCTGCTACAACTTCAACGACAATGTGTGAATGTTGATCCAAAAGCTGCGTTAATGTCACTAGCCAATTTTCACTTGCTGTGGGAACGTTATGCATGAAGTCGCCGAGCACGATAAGCCGCTGCGCACCGCTCGCGTGAGCAAGCGCAAAGAGTTGTTTCAACGTTGATTCGCTAATGCCCCCGGGAATGGCAATTCCATGGCGTGCGAATACATGTTCTTTGCCAACATGAACGTCTGCCGCAAACAGGATCTTTTGAGCCGGCCAGTACATAACACGCTCAGGGTGGAGCAAGAATTCGTGATCAGCGTGTTTAACCGCTAGGCACTGCGCAGCAAAATCACTCATCATTTTTCGCCTTCGCCTTCGCCTTCGCCTTCGCCTTCGCCTTCGCCTTCGCCTTCGCCTTCGCCTTCGCCTTCGCCTTCGCCTTCGCCTTCGCCTTCGCCTTC
>JALZVU010000239.1 GCA_023301795.1 Granulosicoccus sp.
AAAACTTACTCAACCCCCAAGCTACCGTCAGTTCTTTTTTTGCAACTGACATTCGTATTTTCGATAACAGTACGCAAAATCCTGCAGATGAGAATACCGACGAGTATTCAAGCTAAACTCATTCTTGAAACCAGGCTTTTATCGAGCGGTACACAGAGGTTACTGCATCTGACGTTGCCCTTGCAGCGTATCTTACGCCATCAACCGTAGCAGCAATGGCAGGCTCAACGTAGTTGTCAACAGCCGAGTCGAATGCATTGTCGAGGCCCTTGCCATCGTAGTATTCAGAGGCCCCAATAGCTGCCACCGCTCCGCTAGCAGGCGCGGTAATTGCCACAGCAGGTGCCGCAGGGCCAGCGAACGGTGAAAGAGCCACTTGTGTAGCGGTGACACCAGTGAAAGCGACAGCGCTTACTGCCACGTCATCTGCCTCCTTCAGGCCACCGCCTATGATGTTAGCGACTCTGTCGCCGATACTCGCATCTGGCGCACTCTCATACGCCGCTTCCACAGCACCTATTACGGGCCCTGCGTACGTACCAATCGGTCCTGCTATTCTATTGATCCGGCCTACGGTGTTTGCTGCATCAGTAAGATGCTGTGTGGATCGGGCAGCGCTACTGTATGGCGTTGCATCCAATGCTTGAGCAGCAGTATTGTTTGTACGTAAAAAGTCCGCTGCAACCGATGATTGCTTTACACCATTTGGCGCTGTGAAGTTTCCGGCATTGCCATTGCTCAGTACGTCGTGAGCGGCCAGACGCCCATTTGCATCCACTCTTGAGCTATAGGTGTTCAGTGCCCCCTGAGCAATAGATCCAGCTATCGATGCCTCGGAGGTCCTGCTTTCAGGTGTTCCAGTATTTAAGCTTTGGTTACGTTGCGCACTACGATGTGCAGCATCCAATGAGCCGACTGTACTCAACGAGTCTGTCGTGGTGGGTTGAGCTGCGATCGCGTCAGTTGTGGATGGTGCACTTGCTATGGATTCTATCGACGTCTGCTTTGAAGCGGTATATTGAAAGCCTTGTCGTGCTCGCTCCTGTGCGCCATCGTGGGAGCCAACACCGGACAGACTCTCCGCAATAGTGGGTGTTGCTGCCATTGACTCGGTAGAGGTTGAATCCTTGTGGGAGTTATTATCACCACCGAATGATGCGCCCCGTGATCCTGCACTGAATGAACCACCAACACCGTCTGCTTTCGTCATTGCCTCGATCTCTCAGTAGCGCTTCCAAGCGTTATTCACGATGGTAACAACAACGTTTGAACAATAATATTGGGGGAAGCCCTTACACCTGATAAAAATTTTCGCACTTTCATTCAACGTCGTAACGAGTGGCTGTGGCTAGAGACGTTGCCTTAAGCGTTACGATCAATAAAAAGGCGCTATGATCATTGGTAACAAGCATGGACAACCGAAAACTCATATTCAGCGCTCTTTGCTTATCAACGTTAGACGCCCGTTTAGCTCGCAACACAATGACAAAAACCAACCAACGGCAGTCGCCCAAGAAAAAGCGGGACTTATCCGCGTATCAGGCCGCAGTGAGGCTAAATCCCTGGCTCCAGGAGCATTGGTTTACACGGCTTCTAGCCCCCGCCATAGTGAATGGGGCTACTTTTAAGGAATCTGATTATCGACTTATCGGTCACCACTATTGGATGGTGGTGTTTCTGGTTGCCGTTTTTGGCGGCAACGTCTTGCTGGATTCTTATACATTTAAAGAAACCGTAGTGGTCGTAACCTTTCTTACGCTTCTGGTTGCAACAGTGCCAGCGGTCGTGGCAACTAGAATTGGCTACCAACAGAGACAACGCATCAACGCTGACGACCTACCTTATCTGGCATTATCGAAAAAGATAAAGTCCATGTTCTTCTTAATTGTTGCAGCGCCTTGGGTAGCCGGCGCGCTATCAGATTTTTTCACTTGAGTTCTCTGCCGCTATAGTCCAGCGGGCCGACCACGCGCTATCTGATCCAACAGGCTCTCGCTCTGTAATTCGTGTAGGAACGCGTCTACCACTTGTATTGAAGCGACATCGGAGTTCCAGCTTGTAGCCAGTGCACTTAGTCCCGCACGAGCCTTGCTGGACCAAGAACCACCCAAGGCATCAAGCGCATCCTCCTGCAGCTTACGCGCATAAAGCTGTCGTGCATTGGGATCGGCAGCAACCAGGTCTAATAGACTTTGCAGGGCTCGGGAGAACTGCCCCTGCTCCAATGGTGTTTGCTGGTTGGGCTGCGTGTACCACGAGCAAAGATACTCAATGGGGCCTAGCGTGCGGCTTTGTCCGAACGCCGTGTCTCCACTCTGTGTGCTTGCTCCCCATGCAGCAAGAGTACCCGACGGCAACCGCCCTGATAAAAGACAATCCACGAGCGTTTCAGCAACGATCTGCTGACACCTTGGTCGTGCATTGCTACCGATAAGGTGCAGGATCTGCAGAAACGCCGGATAAAGCTGATTTCCGAGTCCACGGCTTATGTTTTCCAGCAATTCAACACGCTGCTCACCGGTAGGCAGTGCTATCAAACCAGAAACAAGATCTTGAGCGGCAGCCTGCCAATCTGGCTCGTTGTGCAGGATGAACGGCGAGCTCACGTTCCGATATTTGATAACACTTTTTGGGCAATCGCAGACACATCGTTCAGCTTGCCAGCGTCGTACTCTATGACAGTTGGGTTTTCCAGATTAGCGGAAAACAGAGCGCTGGATTGCAGTGCGCCTCCCTCTACCTTTGTATCGGCTCTGCGGAAGTCGCTGCGCAACCCAAGTGCTTGTGGATCCAGCCCGACTGACGAAGTGTTCATTCAATGCTCATTTTAGATAATGCCCCATTATAACCCGACCCAGTTCAGGTTGTATATTAGGGCTTCCCCTTACACGCCAGCCTGCGCATACACCGTGCAGCTTAAGATACGAAAATTCACCAGCTGTTGTAAATTTGTAAATAAAAGCTTGTGCGATAGCTTCGATTTCTGGCAAATTGACGCCTACGTCAGATTAATGAGTTGCTCCTACACTCATTTCTCGCAAAATCGTGGTTAGTGAGCGCAATAACTAGCAATTAATGATGTTGTAGCTATTTTCAGCACCGCGTAAAACCTATCGTAAGACTTAGGAGAACAAACTGAGCTGGTATTCAACAACCATCGCACTGCTGCCTCTGCCGCTGAATCGACTTCTGGGCGCCTGCGTTGGCTGGGTTGCCTGGAAATTGAACGGCGAGCAACGGCGCATCACGCAAATCAATCTAAACCTTTGCTTCCCTCATCTGGCACGTGCCAAACGTGCCCAGCTCGTTCGTGCCAGCCTGATAGAAACAGGAAAGCTGATGACAGAGACTCTCTGGATTCAAAAGCGCTCAGGCCAGCAGTTGGAAAAACGTATCGACCAGGCTCACATGGAGAAACAGGTACGCCTGGCTTGTAGGAATGGGCAACCTATCATTTTTGCAGCACCGCACGTGGGCAACTGGGATTTGATTGCATTTGCCATCACTCGCAATGTGGCATTAACGTATTTTTATTCAGAACCTCGTCAACCCAACAAAGCACGCACCGCAATTGAAGGCCGGGTAAGCCTTGGGGGCACGCCAGCTACAATGGACATTGCCGGTATTCGACAAGCGCTACAGGCCGTACAACAAGGCCATTCATTAGGAATTTTGCCAGATCAGGAGCCTGATAGAGCCAATGGAATATTTGCACCATTCTTTGGTATCACTGCCAACACGCAAACACTGTTACCGCGCCTCGCACAACGCACTGGCGCTCTGGTGATATTCTGTTGTATGGAGCGTGTGGGCTGGCGACAAGGCTGGCGATTACATTATGTCGCCGCCGACCCTGAAGTTTATAACACTGACAAACACAAAGCAGCTGCAGCCGTGAACCGCTCTATTGAGACATGTGTACAGATTTGCCCAGAGCAATATCTGTGGAGCTACAGGCGCTTTCAGCTATTGCCTGCGGGTCGTGTGAGAGTATATTAACAAGTGAGATTTCTTAACATCAACTCCTCTACTCCCTCTGTCCAGGTCCTAATGTTGTCTATCAAGATTTGTCTGGAAGCTCTGCACGCAACGACGCAGAGCATCATTTTCATGCTGCCAATACGCCATGATCGCAGCGCATTTCGGAGCATCATATGACACGTATCGTCCGAGTCGTCCTGATCAGCATAGTGACCTTAACCTGGCTCAGCACCGCACATGCTGACGGCCTCAGTTCATGGACGATTGAAATTTCGAAAGTGAGCCAGGGCATTATCGAAAGGGTTTCACCAGACCGCACCTTAACAGCGGCTATGGGCCCTTCAGCGATACGAGACGGGCGCAGCGCTACGGCACATCTTAACGACTTCATAGCTCGACAGTACCGTTCTGTTAGCGCTCTCACCTCCGCAGCATTTGGTGTACCGTTTGTCGAGGGTCATGGCGGCACCTTCGAGAATGATGGCAATGCGAAAGGGACCTATGTCATTGACGGCTACTTCATCACACTCAGTTTTGACAGTGGCAGGACGCTTCAGACTTTCTTTGCCACAGACCCATCGGGCAACACAGTGCTTGGCAACACCTATTACTGGACGTCATAAAAATGATTGCTCGTCCGAGGTTAGTACATGCTCTGCCCAGCAGCTCACAAC
>JALZVU010000240.1 GCA_023301795.1 Granulosicoccus sp.
AAAGCTGGAGCCAAAGGTGCTGCGCAGGCAAATGTTTCACTCAGTGCGGGTGGTTCTCTGGCTGAGTGGCGTACGTACGACACACTGGACGATTTGGTCACAGTGGAAAGTAGCGATATGTTGAATGTTGCTATGGGGCGAGGCAAGGGTGATGGACGAGATGCCAGACAGTATATCAATGCGCGACGTGCACTCCTTCAGAAAACGGTTGCCAATCGAGATCAATTTGTGCAGTTACTCAAACGTAGCAATGCGTTGGATGATCTGGATGATGTACGTCAGAACCTTCCCATCAAGTCGCAAACTCTAGAGCACATCGAGCGCGTTCGTTCCACCGCGCAAAGTGTCAATCTGAGCTTCTCTGCTGGTGGTAGCCTTCTGAAATTTGGTGAAGCCGACGATAAGTCAGTCGAAGGCGGCTGGGGAGCTGCTGCCAAGGTGTCGGTAAGTGAAACTCGACGTAAGGATTTCAAGGCGCAGAGCTATATTGATGATGTGCTGGGTAAGCCTGACATTCAGGCAGTAGAGATCATGGCAGCAGATGGCAACCTGCGACGCACATCCGATAGTGGTGAGCTTAAATCACACACAGACACCAAGCACTATTACGATTATCTGGACTCACGTATTCGCCTGTATCAAGACAGCCTTACATCAAAACGCCTTTCGAAAAAGAACCGACAAGAGCTTGAGGTAGAGACGCAAGAAATTCAAAGAATAGTCAAAACAGATCTTGAACGTCTGGGTGCTGAATACGGTTTATTCGTGCAAAGCGCTAGCCAGCGTGTGGAGACCCCAGGATTAACAACGAGAAGTATCGCCAACGAAAATGATTCGCGGTATCGTGAAATACTGAGTGCGCGCAATATCAAGGGTTCTGACAAAGCCGCCAGGTATATAAAATCAATGTCGCTTCAGTATGCGATGTTGCGCAGTCTATATGAGGCTAGCACCACAGGGGCTGCTGATCCAGATCCGATGTTTACTGCGAATATGGCACGCTTTGAGGGTGCGCTGCGCACGCCCCCTATCGAGCTGACAGAAAAATCAAGGCGCAGGGCTTTTGGCAACGAAGCCTCTACTGACGCCTACACGGTGCGCAATACATCAATCTCGTTAAGTACAGGCTTTGGTGCGGCACCCAAAAATTCCATTAGTAGCAGTGCAGAGGGTACTAATACAACCAATCTGGGTACGTTTGGAGGCTTGTCCGGTAAGTTGGCAGCTACCGTTACCCATTTGAAAACCAGTAAACGAGGTGAGCCTGCCAGTGAAGCTGCCATCATCGTGGTCAATTTTAACGTCGGTAGCCTTGAAGGAAGCGCTAGCAGTAGTAACAAGATAGACGATAATTTCAGCGAAACCTTGGCCGGTAGCATGGCGCTGAAGCTACTCGATGGTGGCTTGTTGCGCAAAATGCCGTTTATAAAAAACACATCGCGTGAAGAAGCAGTCTCTAGCTTGACTAAGGCTATCATGGCGACAGCAACAAAAGGCACTGGACGACTGGAACTGCGCTATGCCAAAGTGGATGGTGCCTGGCGATTAACCACCGCAGCCTCTGTTGAGCATACCAGCCGTGGAGTGTCTGCCGGCGTGAAAATTCCAACAGGATTGCCTTTTAACGTAGCAATTAGCGCTAGCATCGCACAGGATAAATCCAAACCGTTGCGCGTCTACTACGGTTCGCAGACTCTTGGCAGCCTGACAGATATTCACAGGTTTCGCCATCAAGGAAAAAATGCTGATCCATCCAGCGCCGAGTGGGATCGCTTTACAACTGAATCACGCTTGCTTGAACGAATGATGGAATCGCTGACAAAAAACGGTGAGCGTGGAGAAACCGCATCCGGTGAAGATCTCGAATCCGTTTTGAAGAAATTTCGTAACGCAAGTCTTGACGAAACCGATCCCGGGCAGTGGAAACTGAAGCGAAGAGACAGGCCAGATGCGAGCGAGGCGGCAGGCGTGACGATCAGAGATAACTCATCAGCCGGGATAGCCAATGAATTACTGCCTTGGCTGTTTGAGCTGAAAAAAGCGGGCCATGAGGATATTACTACTAACTTTATTGACGGATATATCAAACACAGGAAGGTATTGGCTTCGTTGCCTGTTGTTGGTGGCCCCAGTAACCCTACCGAACAGGATAGGAATCTACAGGCAGTAGCCTTAAAGGAGATGGCAAACTTGTTTGGTAGCGTTGTCAACGTTAAACGTGAGCTCGAAGACAGCAATGCTGGAAACCACTATATTGCCCGCCGAAAACTTAGCAGAACCAAGCTTAACGAACACATTGTGAAGAGACTGGCTGTGCGTTTCTCTGAGCTTGATGTGCGCGTAAACTCCACTTTGCTAAACAGGAGTGAGCCTTTGAATATAACTAATCCGGATTCTGTAGGTAAGCTCAAACGGCGGTTATTGCAAGCATATGAAGAGGCGCCAAGCGCTAAAATCTATGCCCACATTAAAGATGTTATGTCATTGGAACATGCTGTTGAATCACTGGATGACATGACACGCTTTAATCGAGATGATGACAAGGAAGCTGCATTGGCCAGACTGTCTGATATTGTGGATAACGTTTTTACAGATCATAAGGTGTACGTCAGTGAGTTGATAGAGGGGCGGCTCCTCAAAGATGGGCGTGGAAAGCTGAAAGTTTCGCCCATAGTAAGCGTGGACACTGCCAGGGTTCTCACCAAGCATCAGATCTCCAGTGATGTTGCTCAAGCGCGCCTGACCCACGACAGTTCCATACTGTCCTACAGTGACAGCGTCCGAGTGCGATCCAGAGACAGTGAGAATGATAAAGTGAGGCGTTGGTCCAAATCGGATCAAGATCCCGATGCCCGTCAGTCATATTATCGACAACGTCGAGATGATGGTCATTACCCCACGATTGGCATAGCTGAAAAGCGCAAAAAGAAGAAGAAAAAGAATAGCCTGTCGGTGATGCTGGATAAAGTATTAAAAGCCGAGGCAGAGCAGCAACAAAGAAGGCGACTACTTGCCAAGCTCAAGCGTCGTAAGCGCGCTGATAAAGATGCGGCGTAGGATCTGCCCATTGCTTGGCTGACGCTATTGCGAACGTCGTTAGTACAATGAATGATAG
Organism: Granulosicoccus sp.; assembly: GCA_023301795.1. Classification (GTDB taxonomy): domain Bacteria; phylum Pseudomonadota; class Gammaproteobacteria; order Granulosicoccales; family Granulosicoccaceae; genus Granulosicoccus. Next base: position 3,116 of record JALZVU010000240.1, read on the forward strand.
CGATGTTAACTTCACTGTACCTAACTGGGAAGATGACGCAGACCTTGATCTAGGCGCGCTGCTCGCACCGAAAGGGTTTCCTGTCGGTCCCTGGGACTTCGGAAGAATGCTTGATGGCGGGGCTAGTCTGGATGTGCTCGCCAAGCAAAAAGCACGGATAGAAGTGGACAAAGATGGTACACGTGCTGCGGCTGTTACCGTGGTTGCCGGAGTCGAATCCTTACCAGAGTTTGTCAGTATTAATAGCCCTTTTGTGTATATGATTCGAGATCGAGTGACTGGCCTGATTTTGTTTACCGGCCGTGTCGTCGCGCCTTAATAGAGCGATGTTGCAGCTGTTTTCTGCCGATTGCGACGGGCGTTCGGGGTCGTCAATGAGTAACGACGACAATTTCCCTCACAACTGGTGAGTTGGGCATCCTGAGCGGTTGCAACTGTTGTTTCCCGCCTAAGAAAGGATCTGCAAGCTGCAATAACCTCTGAAATGTGCTATCACATTCATGATCCTTTGGCGGGTGGCCACTCGGGTTCCAGGAGCTAACAATGAACGATGTGTTTAACACCCTTAGATCTATCATGGAGCCGTGTGCTCGGTCGCTTGACATCAAGCACGATGAGCCGGGTAACTTCTACGTGGACACTTTCCATGTGATGAAGAATAAAAAGCCACTGTGGTTCGGTGGTGTGCAGATTAAGAAAAACTACGTTAGTTACCATCTTATGCCAGTGTATGTGAATCCACAGTTGCTTGATGGTATCTCTGCTGATCTAAAAAAGCGTATGCAAGGGAAATCGTGTTTCAATTTCAAACTTGTCGATGAGAAGCTTTTTAAGGAAATAGGCAAGCTCACGAAGGCTGGTCTGCAAGATTACCGAAAAGCAGGCTACTTGAAACGAGTAAGGGCATAACAGGCAACTGTGCGCTAAGAGACAGGTCGCAGACAAGGACGCGCGCAGAGTTTTCTCAGTCCATTGATCTTCATCGCCACCGGCTTTGGTCACTCTCCGCGAGTTAGCATTACTTTCATGTACTCGCTGAGCACACACTACATAACAAAAAAATCACCACTTTCCCTATTAATTATACAACTGATGAACACTCTTTTAACCTCAGAAGAAGCACTTAAAATTTTATATAGACACTACGGCCTTGGTGAAATCGAGTACTGCATGTTCATCAGACGCGGGTTTAATGACACATACCTTGTGGATGCTGGCTCTGATAAATACATATTCCGTCTGTATTTAAACGGTAAGTACTACGTAGATTCTGACGATGCTTATAGATTTGAGCTAGATCTTCTCAGGCACCTACATTCACAGGATATACCTGTAGCCAATGCAATACCTACTCAGACTGGCGAGCATCTGGGATTAATTCAAACTGTGCACGGTCAAAGAGCTTTTGCCCTCTTTCACTATGCAGAGGGTATTGCACTCAACAGGAATTCAGTGACCACTGAGCAAAGTTATCAACTGGGAGTTGCTCTGGCGAATTTGCATTTAGCTGCAAATTCTTTTGAATCAAAGTTCGAGCGCTATATGCTCGATTTGAAGTATCTGGTTGACGAGCCTACAAGGTTGATCTGCGAAGGAGAGAGTTGCGTTGAGCCTAAAGAGACAATAAGACGCGGTCGACACGTCATAGAAAGACTGCAGCCAATGCAACCTTATATTGATCGTATAAGCAATATAGGAACTGATGGTGACAAATTTGGCGTCATTCATGCCGATCTGCATTTGGGTAATGTTCATTTTCGTGGGAACAATCTTACTATTTTCGACTTTGATCATTGCGCGTATGGCTGGCGAGCCTATGATCTAGCCATCTCTTACTCCCTCCCAGAGCTGCAGCAAGCTTCAATGGTAGAAGGTTATGAGAGCAGGCGGCCTTTATGCCAAGAAGAGCGCGATAGTTTAATGGACTTAGGCAACCTAAGAAATCTCTGGGATGTTGGTGACGTATTAGCTACACAAAGTATGAGGGCGGAGTGAGCCTGTAAGCAGTATTACGTCCGGCAGGATTGAGACCAGAGGCGACTAGCGAACAATCAGGACACTCTACGCTCTGGAAACCCACATTATTGCATCGAGGGTTTTCGCTGGTTGATGTATTCATAGGAATCAAAGCCTATTTTGCGTGAGCTGATACATTCGCGGAATTAGTCAAGAGAATTTACTGATAGGGATATCAGCTTCGTTGAGGAAGAGGGCTCGATTGCAAACTGGCGAAAAAGAAGTGTACTGTCTGCTCGGTGATGCAGAACAAATAGCCGAATTGAATCCCGAGCTGATAACAGCTTTCACCGTACCAGATCTATCCCATCTGCTTAAGCAATAGTTTGGTGAGATGTCAATTTTGAGAAGCGGACAATTGTTCAATCATCTTGTGGATAAGAGAATAGCGCTGGCAATTGTCGCTAGGCTTGATTCGCAGTAAGAAATGGTCAGCATGAAACTTGGACTATTCTCAAAATACCCCATTTTTTCTGCCTTCTCGTTTCCTGATGTAAGTCTTGCTCAGTTGGCAATATCGTTTGTATTCCACTGCTTCTCAGAATTGGTGCATCCGATCACATAGGGGCGGATAGTATTCTATTATCGAGGGACAGGGGTAACGATACGTTGGTGGGTTGTGCTGATACGGGCACTTGCAACGGTGAGGGTGATACGGATAGCGCGGCCGGGAGTTGTGAGACTGTGATTGGGGTGCCGTGATGTATCTGTATGCACCGACATGAGACCACGCGTCAAACTCCTTCATCGGCAACTGTCACATATCGTATTGATCAGACAGTGGATTTGTCATTAGATGTTCCCATTCTGGTATCCAACGTTTTAATCATCCAGAAACATAGTCTCGTTGTGCTCATATCCATTCTGGCGTTCAGAAGAAGGATCTGTCGTTCGTCAGAGCCACGCCTGTGTGTATGAAATTCCTAGTGGATTGAACTGATTGTTCAGTAGTGGGTACACACGTCTTATGCAACGAGGAAAACAGGCATCGGCAACCGACAGCAAGTTTTCCAGTGCTGGATACAATCGCATCGATACTCGAAAAGAAAGTTCTTTCACAAAGCTGGTTATAACGGTTGTCTGCAATCATAAAGCCAGCGTACCTTACAAGAGCAAAGTAGCCATGTATTCCAGAGATAAACGCGTAAGCACAAGTCCGATTATTCACCGTTATCACGGGTATCGCACGCCTGAATCGCCGTGGTCAACACCGTCAAAAAACCGATGGTTTGCTCTGTTGCCTCGTGTGTCATTGTTGCGGCAAGCAAATAACAAGGCATTGTCAGGCTTGACAACCGTAGCGCTGCTGGCTGGCCTGCCCTTGTCCACACTTGCCGCCTCCATGCCCCCCACCTTCAATTAATCAGCGTTGGATGGTAGGACCGGCTTTGTCGTCAAGGGAATCGATGCCCGTGACCGTACCGGTATCTCCGTCAGTAATGCAGGCGACGTGAATGGTGATGGTGATGGTGTTGATGATCTGATTATCGGAACATCTTTCCTTGAACCGCTCATTTTGGTAGGGCCAAGGCGCTCTAATCGGAATGGCAATAACGGTGCCGGGAAAAGTTATGTGGTGTTTGGTGGTAGTGGCGTGATCAGCGCGCCCAGTTTCGATCTATCCACGTTGAACGGCAGCAATGGTTTCGTGATCAATGGTATTGATGTGAATGAGCGTGCCGGTAGATCCGTCAGTGCTGCAGGGGATGTCAATGGCGATGGTGTTGACGATCTGATTATCGGTGCACCTAATGCAAATTCTAATGGCAACCTCCGTGCCGGTGAAAGTTATGTGGTGTTCGGAAGCAGTGTGGTTGGCAATAATGGTTCATTGAATCTGGGTAGCCTCGATGGCAGTAATGGCTTCGTGCTCAATGGAATTGAAGCATTCGACGGCTCTGGATCTTCGGTCAGTGCTGCAGGAGACATCAATGACGATGGTGTTGACGATCTGATTATTGATGCAGATCAAGCTGATCCTAATGGCAACAGCCGTGCCGGTGAAAGTTATGTGGTGTTCGGTAGCAACGGGGTGGGCAGCAGTGGTTCATTGAATCTCGGTAGCCTGAATGGCAGTAATGGTTTCGTGCTCAATGGAATTGATGAAAGAGACTTCGCTGGATCTTCGGTCAGTGCTGCAGGAGACATCAATGACGATGGTGTTCACGATCTGATTATCGGTGCACGTTCCGCTGATCCTAATGGCAACTTCGATGCCGGGGAAAGTTATGTGGTGTTTGGCGGCAGCGGTGTGGGCAGTGCTGGCTCGCTGGAACTTAGCCTTCTTGATGGCAGTAATGGCTTTGTACTCAATGGAATCAACGAAGACGATGATTCAGGTAGATCAGTGAGTTCGGCAGGTGACATCAATGATGATGGCGTGGACGATCTGATTATTGGTGCACGTGATGCTGATCCTAATGGCAACAGCCGTGCTGGGGAAAGTTATGTGGTGTTTGGCGGCAGTGGTGTGGGTAGTTCGGGCTCGCTGGAGCTTGGCAGTCTTGACGGCAGTAATGGCTTTGTACTTAACGGAGTCGACGAAGACGATTTTTCCGGTATATCAGTGAGTACGGTGGGAGACATTAACGGAGACGGTGTCAGTGATGTGATCATCGGCGCTCGTAGTGCCGACCCTAACAACAACATTGACAGCGGGGAAAGCTATGTTGTATTTGGTGGGCGTGGTGTCGGCAACAGCGGTGAACTGAATCTGTCCGATCTTGATGGTAATGATGGTTTTGTGCTGAACGGTATCGACGAGGACGACCAGTCTGACGGATCGGTCAGTGGTGCCGGGGACTTCAACGATGATGGGGTTGCTGATTTGATCATTGGAGCATTCGGTGCAGATGCCGATACTGGCGAGAGCTATGTCGTATTCATGCCGTTACCTGACACCGCAGAACCCAACGATCAGTCCGGTGATGCCACCCCCATCAGCGTGGAGCAGACGCTATCGGGCAGCATTGCCCCGGTGGGTGATATTGATCGATTTGTGTTCACGTTGACGCAGATCGAGAACGTGGTGATTCGTACGTTCAACGATGGCACCGAGCAGGACTTTGACACCGGGCTGGAAGTGTTTGATGCGTTTGGTACGCTTGGCTTCAATGATGACTTTGGCGGTACGCCGTATTCACAGCTGACGCTTGAGCTGGGTGCCGGTGAGTATCACGTGGTAGTCAGCAGTTCGTTAGGCAGCAAGGTTATTCCTTCGTATGCTGTGAGTGTGAGTGTTGCGGGTGCGGCTGCTTTGTGTCTGGGCCAAAGCGTTACGGTGAATCTGGCCAATGGCGATGTCCCGACCAATGCTCGTGATGTGATCCTGGGCACCAGCGGCGATGATGTGATCAATGCACTGGGTGGTGATGATGTGGTGTGCGCAGGCGCAAGTAATGACACGGTGCTGGGCGGCAGTGGCAACGATACGCTGGACGGTGGCGGTGGTAACGACACGTTGATTGGAGAGGGCGGAAACGATACGCTGTTCGGCCGAGGTGGTGACGATGAGCTGCTGGGCGGTACAGGTGATGACACGATTGTTGGCGGTGTGGGCAATGATGACATTCAGGGCGAAGGCGGTAACGACACCTTGTCGGGTCAGGGTGGTAACGACACGATAGATGGGGGAGCAGGTATTGACGGTATCAATGCAGGCCCGGGTAGTGATGTGATCTTTACCGGCACAGGCGCCACAGTGGGTACTGGAGTTTCCGTCAATGGCGGCGGTGGCAACGATACGTTGAACGGTGGCCCACAGGCAGATGATTTACGCGGTGGTCCAGGTGCAGATATCGTCAATGGCGAGGCAGGTGATGATCAGCTCTCAGGAGGTTTGGGTCAGGACACCCTCTCGGGTGGAGTGGGTAATGATGTGCTGCTGGGTCAGGGCTCGCGCGACACATTGTTTGGTGGCAGTGGCGATGACACATTGAACGGCGGTGCAGGTAACGATGTGTTGAATGGTGATGCTGACGATGATGAGTTAGTCGGCGGTCCGGGCAATGATGTGCTGCGAGGTAATGATGGAGATGATCAGCTACTGGGTGGTAATGGTAACGATACGCTGGTGGGTGGTGCTGATGCGGATACCTGTAATGGTGAGGGTGGTATTGATTCGGCAGATGGTAGTTGTGAGAATGTGATCGGCGTACCGTGAGTGTTTGTCACCGTACAGCCCAATACGTTTGAACCGAACTGGTGTACTTTAAATGCCAGGCTGAATTTCACAACTATTCTGGGTGTTCGAATCGAAATCAGCTGTCTGATTCTGCCAGCATGTCATCAAAATGCTGGTTCTCAATTATGGCCTCAATGTGTAAGGCGTTTGGGTGTATCGAGCTTGCATTAATCTGAGTAGTTGCCACAACTGCGTATATTGCACTGGGCTTGTCTGCAATGGTTCCATGTATCGTGGAGTAAATACCGAACCACATCGCCAAAGAAGCCACAAGGGTAAGAACATGCCCCATTTTATGGATCATACGGTTCAATTTACTACTGGCCGTCGTTATTAATAACATGACTATAGGTGCTCACTTAATCGCTTGTATAAGTAGGTGCCGCTTTAGTTGAATTTGGTTCAATTTAGCTCAAATTTGATCACATTTCCTATTGGCGTCAACGTGCCTTTACTTCTCGGTAAGTGGCGAAAGCGTGAATTTAGTTCAAAACTCTGTACTAATGCTGCACCGCTGTTGCGATTTACAAGTACGTTTTTTTGAAATTAGCGCATTCGAACGTAGGTACCGGCTGCGCGCACTTCGGTTTAATATCCAATGACGGGCTTTAGTGCGTCAGTCAGAACGATATATCTTTCGTGGAAGTGGACGTTTACTGCCCGGATAGTTCCAGGTTCAAATATTTCAGTGAAAAGCTATGCCCAGGCGATATCAAGTATTGCCGAATTCAGTATGTCGGATCCGTGCCATCAAACTGTAATATAATGGTCAGCTCAAATAAGCGAGTTTATCCGTATGAACCCCATGAAATTAGAAGCAGGTGCTGCTTTGCCGACCATTAGTGTTTCAAAGCTGGGTGGGGGAGAGCTGACACTTGGCGTGCCAGAAGCACCCTATGACTGGCAGCTGGTCGTTGTCTATCGCGGGAAGCACTGCCCACTGTGTACACGCTTTTTGGGCGAGCTAAATGATTCACTGCCTGCGTTGAATGAGCTGGGCGTGGATCTTGTTGCGGTCTCAGCCGATCCACTGAACAAAACCCAGGATCAAATCGAACCATTGGATCTGAAGTTCAAGGTTGGATATGATTTAAGCCTGGCTCAGATGCAGCAACTAGGACTCTATATTTCTCACCCACGTTCGCCTGAGGAAAATGATCGTCCATTTGCAGAACCTGGCATGTTTGCCATCAATGCTGAAGGCAAACTTCAACTGGTTGATTATTCCAATGCGCCTTTCTTGCGCCCACACCTGCCAGGTGTCATTGCTGGCCTAGGGTTTATTCGTAACCCGGACAACAATTATCCTATTCGCGGCACGCACAACGAAGCTTCTTAACGCACGGCTTGTTGCATCAGTACTGAAATTCAGACTGGTGCAACCAGAAACTTAGCCATTAGTGGTGATCTTACTGCGCGTTAGCAAGTATGTGAACGCGCAGTAGATCTTTTGGTAGAGATGTTCCCCTGTGGCAGTGCCATTTGCTGCAGGACTATAAATCCAGTTCCAGTACACCGTTTGGTTGTGCAGCACGCGATTGGCAGGTGATGAACGTGGATTGTTGTTGAGTTTTCGATAGAACGAAATCTCTGTGCTCGACATCACCAGAAACCAATCCACACTGGCATACCCCACACAAACCGTCACTACATTTGATATTGATGCTTATCCCGTGTTCAACCAGAACTTCAGCAGCTGATTGATCAGATGGCACGACCACTTGCTTACCGGATTTGACCAGCTTGATAACGAACTCGTGATTCTCATAGTCTGGCACTTCAGGCACAGAGAAGTATTCAAGATGCCTGTGGTCCTCAGGTATGCCAGCACGTTCGGCAGTCTTCATAACAGACTGCATATAAGGCTCTGCACCACAGGTGTACACATGTGCACCCGCTGGTGGCTCATTAAGCAGGGAAAGTAGATCAGCTCGAGTACCCTCATCAGAAATATGTAATGACAGTTGATCCGACCAAGCAAACCCTAGTATCTGTTCGATAAACCCCATCGCTGCTCTGGAGCGCCCTGAGTAATGAATTTCAAAGTCTGCACCGATACTGTGTAATCGATGAGCCATCGCTATCATGGGCGTTATGCCAATACCACCGCCAAACAGATACGATTTGGTAGCCGTCTCGTGTAGAGGGAAATGATTGACAGGCTTTGCCACGAACACCTTACGACCAGTAGAGAATATACGGTGCATGAGCGCCGATCCGCCACGTCCCTGATCTTCCCTGAGCACGCCAATTTGATAGCTGTGGCGATGCGCAGGGTTCCCACACATGGAGTATTGGCGCAAATATTCCGGGGCCACAACGACATCCAGATGAGCACCTGCTTGCCACTCAGGAAGCTTGCCTCCATCAGCTCTGGCGAACTCATAGACCATAACGTTGGCTGATCTAGTCTCTGCCGCTATGACCTTCAGTTCAAGCACTGGGCTATCTGTATCGAGTTTGTATTCGTGAGCAAGTCCTTCCACATCATCGTTTGCCAGTTTGCGCTGGTATTGTTCAGCGCTAATAAGCGCATCATAGGCTGCAATGCCTTTTTCTCTCTCCATGGAATATGGATAGGGGTACGGATGAGGCGCTAGATTGGCAGGGTAGACAGCCAATGTCTGATCTTTGTATTGCAGGTTCAGATTGGTTTGCAATCCGCGCGCATTGACAGGTTTATCAGTGGGCCGATAGCCACCATCTTCCTGTATTTCCAGATCCCACCACCATTTTTTAACAGGATTCAGACTGCCGCGCCCCAACATGTCATCAAGCTTTGCAAGTGCTGGGGCCGTGCCCGGCAGGTTCATGGCGGTCCATCGAAATACGGCATCGCCCAGTACACCTTCCAGATTCCACGGGCAGGTTTTCATGCACCGTCCGCACATGGCACCGCCGGGGGTAGTGATCCTGTAGGTTGCACATTTCTGACTATCTGATTTCCAGATTTCATAACCGTTGAACATTAACTTCGGCCCGGCGGTTATCGCACCACTGGGGCATTCACGTGCACATTTTTTACACGACTCGCAAAAGCTCTGCAGGCCAAAGTCGATGGGCTTGTCGTGTTGCATCTGCAGATTGGTGGTTACCGCGCCGGACTTCAAGCGTGGTCCCAGGTACGGATTTAAAATTACCTCGCCAATACGACTGACCTCGCCTAATCCTGATAGCAACAACAAAGGCGGTTGCAGCACCTCTCCATCTATCACGGTATGGGCTTTGGCTTCATAGCCCAGATTACGCAGTTGCTTTGCAACCACCCCGCCAAGCAAAGAAAAACGCAAGTAGGCGCGCATGGATAAGGCTACCGATATCCAGTCATCGCCCGATGAGCCTTCCATGGTGTCAAAACCCTGATCGACAATCATGGAGATGGCCTGATCATGGGGTGGTGTAATCTCGTTGCCGTTAGCGTCATGGGAGTACCAACTCCACGAAGGGCAGCGTGATATCCCTACAGCATCGACACCGAGGAAATAGCTGGTGGCTTTGATTAGCTCACTGGCGTGTGCAGGATCCATAGGGGTGGGCTCAGGTGCAGATTCGCCATCTTGCAATAGTACGAAGGCTCCAAGCGCTCGGCGCTGTGCCATCGATGTTGCAGACTTGCGCACATAGTGTCCACCCTTTGCACTATCCTGTAGCTTCTTTCCCATATCACCAAACAAGGCTCGGCTGAACATGTCAGTTCTTTTTGGCACTCGTGGTACGCGCAGCTCGTCAATGAAGGTGGTGGGTTTGTCCACGCGCTTTAGCTTTTCAAACGGTTGTGCACCGTCCATGTACCGCCGATTGTGATACCGCTGAGATACTGGGTCATGAGGGCTAACTGCTGATGGCTCCAGAGGTTTATCTGGCGTAAATGCAAACGTGGTGGTAACGGCTGACAAACCAAACCGTGAACTCAGAAAAGGCGCTACCAGCTGATCGTCACGGACAATAGCAACGCCTGCAGAGACAGCCAAGGCATTCATATTTACATCTGAAGAGCTGGCTGTATGTGCTCGCGAATCGTAGCCCAGCAAGCGAAGATACTGTGCAATGACGGCGGCGGTTTCAGCCGCTAGCAAGCTGGATCGATGTAAAGTAGCATCGCGTATCCAGTCAGTTCCAGGCTCATCAGGTTCAGGATCACGCGGATGTTCGTATAAAAAAACGATAGCGTGAGTGTGAGCATCAATGGATGAAGGAGGCGCTTCCATGGACTCTTTTAGATCTGCCATGATCACATCAATACCCGATGACAATGTTTTGGTTTGTTGCGTTCTCAGCTTCAGTGCCAATTGTGCTACGTCAGGGTTTAGATACGGCTGCTCTAGCAGCGCTTCATCGCCTATCAGGCTGGTACCCACAAGTGAGGCGTCTGCAAAGTATCCGAAGGACTTCAGATGATTGGCGCGTTCAACCTTATCTGCGGGCGTCTGAGCTACGCTCTTATTGATCAGCCCATCGCGTATGGCGTCCAGCATGGCCTGATGGTCGCGCATGGCGTTGACAATCGAGTGGGGGCGATTGCTGTGGTCAAACGATAATTGCTCAAATTCAGGAATAACGTGCTGCGGCGTTGTGTCTGATCGTTGTAGTTGCTCAAGCTTGTAGGGTCCCAGATGGAAAGGGCGATTTTTTTGAGAAAAGAGCTTCATGTCGTTCGCCTTATCTTTGTGTGCTCAATGAAACATAGAGGGGAACTCGCGCCAGTCACCTACCGCTGC
>JALZVU010000241.1 GCA_023301795.1 Granulosicoccus sp.
ACTTTGCCAGACGGATATCACAAAACCTCGGAAACCTATTCATCCATGGAGAATAGTGATGGCCCGGTTAGTCATGTCATGCTGACAGACGGTATGGCGTCGGTATCCGTGTATGTCGAGCACGTCGCAGCCTATGACCGCTCAGCCATATCACTGGGGCCGTCAAAGATGGGTGCCATGAACGCCTTCGGTGTCAGCACAGAACAGGCAGTAATTACGGTGGTTGGCGAAGTCCCGGAAGCCACCGTCCGCTCCATTGCTGAATCGGTCATCATCGACGAGTGAAGCATCACGGGCGTGTCACAGGCGTAGATGCCTCAGGTGCCGCCTTGGTCGAGCTGGAGCCGATTAGCCAATGCGCCCGATGCCGCCGGGGAGAGGGTTGCGGCTCTGTATTTTTCGATACACAGCGCCCAGGTATTACACTGCGTGTTACGCAAGCTCAAGCATTGCCAGCCATTACTGGCGAATCCTCGACAGTGAATGATATGGGTGGCTCGGTAGGACAGTCCGTCGTCATTGAAATTGAAGATAGTGAGTCGTCTCAGTGGCTTTTGCCGGTGCTGGGCGCTTATGGATTACCGCTGCTGGGTATGTTGTTGGCAACCGGTACGCTGAGTGCGCTGACAGGAGCCTTGCAGGGCGTTAATAGTGTGGAATTGCACAGCTATTGGGCTGAGCTTGTTGTTTTGGCAGGGGCAGGGCTAGGATTGTGCGGCGGTTTATTTGCATGGCGTAGCCTGTCATCGAATTACCTCGGCCGTGTTCTGGCCGATGCCGAGCGCAGTCTGTGCCTACAATCTGCACGTATAGTGGCTATTGAACCATCATCCAAATGAGAGCATTGATGAGAACCTTGCGTTCGACGTATTCGACTCACGACATTACTCCGCCGCGCGCTACTCAGCCACGCATTCGTACAGCGAATCGGCAGGGCTTACTATCCGCTGAGCAGGTTTATCGTGGGGCCACTATGCTGGGCGCACTGGTATTGGGCGTGGCTTTGCTGGTTCATGCCGGTGCCGCCAAAGCAGTAGAGCTTCCAGATTTCAGGCAGCTGGTGAAGGACAATCACAAAGCTGTGGTCAACATCAGTATTACTCAGGCACGCGAGGGGGCTGTGCGCCCGGCGATTCCCGGGATAGAGGGTAATGAAGAGCTGGACGACTTGCTCAGACGTTATCAGCAACCGCCTCGTGGCCCCTCTGAAGGCAGTGCAACCGGGTCAGGTTTTATTATTTCACCTGACGGGTACATTCTGACCAACAATCATGTGGTGGAGTCAGCTGATCAGATCACGGTGCGATTACACGACAGGCGCCAGTTAAACGCGCAACTTATTGGCACTGATCCTCGCTCAGACGTCGCGGTGTTGAAGGTCGAAGCTGATGAGTTGCCGGTTGTCTCTATCGGTAACAGCGATGACCTGGAAGTGGGTGAATGGGTGTTGGCGATAGGTTCGCCGTTTGGTTTCGATTTTTCCGTGACCGCTGGTATCGTCAGCGCGACAGGTCGCGCATTGCCTAATGAGAGCTATGTACCGTTCATTCAAACCGATGTGGCCATCAATCCGGGTAATTCTGGCGGTCCTTTGTTCAACCTTGCCGGGGATGTCATCGGGATCAACAGCCAGATATACAGTCGCACAGGCAGCTTTATGGGGCTCTCGTTTGCCATACCGATAGAGCTGGCCATTGATGTTGCTAATCAGATTCGCCAATCTGGTGGTGTGACCCGCGGCTGGTTGGGTGTGATCATTCAGGAAGTGACCATGGAGCTCGCCCAGTCATTCGACATGGAATTAGCACATGGCGCTTTGGTAGCGCGTATCTTGCCAGACAGCCCTGCAGCGCAATCATCCTTGAAGGTGGGGGACATCATTACTCACTTTGAAGGCACTCGCATCGAGCGATCTTCATCGCTACCTCCATTGGTGGGACGCGTGCCTGCTAATAGCGACGCCAATCTCAAGGTGGTGCGAGACGGCCTACCGATCGACGTCATTGTGAATATTGGCGAATTGCCAAGCGACAATGATCTGCGTAGCAGTGTTAATCCACAACGCAGACCGGCAGGTGACAACGCTCTTAAACTCACCGTTAAACCGCTGGACGCTGAGACACGAGAAGCTTTGGGTATCGACAGGGGCGGAGTCCTGGTTGCGACGGTTGAAGAAGAAGGTCCTGCGGGGAAAGCCGGTGTTGTTGTTGGTGATGTTATTTCCATGGTCGATAACAAGCCGGTGGACAATGGTCGCGAACTGGCAACGGTGCTTTCGGAAATGCAAGGCCGGCGCAGCGTGGCTGTTCTAGTGCATCGTGAAGATGGTCCGGTTTTTCTAGCGCTGCAGGTACCGGAATAGCCTGCGCAGAAGAAGTACGCGGTTACTCTGCGCTGTGGCGTCCAACTCTACAAAAACACCCTTGCTAACGCTGTACTATCGCGAGGGTTGTCACTTGTGTGAAGATCTTGAGCAGCAGCTGCCCGAATTGCTTGAACCGGGCACCTACCGCTTGGAAAAAGTTGATATTGACGAGTGCCCTACGCTTAAAAAGGCTTATAACGTTCGGGTTCCTGTCCTCAATTGCGAAAATATCGAGGTTTGTGAGCACTTTTTAGATCTTGAGTCACTTCGTAACGCTCTTGCACAGGTGCATGCAAGCTACAATACGGGCGCCGAGCGTCAGTAATTCGTTTTTCTTGGCTCTCTCCTCTAACGCAACGCAAGCCGCATGCAGCAAAACATACGTAACTTCTCGATTATTGCCCATATTGATCATGGTAAATCCACCATAGCTGACCGTTTCATACAGGTCTGTGGCGGGTTGTCTGATCGTGAGATGTCGGCACAAGTGCTTGATTCCATGGATATCGAGCAAGAGCGCGGTATTACCATCAAGGCGCAGGCCGTATCGCTGGATTACAAAGCGCTGGATGGGGTCACCTATCACCTGAACTTCATCGATACGCCGGGGCATGTGGATTTCTCCTACGAGGTGTCTCGTTCGCTGTCCGCCTGTGAAGGAGCGCTGCTTGTGGTGGATGCCTCGCAAGGGGTAGAAGCGCAGAGTGTGGCCAATTGCTACACCGCCATAGAGCAGGAGTTGGAAGTGATTCCCGTGCTCAACAAAATCGATCTACCGGCAGCTGACCCTGACAGGGTAGTGGATGAAATTGAAGAGATCATCGGCATTGAGGCTCACGACGCTATTCACGTGAGTGCCAAAACCGGCATAGGCATCGCTGAGTTGCTTGAGCAACTCGTGGCTCGTGTGCCACCCCCAAAGGGCGATCTGGACGCACCGTTCAAAGCGCTGATCATTGACTCTTGGTTCGATGCCTATGTGGGTGTTGTTACTCTTGTGAGAGTGATTGAAGGCTCAATTCAGAGACGTTCCAAAATTCAGATTATGTCCACTGGCCGCACATTCCAAGCGGACGATGTGGGTATCTTCACGCCCAAGCGCAAAACGCTGGACAGCCTGAATGCAGGTGAAGTGGGTTTTATCATAGCCGGTATCAAGGAAATTGAAGCCGCACGGGTCGGTGACACGATTACTCTGGCTTCACGGCCTGCCGCAGAACCTTTGCCTGACTTTCAAGAAGTACAGCCGCGAGTATTTGCTGGGCTTTTTCCGATCGAGAGTGATGATTACGAGAATTTTCGAGAAGCACTTTCCAAGCTGCGACTGAACGATGCCGCGCTGCACTTCGAGCCTGAGTCCTCCAGCGCATTGGGTTTTGGATTTCGTTGCGGATTTCTGGGAATGTTGCACATGGAGATCGTGCAAGAGCGTCTGGAGCGCGAATACGACCTCGATCTTATATCCACTGCACCTACGGTGGTTTACGAAATTCTGGACACCAAAGGCGAGCTCAACTACATCCATAATCCGTCGGAGTTGCCGATGATTAACGTGATAGATGAGATTCGAGAGCCGATCATACGAGCCAACATACTCACGCCTCAAGACTATGTGGGAGACGTGATCAAGCTGTGTGTGGAGAAACGTGGCTTGCAAGTGAGCATGCAGTATCTGGGCAGGCAGGTGCAGATGAGCTATGAGCTGCCTATGTCAGAGGTTGTGCTTGATTTCTTTGACCGACTGAAATCAGTGAGTAAGGGCTATGCCTCATTCGATTATGAGTTCAAGTGCTTTCAAGCTGCGGATCTTGTCAAGGTCGATATTCTGATAAACGGCGACAAAGTGGATGCGTTAGCCTCCATTATTCACCGTGATCGTTCACAAACACGTGGCCGTGATCTGGCGGACAAGATGAAGGATATCATCCCCAGACAGATGTTCGAGGTGGCCATACAAGCTGCCATCGGTTCGCATATCATTGCGCGATCGTCTATAAAAGCTCTACGAAAGAACGTTACCGCCAAGTGCTACGGCGGCGATGTCTCGCGCAAACGCAAATTGCTGGAAAAACAGAAAGCCGGCAAACGCAGGATGAAGCAGGTAGGAAAGGTAGAGATTCCTCAGGAAGCCTTTCTGGCCGTACTACAATCGGACCGTAACTAATGCCTTCCAGCTGGATTGATAATCTGAATTTCCCTCTTGTGCTAGTGTTGGCAACCGCCGTCACCGGACTGATATGGCTGATCGATGCCTTGGCATTTGCGCCCAAACGACGGACAGAAGGGCGCAGTGATGACGTGCCCTTGCTCGTTGAGTATGTGCAGTCTTTTTTCCCAGTCTTTCTTGTGGTGCTGGTGCTACGCTCATTTCTGTTCGAGCCGTTTCGCATTCCTTCAGGCTCTATGATTCCGACCCTTTTGGTGGGTGATTTTATTCTCGTCAATAAGTTCAGCTACGGTGTTCGTTTGCCTATCACGAACACTAAGATTCTGGATACAGGATCTCCTGAGCGCGGCGATGTGGCTGTGTTTCGTTTTCCTGATAACCCGCGACTCGATTACATCAAGCGAGTCGTTGGTCTGCCAGGTGATGAAGTGCAGTATGTCGATCGGACGTTCATTGTGAACGGTGAGCCGATGGCGACAGAGGGTAGTGAGCCGTACATTAGTCCGGTGGACGAGCTGCTAGTGCGAGGCGCTGTGGCTCGCAATGAACAGCTCGGCGATGAGCCACACAGGATTCTGGAATACCCTGCTGAGACTGCTAAGCGCTCTGGCACATTCATGGTCCCGGAAGGGCACTACTTTATGGTTGGCGATAACCGTGACCGTAGTAATGACGGCAGATTCTGGGGATTTGTTCCTGAGGAGAATCTGGTAGGTAAGGCACGCTTTATCTGGATGCACTGGAACGACGGAATTATCTGGAGCCGATTGGGCGACAGCATAAAGTAACGTTGTAGACTGGTTCACAGCATGAGCACTACTTTGCGTGGTGTGTGTCAGTATGTGGTCTTCGACAGCTTTTGAACGCTCAGTAATACATCGTTTTGACGCTGTATGAGTAGTTGGTGTTGCCGCCATCATTACTTGCATAACGATCCGCAGTGCTCGTTGGCTATCTGTGTATGGGGCAGCTCACCTTGATTCATACACACGGCCCTGCGTCTTGCAGTTTGCAGCCACGGCCGGCTTGAGGATGTCAAAGCATGCGCCCGAAGACTTACACGCCATTGAAACGACAGCACGGTCTTAGTTATGCTGGTGTTTTGTTGATTATGTCTGTGGCTATTTTCATCGGCATGTTCGCGTTTAAAGTTGGGCCCCATTACTTCGAGCACTGGACAGTAGCCAAGATTGCAGCGGAGCTAGCTGAGAAGCCTGAAGTCCTCAAGCAGTCTCGTAGCAAGGTCTACAAGCATATCAATCAGGCCTACCAGTTTAACAATCTGTGGGGTCTGAAAGCAGAGGACACTATTGTGCTGACGCGTGATTCAAATCGTGGGTACGTCATCACCGTGCAGTACGAGCGACGTGACACCTTGTTCCGCAACATTGATGTGGTTACCCGCTTTGACAGTAGCACTGACGTCGATACCTCGGTGGCTGACAAGAAATAGCGGCCGGTTCGTTTGGCCTGACTACCCCGTCGCTGTTCTGACGCTGTTAAAGTGCAGGCATGCAAAACACACAGATATTGCTTGATCGCCTTGGGTATCAATTCAAGGATGAGAAACTACTCGTTGAGGCCCTGTCTCATCGCTCGAGTGGTTCGTGCAATTATGAGCGCCTAGAATTTCTGGGTGACAGCTTCCTGAATTTCACCATCGCCACCGAGCTCTTTCATCAGCGTGGCGATCAGGATGAAGGCGCTCTAAGCCGTCTACGCGCAAGCCTTGTCCGCGAGAGCACCTTGGCAGACATAGCGCGTGAACTGTCGCTGGGGGATTTTCTGAAGATGGGTGTTGGTGAGCTTCGCAGTGGGGGTTTTAACCGGGACTCTATCTTGTCCGATGTGGTGGAATCATTGATCGGGGCTGTTTTCATTGAGGCCGGTTACGAGGTAGCCCGGGAACTCGTGCTTAGGCTCTACCGTAATCGTCTAGAAACTCTACCACCCTCAGCCCAGCTCAAAGACCCCAAAACCAGGTTGCAGGAGCACGTGCAGGCCCAAGGCTTTGAGCGACCCGTCTACGAGGTCATTAAGACCACAGGCAAGGCACACGAAATGAGCTTTACAGTGCGCTGTGACCTGCAAGAGCCCAAGCTGCATGTCAAAGCGACGGCATCCAGCCGGCGAAAGGCTGAGCAGGCTGCCGCACAATTGTTATTGGATGAGCTTAAAGCGCTACAAAGCGAATAGTAAAGGCCTGTAAAGCGCGTAAACTGTGCAGATTATCAGTCAGTAGAGTGTTGTGATGACGTATTGCGGTGTTGTGTCCATAGCTGGACGGCCCAATGTGGGTAAGTCCACCTTGCTTAACCGCGTGATTGGCCAGAAGTTGAGTATCACTGCGCACAAGCCCCAGACCACGCGCCACAGTATTCTTGGTATCCAGACTAGCGGTGAACGCCAAGTCATCTACGTTGACACCCCCGGTATTCACGTTACCGGCACACAAAAGCTGAACCAGGTTCTCAATCGCACCGCCTCTTCATCATTGCATGATGTGGATGTTGTGATTCTGTTGGTGCAGGCCATGATGTGGAACGATGATGACCAGCGCGCCTTCGATCTGGTGAGTAATTCTGGCGTGCCGTTCTTTATCGCGATTAACAAGATTGACAACGTCAAACTCAAAAAGGACTTACTGCCTTTTCTCACAAAATTACCGCAGCACGAACGCCTGCGTGAGGTGTTTCTGATATCGGCCCGTAAGGGTTCAGGGGTTGATGCGCTGACCACTGCGGTTCAGGGTTTGATACCCGAAGGCCCGTGGCAGTATGGCGAGGATGAGCTCACTGATCGCTCATCTCGATTTCTGGCTGCCGAGGCTGTGCGAGAGCAGCTCACCCGTTTGCTTTCAGCCGAATTGCCCTACGCACTGAGCGTGGACATTGAAACCTTTGAAGAGTCGCCGGATTTGATGCGCATTGGTGCCGTTATCTGGGTGGCCAAGAATAGTCAGAAGAGCATCGTGATCGGCAAAGGTGGTTCTCAATTAAAGGAGGTTGGCACCCGTGCCAGAACAACGCTTGAGACCTTGTTTGGTCAAAAGGTTTACTTACAACTGTGGGTCCGTGTGAAAGAGGGTTGGGCGGACGATGAACGAGCGCTTCGCAGTCTGGGTTACGACAGTCTTTGAACAGTGCGTTTGCGATGCTGGCTCACACACTGTGTTTATGCCTGTTTGATAGCGCAAAACTCACGGTGATCGGCAGGTTTGCCGATGGACGATGAGAGCGTAAGCACGTCTCTGCAGCCTGGTTACATACTGCATTATCGAGAGTTTCAAGAAAGCAGCTACATCGTCGATGCTTTTACGCTAACCCATGGCAGGGTGGCGATGGTAGCGAAAAGTGCGCGAAATTCCCGTCCGCAAATTCGTGCTTTGTACCAACCGTTCAGGCCCTTGTTGCTATCGTGGGTGGGTGGCTCAGATCTGCGCACGCTGACAGGCATCGAGGAGAGTGGTGCGGCACTGCCTTTGGCGGATGTGCAATTGGCGTGTGGCTATTACATCAATGAACTGGTGCTGCGACTGCTGGGTAAGGATCAGCCGCAAGATCAGGTGTTTGCCTATTATTCGCTGGCATTATCAGAGCTTGCGCAAGCCACGGTTCATTTTGAGATCGTGCTGCGTTGCTTCGAGCTCCAGTTACTGGACGTGTTGGGCGTTTTGCCAGATCTGCCCAACTGCACGCCAGATGCATCGCCAGTGTTGCCCGAGCTGGAGTATCGTTACCATCCCGCCAACGCTGTGGCCGTACCTGTACTGGGCAGTGACGGACTTGGCTTACTCAAAGAGAAGCACCGGATGGGAGCAATGTCAGGTGAAGGCAAGGGTGACCCGGCCAGTCGCAGCCCTTCCATACACCCCGACGGGATGACCACCGATGAAGGTGTGCGCGTTCACGGCAAAACCCTGATAGCTATGCACGAGCTCGATTTTGCTGACGCGCAGGTTCTGGCTGAATGCCGTGTGCTGATGCGCAATATCCTACGCGTACAGCTTGGTGACAGGCCGCTTAAGAGTCGCGAGTTATTTGCGGCTCTGGCAGGCGGCCGAGGGGCTACCAAGGCCGAGTAAGTGAGTTTTGGGGTTGCCGCCTACTTAGCATCTGTTTGTGTGTCGGCAGCCACTTCTGTTCTCGGGTCAGTATCTGTGTCGGTGCCTTCAGCGGCCTCGCGCTCAATGAGTAAGCTGACAGTGGCCACGCGAAACCCCCACAAGCCAACGGTTGCATTATTGATGATGGTACCGTCGCTATCGTTGATCAGCACATCGCGAAACTTCATCTTGCGTCCCGGTGTGCCATCTTCATTGGGCAACGCCATGGTGTAGTCCAGTCTGAAGGCTTTTCCGTCCTGATAGCCTCGTGCTGTGCCCACCACATCCTCTCGAATACCGGACCATTCGCCGTTTTCCAGGCGAGTCAACACCCATGTTTTACGCTCTTTTACACCGTCGTCAAATTCAAAGTCTTCCACAAGGGTAACGGCCTTGCCGTCCCAACTACCATCGATGTGGGCGATGAATTCTCGATGAGTGCCATCGATAGCGCTAAAGCTGCCCGTGGCAAGTGTCTTGCCGACCAGATCGCGCTCCAGCACAAAAGCTTCACCCGCGTTGTCTGGGGTGGGTGGTTTGGTAGCACAGCCTGCGAGCAGCGTGAGCGCAAGGACAAGAGCGGTGCGTGTAAGCAGTGTTTTTAGTGTCATGATGGTTGTTACGGTAAGGATGAGGTAACGGTGCTTATTGTGGTCCAATAAGCCAAGCCATTAAGCCCAGCCTGACGACAACCATCTCAATGACCCGTGAAAAATGTAGTGAAGAGGCTGATATGGCTCCTGAAATCATCGATATCTACACAGCGTCGGAAACCGCGCTGCTGTGCGCTGATCCGGTAGAAAAAGCCGAGCTCAGCAAACTGCTTTACCGTCAGTGGATGGGCTCTGATGCTGAACATCGTCAACAATTGAGCAACGATAGTGGCACCTCGACGATACGTACGCTAGAGGCCCCCGGGCGCCCCTCAGAGCCGAAACTGGTCGCTGCTCGCGACCTGGCCCGGCGAGCTTTGGGTAGTGTCGAGGGACGAATTGCACTAATACACTCACTGGCCCACATCGAATTCAATGCGATTAATCTGGCGTTGGATGCGGTGTACCGCTTTCGGGGCCAACCTCAGCAGTACATTGAAGACTGGTTACGCGTGGCCTCTGACGAGGGCGAGCACTTTCTTCTGTTGCACGAACGCTTGGCCTCTCTGGACGCCTGGTACGGTCAATTGCCCGCACACGATGGCCTCTGGGATATGGCAAGACGTACTGATCATGACGTACTCGTCAGAATGGCTTTGGTGCCACGCATCCTTGAGGCGCGTGGTCTGGATGTGGCGCCACCCATGATCGATAAGCTGCGACACCTGGGTGATAACGATACCGCCGACATTCTGCAGAGAATCTACACTGATGAAATCACACATGTGGAGGTCGGTAATCGCTGGTTCCGGCATGTCTGTGAGCAACGTGCTCTGGATGGCACACAGGTGTTCAAAGATTTACTGCGCGGCGAAAATAGTGCTTATCTACGCAGCCCGTACAACCGGGAGGCCAGGTTGCAAGCCGGGTTCAATGAGGAAGAATTAGCCTTGATCAGCCAGATGGAAGCAGAGTACAAAGTGGCAAAGTCTCAAAAATCTGTTCAGGCATAGTGATTGAAGCCGAAGTCGGTGCGGCAAGAGCGACAGATGCCGAAGCTGGCTTCGCAACAACCCAGCAAGTTGTGTCAGATTGCCCGGCCGAGCCGCCCGTCAAATTGACGCAGGTGCAGTGCCTGAGCATCGTGTACTACGTACTTCGCGCCGCTTGGGTGCCAATCACCCACAACCCAACGCGTGCGTTCCGATCTGTGATGCACAGCTGGCCGATGTGTGTGCCCATGAATGAGCGTTTGACACCCGGTTGTTGCTAGTCTGGATTGCACCTGCCGCTCATTCACATCCATCAGCGTTTGTGCTTTATCTGTGGTGAGCGCCTGACTTTGCTCCCGTAGATGAGTGGCGTAGGCAATGCGCTCGTCAATACTCTTGGCCAGAAAGGCATTCTGCCAAGCTGAATCCCTGACTTGCTGACGAAAGGCTTGATAGGGTTTGTCGTCAATACACAAGGTGTCACCGTGCATGAGCAGCACAGGTTGATCGTCGAGGGTTATCACGAGCTCGTCGTCGCAGACAAGCGTGCTGTGGGTGGTGTGTGCGAAGCGGGTTCCCAGCAGAAAATCACGGTTCCCGTGCATCAGCGTCACCGCACACCCGCTGTCGCTCAGTTGGGTAAGCGCTGTAACAATATCGGCGTAGAGTTCGACGCCTGCGTCATCGCCAATCCAGTATTCGAAAAAATCACCGAGGATGTAGAGCGCGTGCGCACCCTTAATTTGCGCAAAGAAGCTGAGCGCAAGCTCGTAGGATTGAGCTTGCGCCGGGTCCAGATGCAGATCGGCAATGAAGTATGTTTGCAAAGCGTTTCGCTCGATCGGCCTAATCTCGGGCGGCCCTTTCAGGCACGCTCAGCTTGTGCATCGCACGTCTCCGAAAGAGGGATACTGACCTCCATCAGGGTTTCGAATGCGATGTTTGCTCGCTAAGTGCAATCAGTCGCTGACGACAATAGACTCGATAACAACAGTTTCTAACGGGACGTCCTGGTGTGGGCCGGCAGAGCCTGTGCTCACTGCTGCAATAGTGCTTACCGTGTCCATGCCTTCGACAGTTTTGCCAAACACGCAGTATCCAAAACCCGCCTGTGACTCATCGCGGAAATTCAGAAAGTCATTGTTCGTTAAATTAATGAAAAACTGCGAACTGGCAGAATGTGGGTCAGGCGTACGCGCCATAGCAACTGTGCCCAAGTCATTTTTCAGGCCGTTAGCTGCTTCGTTTTTAATGTTGGCTTGCGTAGGTTTCTGGTCCATGTCGGCAGTGAAGCCGCCACCCTGAATCATGAAATTAGGAATGACGCGATGGAAAATAGTGTCGTTGTAATGGCCAGCGTCAGCATAGCTTTTGAAATTGGCGCAGGTGTCAGGCGCTTTTTCAGCGTCGAGTTCTAGAACGATAGTGCCGTGATTTGTAGTTATGGTCGCTTTCATTGGGACTTGTAGGTTTATGTTCAAAAAGTGAGGAATCCCCCATTATACCAGTGTGCCAAGAGGCTGCACGGTAGAAATGAATCGGTTACACCCAATTCAAGTCTGGCCGTTTTTCCCGGTTTTGTTGGCAGTGCAAAGGCGTTCTTTGCACGACAAGCGAGCGTAATCTGTGATCAGTTCTGTTGCACCGCCTCGTCTTTATCTTGATTCAGATCTATATTGACGTCCAGGCTGGTATCGGGCACGTCTGGTTGTGCACTTTTAATCAGTGAATCAACCGGATCGGCTGCTGCAGCCTCCTCAACAGGTGTAGCGGAGTCGTTGCTACTGTCCGCCGAATTGATCTGCACTCGCTCGATACCCAGAATGACGATAGGGCTAGCAGGTACATCACGCCCAAACGGGCCACCGGCACCAGTTCTTACCGTAGCAATGTCGTCGACCACTGATTGGCCTTCGGTAACGGTGCCGAATACGGTGTAGCCCCAGCCGCGCTGGGTTGTGCTGGTGTGGTCCAGATTACGGTTGTTTTGCGTGTTGATGAAAAACTGTGATGTGGCGGAGTGAGGCGCATTTGTACGGGCCATGGCAATTGTGTAGCGCTGGTTGCGCAGGCCGTTGTAAGCCTCATTGCCCACAGGTGCACGCGTGGTTTTGCGTTGGTAATCCGCCTTGAATCCACCGCCTTGAATCATGAATCCTTCAATTACACGGTGAAAAATTGTGTCGGCGTAAAAGTTGTCGTCAACGTAGGTTAGAAAGTTATCAACGGTACGCGGCGCACTCTCACTGTCAAGTTCTACAACAATGTCCCCCAGTGTGGTGCGCATTACAACTGTCGGCGGGCCAGCCTGAGCTGATTCAGGTGTCGAACTTTGCGCCTGCGATAAAGACGAGCTCAATAGTGCCGAGATCATCACGAAAAGACTGAGCATGGTGCGTCTGACTGCCATCATAGTTCCTGTAAGTTTCGGACCAAATTCACTTTGAGCGTAGTGTATCGTCAAACGTCAGTACAGCCTTATCGGTAACCAAAGAGTAATCTGCCAAATGCTGGCGGTGTGTGACCCATCACTACTTGTGCACGCGCATCCTGTGGTATTTGACTCTCTGTTGGTTGTTAGTTCGCATTACGCATTACAATGTGCAATATAGCGTCACACAAACCAAGCCTAAGGTGCGCCGCAGGTCATCATGTTGGCCTCTGGTATATCCCTGTTACCCGCCTCCCTACAAGCTTTCCTCCCGAGTACCCATGCTGCATCTCTACAATACGCTTACCCGTAAAAAAGAGCTCTTCGAATCGATAGAGCCGCAACACGTCGGACTCTACGTCTGTGGCATCACTGTGTACGACGTGTGTCACGTCGGTCACGGAAGAGTCATGATTGTCTACGATGTGCTCTACCGGCATCTACAAGCAATGGGTTACATGGTCAACTTCGTTCGCAACATTACTGACGTAGACGACAAAATCATTCGCCGAGCTGCTGAAAACAACCTGTCACCGCAGGCGCTTGCGCAGCAGTATATTGACGAGATGCATGCCGACGAACGTGCACTTCACGTGTTACCGCCCACACACGAGCCCCGTGCAACCGATTCCATCGAGAGCATGGTGCGTATTATCGGCAAATTAATAGAGTCAGGTCATGCCTATGCAGCCGACAATGGCGACGTTTTCTATTCTGTCAGCTCATTCGCTGAATACGGCAAACTCTCCGGCCGCAAGCTGGCCGATCTTCGAGTTGGCGAACGCGTGGCAGTCGATGAACATAAACGTGACCCGCTAGATTTTGTCTTGTGGAAATCAGCCAAGCCATCAGAGCCTTCCTGGGAGTCACCCTGGGGAGCAGGGCGGCCTGGATGGCATATCGAATGCTCGGCCATGTCAATGGATTTACTGGGCGAGGAATTCGATATTCACGGCGGCGGTATGGATCTGGAATTCCCGCATCATGAAAACGAAATAGCGCAGAGCGAAGCGCTTACTGGGGGCACATTCGCACGGTACTGGATGCACAATGGACTTGTGCGTATCGATGATGAAAAAATGTCAAAGTCCTTGAATAATTTTCTTACGCTTAAAGATGTACTCAAGCTGTACAGCGGGGAGGAGGTGCGTACGTTCATTATTGGTAGTCACTACCGCAGCCCTCTGAACTATCTTACCGAGTCGCTCGATGCTGCCCGCACGGCACTGCGTCGTTTCTATACTGCGCTTCGGCCGCATACCATCAGCGATTCGCCAAGCGATGATCAGATGGATGCGTCTTATGTAGAGCGTTTTGATGCTGCCATGAACGATGATCTGAACACACCGGAAG
The DNA here is from genome assembly GCA_023301795.1 of Granulosicoccus sp. Classification (GTDB taxonomy): domain Bacteria; phylum Pseudomonadota; class Gammaproteobacteria; order Granulosicoccales; family Granulosicoccaceae; genus Granulosicoccus. The sequence goes on from JALZVU010000241.1 coordinate 14,007, forward strand.
CGCTTGCGGTCATGCATGAGCTAACCAGTGCGCTCAATAAACTAGACGATGCTGGGGAGCCCACACGTCTTGCCAATACACTGAGCTACCTGGGTGGACGACTGGGCATTTTGCAAATGGATGCCGACACAGTGCTGAAGGGCGAAGCCGACGAGTCGGGATTATCCGATAAGGCTATCGATGCGCTGATTGAAGAGCGTCAGCAGACAAGAGCATCAAAGGATTTCAAGCGCAGTGATGAAATTCGTGATGAGCTTGCTGCAGGCGGTATTGTGCTTGAAGACGCTGGTGGCAAAACCATCTGGCGTCGAGGGTAGTGACTATTAACGATTATCAATTAACGCAGGTACCGTGTTGAACAAACCTACTCCGACAACAAGCACAGCCGATCTGAATTCTCCGGTTGAGGGTGTTCCTGAGACCGAAGAGGGGCAATCTTTGCCGGTAATGCCTGGCACAGAGGCGCCTCGATCACTTGGCGATTTGATGCGAGAGGCAGAGCTGGCATCCGGAGCCACAGCGGCCACTGATGAGTCGGCCAGCCCACCCGCCGGTGAGGGTACGCAGGCAGCAGCGCGGCCGCGCAAATCAAAGAAGCCTAGCCGTGCTCAATCGCGGCGCTTTGCTCGAGAGCGTGTACTGCAGGCGTTGTATCAGTTGGATGTCAGCGATGCGCAAGCCTCAACGGTGCGTCAGGAGTTCGTTAATACCCAGGACATGAGTCGTGTGGATGTGGACTACTTTATTCTGGTATTCAATGGAGTGAGTCAGGCGCCGCAGGTTCTCGATGAAACGTTGAAGCAGTTTCTGGATCGTCCGATTGAAAATCTTGACCCCATCGAACGAGCGGTGCTGCGCATCTCAGCTTTCGAGCTGCGTGAGCGGCCCGATATTCCTGCTCGCGTGGTGATCAATGAAGGTATTGAAATCACTAAACGATTTGGTGCAGACAAAGGCCACCATTACGTGAATGGCGTGTTGGATAAGCTTGCGATGAGCCTGCGAGCTGCGGAAATGAAGCGACGGTAGCCAAAACTATGTCTTCAAACCCACCTGTGCCGGTCAAGGCATTGTTCGCAAGTTTTGCAAACTTCTTTGCCTTGGGAGCCGGCCTTGGGCTTGCTCCCAAGGCCCCGGGCACATTTGGCACGCTGCTGGGCGTCCCTGTATTGCTGCTGATGCCGAGCGCGCCGGTAGCCTATCTTGTTGCTTTGATAGTGCTGTTTGTCTTTGGCGTGTGGTGCTGTGATGTGTGCTCAAAATATCTAGGTGTGCATGACCACGGCGGTATCGTCTGGGATGAAGTGGTGGGCTATCTGATTACGATGTTTGCTTTGCCTTTAACTTGGCAGTGGTTGCTGGCAGGTTTTATTGTTTTTCGGATTTTTGATATCTGGAAGCCTTGGCCTATCAGCTGGGTGGATAAGCGAGTACATGGCGGATTTGGCATCATGGTGGATGACGTGCTGGCAGGGCTTCTGGCTGCCGGGGTATTACACCTCGCATACCGGTTTCTTGTCTGAGCGCCTGAACAGGGTCGGCGGACAGGGTTAGCGGTCTCTGTTGGCAGTCTCGGTTAGTAGCTAGGGTAATTCCACACCGAATTGCCGTAGCCCTTCACAGACACTGATGAGCGGCAATCCCACGAGCGCCGTGGGATCTTCACTGGAAATGGATGAAAACAGGCTGATACCCAACGCTTCGGCCTTGAAGCTTCCCGCGCAGTCCAACGGCTTGTCACTATCGACGTAGCGCTCAATACTCTGTCTGTTCAGAATCCGCGTTGTGGCGACGGTAATATCGAGCGCAGAAAAGTGTTTGCCAGTGTGTGTCTGGATAATGTGGAGTGAGGTATAAAACGACACCGCGTTACCACTCATCGCGGCCAGCTGCGCGCAGGCTGCATCCACCGATCCGGGTTTTCCCAGAATTCGATCACCAACGCACGCGACCTGATCAGACCCGATAACAAGTTCACCTGACGTTGCGCCCCCATGCGGGTCGCCATTTTGCTCAGGCATTTGCTTGTCGAGCAGCTGCCTGTTTATCAGCATAGTGGCGACACACTGTGCTTTTTGCTTTGCCAAGCGCTGCGCCAGGACATCCTGTGGCTCACCTAATTGAACTGATTCATCAATATCAGGACTGACTATCCGAAACGGCAAGTGGAGTCTTTCAAGCAGCTGGGCACGGTATTGTGATCCTGAAGCTAAAACAAGCACTTGCATCATTACGCTCCTTTCTCTATCATTGGCGGGTTATGGCGAAGGCACTTCCAAAACGGTTCAAACCAGACTTATTATCGCGTGATGGAACACTGTTCAATACGGTGATAGCACAGAGCGATATGCCGCGTTTGAGAGATATACTTCTTTCTGCAGAGCATGACATACACTGTACCGCTAGATTCTCGCGGCGCAAAAATGTTGTTGTTGTCAGCGGTAACATCAAAACAACCCTTACACAGGAGTGCCAGCGTTGTCTGAAACCTGTCGATGTGGACATAGACGTGCCGTATGAGCTGGTGTTTGTAGACGACGAAGAGCGGGCAGAGGCACTGCCCGATCAGTATGATCCGGTGATTCTGGATGAGCACGGAAACATACAGGTCATTGACCTGTATGAAGATGAAGTCATATTGCATGTGCCAGAGGTGCCGCGCCACAGCGAGGCAACATCGTGCAATATGGTGAAAACAGAATTTGGCGAGTTGCCAGCCGATGTTCAGGAAGGTAAACCTAATCCTTTCGATGCATTAAAAGATCTGCGCCTGCACTAGTGTTTCACTGTGTAGTCGCAATATTAATCAGTCACACATTACTATCTAACGGATAAATACTCATGGCCGTCCAAAAGAGCCGAAAAACCCCATCACGTCGTGGCATGCGGCGCTCACACGATGCGCTTACAAAGCCAACACTCTCAACTGACCCTACAACGGGTGAGTTGCATCGTCGCCATCACATCACAGCGGATGGCTTCTATCGTGGAACCCAGGTTGTGCAAGCACCTGAAGAAATCGAAGAAGACGAAGACTAGGGCTTGCTCGTGGCAGGTGCTGAGCACACTCTGAGAGTCGCCATTGATGCAATGGGCGGTGATGGCGGCACAATCGTGGCTGTTGACGCAGCCCGCAGTGTCTTGCAAGAGCGTAGCGACGTTCACCTGCTATTGGTTGGCAACACCGAGCACATTGAAGAGTGCATCGGGAGCCAACCACTGCCTGAAGGCAGGTACACCATTGTGCCTGCTGAAGAAGTAGTCACCATGGACGACAGCGCAGCCGTTGCGCTGCGTACCAAGAAAAAGTCATCTATGCGGCTGGCTATCAACCTGGTGAAAGACGGCGAGGCCGATGCTTGTGTAAGTGCAGGTAATACTGGTGCGCTCATGGCCATCAGCAAGTTTGTACTAAAAACCGTTAACGGCATAGATAGGCCCGCCATCGCTGGCATTATTCCGGCGATCGACGGCCACACTCATATGCTAGATCTGGGAGCAAACGTCGACAGTTCTGCTACCAACCTATATCAGTTTGCGCTCATGGGCTCTATTCTGGCGCAGGCCGTAGATGGTATTGAGCGGCCGCGGGTTGCTCTGCTGAACATCGGGTCAGAAGCCCTGAAAGGCAATGAGCAAGTCAAAGGCGCAGCCCCGCTGCTAGCGCAAAGCTCATTGAATTACACCGGTTTTGTTGAAGGCAATGAAATCTACACAGACAAGATCGATGTTGTCGTGTGTGATGGTTTTGTTGGCAATGTGTCGCTCAAAACCAGTGAAGGCGTGGCGCGCATGGTGTCTCACTATCTCAAAGAAGAATTCAAACGTTCCTTCTGGAACAAGCTTGTCGGCCTGATTGCACGGCCTGTGCTCAAATCTTTTGGTAACCGGATCGATCCGCGAAAATACAATGGCGCTAGTCTGGTAGGGCTCAGGGGTGTTGTAGTCAAAAGCCACGGCAGTGCTGACGCTGTGGCATTTGCAAACGCCATAAATATCGCGTTGCTTCAAATCGACATGAGTGTACCCTCCATGATCGAAGCCCGATTGGGCGAGACGCTAAACGCAGCCTAACGGAACACAACCGTGCCTCACTTCTCCCGGATCGTTGGCACTGGTGGTTATCTGCCAGAGCGTATCGTTACTAATACTGATCTTGAAAAAACGGTAGAGACCAGCGATGAATGGATTCGAGAGCGCACTGGCATTACTCAGCGGCACATAGCGGCAGAGGGCGAATTTACACTCGATCTGGCGGAAGCTGCGGCTCGGCGGGCTATCGAAGCGGCGGGCATCTCGCACAGTGAGATTGATCTAATCATTGTTGCAACTACCACCGCCGACCAGGTTTTCCCCAGTACGGCCTGTTTGCTGCAAAGTCGACTGGATATTCACGGTTGTCCTGCTTTTGACATACAAGCGGTTTGCACAGGCTTTGTGTATGCCTTATCTGTCGCCGATCAATTCATGCGCACGGGCATGGCCTCAACCGCGTTAGTGTTGGGTGCTGAAACCTTTTCGCGCATCATCGACTGGACCGATCGAAACACCTGTGTGTTATTCGGCGATGGCGCGGGTGCGGTGGTACTCAAGCGGGATAATTCACCGGGCATACTCTCCACCCACCTGCACGCGGACGGCGATTACGCTTCGCTTTTACAAGTGCCCAAGGGTGTGTCTAATCAGCTGGAGGCCGTGCAACATGGCGCAGCCTACGTTGAGATGGCCGGTAGTGATGTATTCAGGATGGCGGTGAAAACGCTGGGTCGGATTGTGGACGAGACGCTGGCGGCTAATAACCTTGAGAAGGCTGATATAGACTGGTTAGTGCCACATCAGGCTAACTCTCGAATCATTGCGGCTACGGCCAAAAAGCTATCCATGCCAATGGAAAAAGTTGTGCAGACCGTTGCAAATCACGGTAACACCTCGGCTGCTTCCATCCCGCTTGCGCTTGATGTTGCAGTTCGTGATGGACGTATCAACCGTGGTGACACTATACTAATGGAGGGCTTCGGTGGAGGTTTCACCTGGGGATCGGCATTGGTGAATTGGTAAGTGGTTGCGTATGCAAGAGCATGGAGAGCTTAAAGTACTCGTTGTTGACGATCACGAACTTGTTCGGGCAGGCATGCACCGCCTGCTGCAAGATAATCCGCAGATAGCGTTAATAACCGAAGCAGGCTCTGGAGAGGAGGCATTGAAATTTGCCTCGCTCGAGACGTTCGATGTGGTGTTAATGGACATCAATTTGCCGGGTATCAGTGGTTTGGAAGCATCAGATAAGCTGCTTTTGCTCGTGCCCGAAATCCGTATTATCATGGTCACCGGGCAATTAGACGGTTGTAACATCCGTAAGCTGCTTAACGCTGGCGTGCGTGGTTACATCACCAAAGGCAGTAGTGCCGAGGAGGTGGGCATAGCCATTGACAAGGTCATGAGTGGGGAGCAGTATCTGTCGCCCGATGTGGCCCAGCAAATGGCCATGGACATGATCAACGGCTTTGATGAGAACCCGTTTGATCGCCTCACCACCCGTGAGACAGAGATCATCAACCTGCTTTTGCACGGGCACCGTAACCGTCAAATATCCACAAACTTGCACATCAGTGAAAAAACCGTCAGCACTCACCGAACACGCGCTTTTGAAAAACTGGGTGTCAAGACCACTGCAGAGCTTGTCCGCTTGGCGATGCGCTTCGGTCTGTGGAACTAGCGATTGCGGTAATTCTGGTAACTTCAGTGACTCAACTGGGTTTGTACAACACGCCGCTGTGATTTTCTCAGCCGGCTCTACGCGTGAGAGGCTTGAGCGATGACAAACAAGTCCGAGCCAAGCAAGCCAGATGACGACTTACCCCCATCTGAGTCTGACCTTGTTTCTGCAACTACATCCGACCCTGCACCGGCTCTTACATCTTCCTCTGCAACCGACGCAGCGTTCGACCCCAAGGCCTTCCTGCGCACAGTGACCTCGAGGCCGGGTGTCTATCGTATGTTCAATGCGCAAGAGGACATAATCTATGTGGGTAAAGCGAGTAATCTGAAAAGTCGGCTGTCCAGCTACTTCCAGAAGACGGTGGATAATCGAAAGACCCAAGCTCTGGTCTCCCACATTGCGCAGGTGCAAACAACTGTTACTGCCAGTGCCGCTGAAGCCTTGTTGCTTGAGCAGAATCTTATCAAAGAGCACAGGCCGCGTTATAACGTGGTGCTGCGTGATGACAAGAGCTACCCCTACGTGTACATCTCCACAAGCGCTGACTATCCACGTTTGAGTTACCAGCGCGGTGCACGCAAGGCACCCGGTAAATATATCGGACCATACCCGAGTGCCGGTTCGGTCAAGCGCTCCCTGAAGCTGGTGCAAAAGCTGTTTCGGGTTCGTCAGTGTGAGGACAGCTATTTCAATAATCGTTCGAGACCGTGCTTGCAGTACCAGATTAAGCGCTGCACGGCGCCTTGCGTAGATCGTATTACACCGGAGGATTATCGGCGTGATGTTGAAATGACGATTCAGGTTCTCGAGGGCAAAAGTCAGGATGTGGTGCAAGGGCTGGTGTCACGGATGGAGGAGGCGAGTGTTGCTCTGGAGTTTGAAACGGCGGCCAGATTGCGAGATCAGATTGGTAGCTTGAAGGCGGTCAGTGATCTATCCACTGACATGCGCGATGACGGCAACGTGGATTATGTGGCTGCTGCTTGTCAAGGCGGGCAAAGTTGTGTGCAAGTGTTTTTTGTGCGTAACGGTACCAATCTGGGTAACAAGCCCTTTTACCCGGCAACGCCCAATGGCAGTACCAGCGCTGAGATCCTCAACGCGTTTATCGCTCAGTTCTACCTGGAGCATGATTTGCCGCGAGAAATTATTTGCAGCGAACCGGTCGAAGACGCAAAGCTGTTTCAGGAGGTATTCAGTGCGCGGGCAGGTCACCAGATAAGCGTTGTGAATCGGGTGCGTGCAGATCGCGCCAAGTTACAAACCATGGCACTCACCAATGCCGAGATTGCATTAGCCGCAAGGCTGGCTTCTCGCTCTGGGATGGCGGCACGGCTAGAAGCGGTGCGTGAGCTTGTGGAGCTGGATGATGCACCGCGACGCATGGAGTGTTTTGATATCTCCCACACCATGGGTGAGGCAACCGTAGCATCGTGTGTGGTGTTTAATGCAGAAGGCGCGCTGAAAAGTGATTATCGCCGCTTCAATATTGAAAACATCACTCCGGGAGATGACTATGCTGCTATGCGTCAGGCATTAACCCGTCGCTATACCCGGTTGATCAAAGAGCAGCGTGACTTACCGGAGATTCTGTTCATTGATGGTGGCAAAGGGCAAATCAGTGTGGCGGTTGAGGTGCTGAACGAGCTGCAAGTAGATAGCGTGCAGGTAGTGGGTGTGTCGAAAGGGCCTGATCGCAGACCGGGTGACGAGACGCTCATCATGGTGCGTGATGAGGAGCTTGGTGGTCGCTGGGAGCGTCAGCTGACCACCGATTCACCCGCCTTGTTGCTCATTCAGCAAATACGAGACGAAGCTCACCGTTTTGCAATAACCGGCCATAGAGGCAAGCGCGCAAAGAAACGTCAAACCTCTGTGCTTGAAGACATCAAGGGATTAGGGCCTAAACGGCGAAAATCCCTGCTAACACACTTTGGTGGGTTGCGTCGATTGCAGAAAGCGGGGGTGGAAGACATTTCAGCTGTGCCTGGGATTAGCCACGAGTTGGCCACGAAAGTGTACGATGAGCTACATCCGAACAGGGTGCAGAGTTAGAGGGCAGTACAGACGTCCGGCCCTCACTGTGCATAACAATGCAAAAGCGCTGCCGCGTTTTTGGATTATCGTCGCCAACTGTAGTCCCAGAACACCATGAATTTCGTGAAAACCAATCTGCCAACATGGCTGACACTGCTAAGGATTGCATTGCTACCGGTTATTGTAGTGGTGTTCTATCTTGACTACTGTTGGGCACGGCCGCTGAGCTGCGTGATTTTTGTCATCGCAGGGATCACTGACTGGCTGGATGGCTATCTGGCGCGACTGTGGAACGTGGAGAGCCGTTTTGGGGCGTTCCTGGACCCAGTGGCTGATAAGCTGATGGTATCTACTGTGCTTATCCTGATTGTGGAATTCGATCAGAGCCCGTGGCTTACCATTCCCGCTATTGTCATCATCGGCCGCGAGATTACCATCAGTGCACTGCGTGAGTGGATGGCGGAAATGGGGCAGAGGGGCAAGGTATCGGTCGGTTGGATTGGCAAGGTGAAAACGACTGCTCAGATTACGGCACTTGCCATGCTGCTGTACCTCTACGATCTGTTTGGTCTGCCGATTTACCAGATGGGAATAGTGGCCTTATATGTAGCTACAGCGCTGACAATCTGGTCGATGGTGGGGTACATGAAGGCTGCGTTCAGTGACAAATCAGAACAACAGTAAACCTAAGGTGAAAACTCTTCATCAGAAGGGTTGACAGGGCAGCGTTTGCATTCCAAAATAGGCAGATCGGTGCGGGAATAGCTCAGTTGGTAGAGCGCGACCTTGCCAAGGTCGAGGTCGCCAGTTCGAACCTGGTTTCCCGCTCCAATACATCGATGGTTTTTTGTTCTGTAAGTCTTTTAGTACGGCAGTAATTAGTCCAAGATTCATACTCGGTGCGGGAATAGCTCAGTTGGTAGAGCGCGACCTTGCCAAGGTCGAGGTCGCCAGTTCGAACCTGGTTTCCCGCTCCACCGTGTGTCAGGCTTACAGTAGTCAGGACGTTACAAGGTAACAGTACACTTTCCAAACCTCGGCTGAGTGGCAGAGTGGCCATGCACCGGATTGCAAATCCGTTTACCTCGGTTCGACTCCGGGCTCAGCCTCCAGTTTTTATTCCCATCTTCGCTTTTGTATAAAAGACGCCAGTCCACACAGGTGGAGTGACAGTTGAAGATTTAGTACGGTTGGTTTACACGTGTAGACTAAACCCAGAGCCCACACGTGTGGACTCACAGCCTGCCCAAAGCCCGGGTGGCGAAATTGGTAGACGCAAGGGACTTAAAATCCCTCGGTGGTAACACTGTGCCGGTTCAAGTCCGGCCCCGGGCACCATATGAATCACTGGTTGGGTTATCTTGCTAATAACCCCCACTCACCGCAACGAGTGAAACGAACTACCATAAAGGGTGGCTATCGTTTATCGAAACCCGATACTTGGCAGACTACCCTGGGAGACCTTGATGATAGCTAACGATATCTTCATAAAAAGTTTGAAAGGAGTTGGAGATGTCTCTATCAACTTCGCGCCTGATAAGAAAATTCGAGTTCTGACTGGCCCTAACGGAATTGGCAAGACCAAGTCGCTTGAGGCTATTTTTCAAGCGCTGTTTTTTCAAATGACATTGTTGGGACCGTGTCGTCGCACGAACCGTTAGCGGCAGATGGGTTGCAGTTTAAAACCATAGAGGTTCAGGGCGGACGCTAACAGCACCAACGTCTGCGACGTTTTTTCGCGACTGGCAAAAAAATAATGCCGAATTCGCAACTCATAATTTGCCTGTGTTGTACATAGGGTCCCAACAAAGGGGGCTAATAAACGCTCAATGTAACCAAGATGCTCCTATTGGGGCTTTCGATACAAGACGATCGAAATACATTGCGTCAATCAAGCAGGGCATGCAGACAAACTTTGCGAGTTTGGGGATGGATACACCCATTGAAAGCTGGTTTTCTTCACGTGCAAATTCGGCAAACCCTTATCAAAAAAATGAGGATAATCGAGGTTTTGAAATCGAAACAGTATTGCGGATACTACATCGAATTGATCCAAGGATAGATCCTGATTTTGTTGAAATCGATGGAAACGGTCGGGTATATGTATCAGTCGAAAATGTGAAGCGCGATCTTACTCAGTTAAGCTCCGGATTCTCGTCAATTTTGAAAATCGTACAGGCCATTGTCTCGGGCTACGGTAGCCTTACCAACGATCTCAACATTGAAAAAGTAAGAGGTTTTGTATTAATCGATGAAATCGACAGCCATCTTCATTTGTCGTGGCAGGCTAGGATTGTATCGGCATTATCTGACATTTTTTCGAATACCACATTTATCGTTACTACTCATTCTCCACTGGTCTGCATTGGTCTGAAAAAAGGGGAGGTCTATCGACTAAAGAGAGATGACGCTGGAGTGGTGAATTCAGAAGAAGTAAGTACGCCAAAAAGCGCCATGCTTGTAGATGTAATAAAAGACGGATTTGAAGTGGATCTAAATAAAGAGAAGCTTGATAGGTTCGATTGGCAGTCAAGCATCAATGCCAAAAATGAGCTGTTGAATCTCATCAAGGAATAGATTATTCCAATGAAGAGAGTTCTGCTAGATGCCAATGTGTTTATCCGCGCTCTGAATCATGGGCGCAACACGACCGAGCCTGAGCACAGAGAAGCTGTTCGAATTCTTGAAGAATCGTTGCAAAGTGAAAACGTAGGAGTCGTTTTAACCCCATAGGTAAGGCACGAAATAATGAGAGGAATCAGCCGGTCGGATTTGAGTAAGGTTGAACGTATACGAAGCATACTTGACCAGTTTCCAACGATTGAAATTACCAACGAAATTGGTGAGGTTGCTACAAAAATATTTCAAATACTGAATGAGCGAGGTAGTGGCGACAGTGTTTCCATGCAAAACATAAGAAGGCTTGGTTTCGACAAAAATTATATGTTTGCTGGCTCTGATTCGGGTGGTCATGCGGCAGCGATGCTGTATGGATTGCTCAACACCGCCAAGCTAAACGGCCTTGACCCAGAAGCCTACCTGCGTCATGTATTGAGCAAGATCGCTGATCATCCTGTGAATCGAGTTGATGAGTTCCTGCCATGGAATGTCACACTGGAACCTGCTGTCGTCGGGTAACTACCTCGTTGCCTGGATAGTCAATGCGGTTCAGCTCGGACGCTTACCCTGTAAATACCAAAGAATGAGTAACTTCACAGACAACAGTTAGCCCTATAGTTGGATGGCGATCTACCTTCTTTTAGTTGCCACAGGCGACGCAGACTTCGTTCATCCGCAAAACCACAGCGCGCAGCCACTGCAGTCACAGAAAGGCAAGTTTGCTCGAGTAGCTGCCGACTGAGCTGCAAACGCGCTAGCTGTAAATACTCTTGCACCGTTTCACCTGTTGCTTGTTGAAAACGCCGGCGGAATTGTCGCTCGCTCAAACAGGCATCAGTTGCAAGCTCAGCGACTCGCCACGTCTCACCGGGCGATTGCATGATTTTGTCTTGGATAAGATGAATCTCTTGCAAGACGTGATTGCGATGTTGGAGCCAAAAGCTCAGGGTGTTTGTGTGCCCAGCTCGGCGCTGGTACACCACCATATCGCGGGCGATTGCCTGCGCTATCGATGGGCCATAAGTACGACTCACTAAATGCAAACTGACATCTATACCCGTACTGATTCCTGCGCTCGTCAATATTCTTCCGTCTTCAACGAAAAGGCAGTTTTCAACCACCTTCGCCCGTGAAGAAACGGTTCGTAGGCTGTCGACTAGATCGTGATGCGTGGTGCAACGAAGGCCATCTAATAAGCCTGCTTTAGCCAGCAATAATGAACCCGAACACACCGCCGCAACACACTCGTATTGCTCCGCATACGATTGAAGCCATAGGACTGATTGCTGTACCGCGGCCGTATTGAGCTGCTCGACCATGTGTTGACTGCCTACAACAAGTAAGCAGCTCGAGTGACTAACAGATAGAGGCAAGGGCTCGAGCTGATTCATTGCTAAACCTTGTGCAGCGATTAAGTTCTCTTGTGGGCTAATGTAATGCACATCAAGCCCGAGACGCTCATTGCAAAATACCTGTGCAGGTCCTGCCAGGTCCAATAAGTGGACCTCAGGAAGGACGAGTAAATGAACAGTTTTAACGATAGGCTTGTGCAACGCATTGCCTTGCAATAAGTCGGTCAAAATAAATGCGATCCATAGCGCAGGCTTGTGGGTCAGCCGCGAAACTATCTCGGCAGCCTGTATTGCAAAAACCCACGGTCACACCTCTGTAACTGGTTAACGATTCACTAGCCACAGCCTTGCCTGATCGAGGGCAGCGGCTGTTGATACTCACCACTGGCGAGCAAGAAATAAAGTCGATAGTATTCCACACAGTTGCAAAGCGACCGTTCAATACCATCGCCGTGTGGTCTTTTATAGTCTGCACTGATGCTTCATCGCCATTGGGTAGTTGCATTGCGAATGTGTGCGTGGCATCCAGAACATACTCCACTTCATAGCCGGAATCACTGGCAAAGCGCGTGGTTGTTTCGCAACATTGCTCTGTACGAATGCCGCTAACCACCAATCGGCTAATGCCTTTTGACTGAAGGCAAGGATTTAGTCTGGATTCACTTAAGGCGTTATGAACACGCTTGTAAAATACTGGATCGCTAGGCTGACGGTCAATCCACACCATTGGTTCGACAAGGCCGCTCTCAAGAGAAAAAGCACCACGACTCTGGTGATAGATAAAAATGACGGGCCAAGATTGGCTTCGAGCATGAGCGATTAGAGCATTTTGCCTCGCTTGATATACTTCCAATCCGGAGTCGCTCCAAAAAGGCATGTGTTCAAAAGACCGCTGTACGTCGATCACCAAAAGTGCTGTGGCTTGCATCGTTTTATTCTCCATCTGATTGATGGTTAAATCATGCATGCTTGTGAGTCGGCTAACCAGACCGCTCTGGACTTAATCCGGACACATTCGGCCATATTATCAGTTGTGTCAAAGCGGTACAGCCATAGTAGCTTTCTAGGCTCGGAAAGTGTCAACCTCATGTGAGCATGTTATTTAGCGGCTAACTTGCATTTGCCTGATAACCGGCAACGTGCAAGGTGGAGAAGTTAACAGCATCGACAACACCTTCAGCGATGTCCTAGACCGGATTATTCATGAATACACCAAACTCTTCCGCACCCCCTTTTCCTGTAGCGAATCCTACTCAGGCTGGGCGCCCCCGTCGGAAATACGACCTGTATTCCGCTCCTTGTCTGGGCGGCCCCCATATAATCCGCTACAGAAAAAGGGTTCGGTCGGGGCCGGCCTTCCGGAAAGAATTAGGCGGGGCGGCCTTCCGCGATTCATGAATA
>JALZVU010000242.1 GCA_023301795.1 Granulosicoccus sp.
GAATTTCTCTGAAAATATGATTTCTGTAGCTTCACATGCTCAATACAATCACGTAGAGTCCATGTATTTCCTGTAACAGGACAACAATATCGTGCATGACGAACATGCGTAGCATGAAACAATTGGTTAAGCGTACGTTTTCGTATTCTTCGTGGCACTTGCTGCCAGTCATCCGTCAATCCCCAGCCTGCATAGAACGGTTGCCCAGCCACTTTGACTTCACAGCCACAAAGAAGCGCTTCGAATCCGAGCTGAGAGGTGCCTACATAAACGACACTAGCGCGTTTTAACCAAGCAATCGGATTGTCTGCTGACGCACTTACCTCAACTCCTAGAGCTTGGGCTCTGTTGCTTAGGTAACCCTCTCGGCGTCCTGTCACCACATCCGGATGTGTGCGCACGACAACTCGAGCATCAGGGTTTTCTACTATCGCACGATCCAACATCGCGCTAAACAATTCAGCATTCATTCCACCAAACCGTACTGAAGCGTCGTCGAGTGTTTGGTCCAGTACAAGTACAAGCGGACGACTATCAATCTGCAGCTCCGAATCAGCAGGAGCTCGGCAAAAATTATACTTGGTGATATCGTTGTCGAGCATCAATCGTCGACAATCTCTCACATACGCTAGCTCTCTTTCACCACAATCCAAGTCAAACTCTTCATCAGATCGATTCAAAAAATTTTCTAAAGAAGACATCGCCGTACTGTCATAGTACACCCCAGTATCGTCGACTAGTAGTGAGTAACTGACGCGTGAGTGCGGATTGGCGGAACACGACCGTACCCACCCATCTTCCACGAACAGTACTGGCAGGTTCTCACGTTCAGCGTAACTAAGCGCTTGCCGACTATTTTGCTTACGCCCCCACACTACAACACATGTTACAGGCAATTTCTTTCGAGCTGCTTCAAAACGACTAACAACGCTTGCTACACCAAGAAATTTGTGGATATACCGAATCTTCCTAATCCCGCTGGAAAATGCAACTGCAACACCCGCACTCTGCTCAGCAACTTCCTGTTGGCAAGCAATAACGTTATCTGACTTTGACGTGCTCACTGGCAGCTAACCCGGTATCTCGACGTGGAAATGGCTGCACCTTTCACGCCAAACCAATGCACCATACTCCGCGGTTCCAGTAAGTGGCTCAAAGTTTGCTCCTCACACTGAACACGTATCACTCGCCGCCGGATTCCGTCAGTCACATTGAACATCCTGTTTCTGCATAGCTCGCGCCACGATTACGCTCCCTGGAGAGACGGATCTACTCGATACCGTTGCTATCATCTGGCGGAATCTCTTCGCCATAAAGGCCATGTGGCTGATGTTGCCCATTTAGTTGAAGTTCGCACTGACTATCTCAGCTTATACGAGGTCGTTGTTGTGCTAAGACCTAGGCCAAGTAAAACACTTGATCAGATACTCAAGATTTGCAGAAAACTGAGTGTTCATACTATTGCTGATGTAGATGACCTTGTGTTTGCGCCGAAATACGCGGCTCAGTCACCCAGTGTATTGAACATGCAAGCAACAGAATTCAGCGTCAGGGCTCAATTCAAACGCAACTTGGAAGCCATGCTGTGTTTTGACGAGATCATGGTTGCAACAACCCCACTTGCACAATTCTGGAATGAACAAACTGGCAGGCGCTTAGCTACTGTCATTCCCAATGGGCTGTCCAGAAGATGGTTGTCCACACCTGTTCAGCGTATGGTCGACCAGGACGACAGCCACCAGACAATCACCTACCTGCCCGGCACCAATAGTCACAACAAGGATTTCTCGGAAATCGCCGACGTCCTATCCGAAACCCTGCAGCGTCATAAAAACGTCAAACTGCTCATCGTTGGCGAATTGCACACCGACAAGAATCAGTTTCCAGCCGATCGACTGTCACACTCACGTTGGGTTGATTACTTCAAACTCCCACAAATCATTGCCAGCAGTAGCGTCACACTGGCCCCATTAGTCCAGTCACCGTTTACCTACTCCAAGTCTCACATAAAGTTTATTGAATCTGCAGCCTTCGGTACTCCTGCTATTTGCTCACCCACAGCAGATATCTGTCAGCACACCTCTGACGGGCTGCATGTGGTAACAACCATTGCGCAATGGCGAGACGCACTTCATCGCGTTTTAGCCAGCAAACAAAATAAGGCATCACGACAGACTTTGAAGAACAGCGTGCGATCGACCTCTACTGCTGATCATTCTGCTGAGAAATTCCTTAAGCACTGGGACGACGTTGGTAATGACAAGTTCAAACACGCAGCAGGACAATAGGCTGTGGACGCCGAGATAAACCAGCAACATTCAGACGAACACAGCGCCAGTGACATTCAGTTAGCGGCACTGCAATATGCGGATATTGAAGAAACCATCCTGAGTGCTACAAGGAATAAAACACAGGTAAGCTATGCCGTCAGGGTGAGTGCCGATGCGCACTCAGAATATGGCCGCCTAGGTCTTTTTGAAGTTGGCAGCCACAGACAGCAACCTTGTGCATCAGACTATGCCACTCTGGTGAGGTTGCCACTGTTTGAAGCGTGGCCACTATTTCCAAATTCATTGCTCAGCACTGAAGTTGCCGTAAGCACCCCATGTGCATCATCGATAGATATTGCTCAACCAGTGATTGGGAAGTACGCCGACGAGAACGAATCTGATCACCAATGCACCTCACATCTTTATTATAATCTTCATAAGCCCCTACCCGGATATCTGGGTAAGCAACTATACCGCTCGGGCACTCAGGTAGTAGCTTTCATGCACAAAGAAGGCGAACTTGAGCTACTAAAATCGTCCCTGGCATATAAGGTTCTCACCCAATTGACACGCTCACAGAGTGTCAACCGTGCATCACGCAATGTTGTCTTCACACAAGCTCTAGAGTACAACGGCGCAAAAGGCGGTCGACTAAGAACGTCAGTCACAAATGGCTTTCAGACAGAATGCTATCGGCTTACTCACATTTGCCACAGACTCCATGTCATCAGCAAAGCGAGTCTTGTGCTGTGCAATTCATCAGGCATGGCAGTGGATGCCATTAGAGCAAATGTGCCAGTAGCGTTTGTCTCACATGTACCCCAGGGGTTCAACGGTATCCAGCAATGTGTGGAGAGTTTTCTTAATCACGGGAGTCTGCAACGCCTGATCACTGACCAAACTCATGCATTTAGCGACATGCTTTTTGAACGCTCAATCCACTGCCACGTCATGAGCGGGCAGAAGTCACTCCAGGCACTTATTAACCATCGAATGACTGAATTCGACAGACGCCATGCCCGTTACGAGGCTACTCCATTCATCGGTCGAAAATTTCTGGATCCAGAAATCTGGTCCAACGAATTCTCAACAACACAACAGGACTTGATTCTGCATACACAGCAATCATTGTGTGTGGAACCAGAAAGAGCCGTTAAACTCAAGACCGGCCTTGAATCAGGCCGTAGAAAATTTCAAAAATTTAGAGAATCACCTGTACGCTTCATGGAAGACAGCCAGAATCGATTACTTAGATCTCTGGTGACCAACAAACCCTCCTGATGCAATTGAGCACTGATCGAAGCACGTCCAGCCAATCCTTATTTAAGCAAGGTCGTTGGGAGCCTGGACTTGTGAGCACCGCCTTGGCATTCGCTCAGGCAAGTGAAAAGGCATGCGATTGGGTTACTTACCTGAATACTTGCCTGTCTATCGAGGGCGTATCGTCTTCTCAATGGCAGCACATTGCTGATCACTACGCTACTTCTACCACACGCTCCCCCAAGCTGTTACTTACACTGGCCAATCTTGCAACGACCCCAGGGCTATTGCAAAACTATAGCACCGAGGATCGTCGTAGGTGCCAGACAATATTGTCTGAGCTCCCGCAGGCGCGAAGTAGAAGTGTTGTTTTAGACACTATAAGATCAGGGTATCTGGGAACCCACATCGCTCATTACCCCCACCTTCTTGCCTCAGACTGTATTTTTAAACCGCCAGCATTTTCGTTAGACCGCAGATGGCAGAAGCATCGCACTATCGCAGCTCAATTATTATCTCTACAGCAGCCCTTTCCAGATTTGATCAATCAGACGTTAGGGGCTCATAAAGTAGATAGCGCAAATTCCCACTCACCCAGAATTTCCGTCGTTGGAAATTCTCCTGTTATTCTCACACAGACAAAGGGTCTGGAAATTGATTCAGCTGATGTAGTTATTCGTTTCAATCATGCGTCACACAACACCCAAACTCAAGAACACACTGGCAAAAGAACCGATCTATGGGTAATGTCGCCATCCACTAATATAGCATTGTGCCCTGCAGATGCTCAAGGCGTCATCGTAACGGGCGTGCATTCGCTCGAGCGCGCATCATTCTATTGGCGCACCTTGCCTGAACTAAAACGACCTTTAAGCCAAGCACCTACCGGCATCTGGCATGCACTAGTGGAGCTGTTTTGTGCCCCACCAAGTGCTGGTACGCTATTACTCGCGTCTTTGAAAGCTATGTCACAACACATCGACATTCGTTGCTATGGTTTTACTACCAATGAGGAACACATTCTAAGCTCCCCAAACCATCATGCAGACAACACGCCTCGCTCAAAACGTCATAACTGGCAAGCGGAGGCACGATGGATGGCAGAGAATTTCCGTTAGCGTGAAACACATGCCAGTTTCACACTCACGCAAATAGACAAATTCGTAAGTGGGCCTCAATCCCTGAAGATATTAAGCCCTTTTTTCCTGGCTACAAACCAATGCGAGTCATCTTGCTTGTAGTCCAGACTTACCGCTAGTTTGAAGTATTTGGCGAATTCAGCTTCATCGATAAAGTGAATACCATCGAACAACATCGATGTTGCATCGTCGGCATACAAGGCCTGTAAAACGTTGGGACCGGTCACCTGCCAAACATTATTTGACGACCTACTGGCAACGTTGTGAATGGCAACTTCCAGAATTTTCTCCGCTAGACTATCACCAGGCTCACGGAAGTACATCATGCTGTTGGTCAATCCACGCTCACGTAAATAGAGGCACCCCTTGGCCTGAGATGACACGAGGGGTTCGATACTCGCCACCGCCGGAAAATCAGCATCAATGTACATTCCACCGTGTTTGGCAAGGTAGCAATACCTGAAGAAATCAGCACGCATAGCTGGGATTGCGCAGCTATTGTAGAGACTCAGCGTGTCGCCCCCATATTCCTTTTCAATGAAATCAGCGGCAGTCACATCGTCAAACATCTGATAGCGCAAGCTCGAATTTACACTGGCGACGCCTTTAGTCAGTTCTTCGACAGCCGTGGGTATTATTTTTTTGTCCCAGAACTGGAAAAGACACAACGACTCACTAACGTGATTGTCATCGTTTATGGGGATAGGTCTGCTGTTCACGTTGGGTTGTCCTGTAATTTTCGTATTGCAAATCGGATTGA
>JALZVU010000243.1 GCA_023301795.1 Granulosicoccus sp.
GATAGGGTGCACCCTATCTGGGCAAAACAAGCCATGGTGTCGGTACAGGAACGCGTTGCGGCTCAAATTGGGCTGGATATTCTGTCGCAAGGTGGGAATGCAGTGGATGCAGGCGTAGGTGTCGCTTTAGCGCTGGCCGTAACACTCCCTCGCGCTGGTAATCTGGGCGGTGGTGGATTCATGATGGTGCATGACGCCGCATCAGGTGAAACCAAAGCCATTGACTACCGTGAGATGGCACCCGCCGATGCAAGTCGTGATATGTACCTTGACGAGAACGGTGACGCGGACAGTAATCTGTCTCGCTTCACTGGCCTTGCCACCGGTGTTCCTGGTACCGTTGCAGGCATGCAGGTTGCGCTGGAAACTTACGGCAGCATGAGCCTTGCTGAAGTCATACAACCTGCCATCAAGCTGGCTGAAGAAGGCATCACCGTCACTGCAGATCTTTCTGACAGCCTAAAGGGGTTGGAAAAGCGTTTGAAAGCGTGGCCCTCCTCTGAAGCTATTTTCTACAAAGAAGACGGCAGCTACTATGAGCCGGGAGACATACTCAAGCAGCCTGATCTTGCTGCAACATTGAAAAAAATTGCAGAGCTTGGACCGGACGGTTTCTACAAGGGTGATACCGCTGAGAAAATCGCAGCGGCAGTACAGGCTGCTGGCGGTGGCATGACTGTCGAAGATCTGGCCAACTACCAGGTGGAGATCAGAGAGCCCGTATCAGGTAGCTACCGTGGCTACGACATAGTATCAATGCCACCACCAAGCTCTGGTGGCACTCATATCATTCAGATTCTGAATACCCTGGAAGCCTACCCGCTTGGATTTCTCGGCCATAACTCAGCCGAAACCATTCACCTTATGGCAGAAGCAATGAAGCGTGCTTATGCTGACCGATCAGAATACCTTGGTGATCCTGAATTCGTTGATGTACCCGTAGACGAGCTTACGTCAAAAGCCTACGCCGCCGATACCCAAAAAGGCATTAGCCTCAATGTGGCCACCCCTTCTGCCAGTATCGCGCCAGCAGACTTGACGCCCTACGAAAGCAATGAGACGACGCACTTTTCCATAGTAGACAAAGACGGTAATGCCGTTGCCAACACCTACACCATTAACTTTTCCTATGGCTCAGGACAGGTTGCCGACGGTACCGGTGTTCTGATGAACAACGAAATGGACGACTTTTCAGCAAAGCCAGGCGTGCCCAACGGCTATGGCCTCATCGGCGGTGATGCAAACGCTGTGGAAGCAGGTAAACGTCCTTTATCGTCCATGAGTCCTACCCTAGTACTCAAGGACGGTCAGGTGTATCTAGTGACCGGAAGCCCTGGCGGTGCACGCATCATCACTACCACTTTGCAGGTCATACTGAATATGATCGACCACGGTATGAATGTAGCCGAGGCAACCATTGCCCCACGCATACATCATCAATGGCTCCCCGAAGAACTGCGCGTTGAGGAGGGTATCAGTCGCGACACGATTGCTGCTCTGGAAGCCAAAGGCCATAGAGTTATCGAGAAAAACGTCATGGGCTCAACGCAATCTATACATGTAGACCCAGATACTGGCCTGCTTCTCGGGTTTTCAGATACTCGTAGGGCTGGCGCTGCTACTCTCGGGTATTAAGTTAAGTGGGTCGAGCGTGTTTGCGCTCGGCCTATATGGATAAATAATGGACTAATACAGTGGCAAAATCGGCAACGTATCAGGCCAATGGCAGGTGGCGAGCCCATGCGAGCGTTGCTCGACGGAAAAGTCGATTTGGCCGCTCTGCCGCTGACCAATATCGCGCAAATCACTGGTGTTCACGCCGTGGCGATCTGTCCGCTCGAATTCAATCTGCATATTGCATTTACACTATGCATCAACCCAGCAGCAACGTCAGCCGCCAGCCATCTCGCAAATTGGTTGACATCATCAGCGCTGAATGTTCGCCTGCTAGAGCTCGGCGCGCAGCGGGTTGTTTGAATCCGTGCAACGACTGCCAAGGAGTTTCCTTAGCTAATAAGAGTCAGCTAAAATACCCCAGATCATCGGAATCAAACCGATCCAGACGCGGAAATACATCTGCCAAGTCCCCATCAGAAACGCCAAACCATCGGCCTAAGGATGAACCCACCTGCTCAATAGAGGTTGATGGAACCAACCGTCGTGAGCTCATCATCTGCTCGCCACCATCACGAATATCAGGCGGCGTTCCATAGAAACGTCCACCCGCCACCGCATCCCCCATGACGATTTGATGACCGCCCCAACCATGATCACTGCCGTCACCATTATTGGAAAGGCTTCGACCAAAATCTGATCCGGTAAACGTGGTGACTTTGTCGCTCACACCAAGCTCAACAGTGGCATCATAGAATTGCTGTAGCGCGGTATCGAGTGCGCCCACTAGCGCAGGATGAGTGGTGTTTGAGTTACTGTGTGTATCGTAGCCACCTTGACCCACAAAAAATATTTGCCTCTTAACTCCCAGCTCACCACGAATTGAAATCAGCTCAGCCACTTTTCTCAATTGCTCTGATAACGGTTCCTCCGCCGTTGTAAACTGGGTATTAAGTGCAGGAGCTCGAGAAAACGCATCTTCTAGTATGTCATTAGCCTCCAGAGAGCGCCGCACGAGAGAAGCATGAGCTTCCTTGAACAAATGGCCGGACTGCGTGGTCATCAATTTTTCAACAGCCGCAGAAACCTGCGCTGAACCAAACATATTGGTAGATCTGGCCCTGAGTAGCGACGTACCTGTTGGCGTGACGTTAGTCACCATGGTGTGCTGCCCTGTCATCATGACAGAGTTACCGGCGATTGAAATGCTACTGAACGGGGAAGCGTCCTCTTGCGACAACATTCTATCGGCCAATCGACCACCCCAACCACTGTTTGCGCCAGCATCCTCCAGACGCTGCCAGAAGTCCTGCTGTAGGTTGTGCGCGAATATATTGGGAGGAATTTCTACGGAACCGTTACGCTGCTGCACGGCTGTCGTAGGCTCCATCAATGTGCCAACGTTTAACTGAATACCTGCCCTGCCTTGATTCCACATCTGGAGTAAGTTTGGCATGTGTGGTGAAAGTGCATATTCATAGCCGCCTTCCAGAGCAATGGCCGGATTCAGTTTCGAGGCCGCTAGTGCCGCTCGCGATGTACCGATAGATCCCCGCACTTTTTCATAGTGGGCATGTTGAACGGCGTCATACGGCACGACAGTATTAAAATGATCGTTACCGCCGTAAAGGAAGATACAAACCAGGGCTTTATAGTCTTCCCCGGATGCTGCTGCAGCATTCGTGACAGCCGAGAGTTGTAACGCCATCGGCGCGGCAACGCCCAGTGCCGAGGTTGCCGCTGTGCGTTTCAGAAACTCTCTGCGCGCAGCCGAGCCTAGCGGTTTGTCTGGATAGTTATTAATCATGTCAGAGCTGCACCAGGTAGTCGGGAGAAATCATTACCATGTAAATTGCTGCACGAATGCGCAACAACTTTTCAGAGTCTGTGTCACCGCTCATTGAGCTCACCGCTTCAACGATAGTATCGAAGGCCTCGGCAGATAAGCTTGAAGCCGCTAACAGCTCATCTACTTTGGATACCAACCCATTGGGATCACTGGCATGCACCATCAGATAATCATAGTCAGCAAACGTCTGCACTCTGTACCTATCGCTTGAAATAATGCGAAACATGATATTGGAATAAATAACCACATGCGGTTCATCGAGAATAAACAGCTCCGGCGCGGTCAGGGCACGCTCACTTAATTCAGTGCCGGGCGGTGAGTAGGTCGGTGGATAGAAATTAAACACAGAAGGTGAAGCTAATGGCGCCTGTGGAAAACCTTCCTGCCACCAAAAAATAAGTCCCCAACCAACGTAATCTCTAGCAAGCCTGAGGTTGGCCCTGTTGGCAAATCGAGCCAGCTGTGCAAAGCTGATCATCGGTTCCCGCACTTTGCCTTGCTCTTCGCTACGCTTATCCGGTACACCGCGCGCTTCCTGATCTAATAATAGAGCCTTGAGAACTGCTGCCAAATTGCCGCGCACACCGCCACCATCATTATTGAACACTGTCGCTATACGCTCAACATACGCAGGTGACGGATTACTCTTGATGAAGCGCTGGATTAATAACTTGGCAATAAACGGTGCCACATTTGGATGATTTGCGATTGCGTCGAGGGCTATCTGCAAAGATTCCTCACCACTTTTACCAGCTGGTATCGTGGCACCAAGAAAGCGCTTCTCGCCTGGCTCATGAAATGCCGCATCTTGCACCATCGGTTGTAGCCAGAAATTAGCATTATCGTTACCGACTCGTGTGCTCTTCCACCCAGTAAATGCGCGAGCCAAACCAAGGATGTCATCCGTGCCATAGGTATCAATCGCGTTGCCATTGCCATCAAGGCGCGCTGTGCCATCGAGATTTAATTCGACCAGACCAATTGAAAACAGCTGCATGACTTCACGCGCAAAATTTTCATCAGGCATGGCGCCGCTGCCATCTTCGCGACGGCTGTTAATCAGCGTCAAATACATACCCATCTGGTGACTAGTGGTGACGGCTCCGAGCAACTCGCGATAAGAACCAAAAGCATGCCGGGAAATAAGATCAACCCAGGCAGATCCTGAGAATCGAGTGTGGTTTTGTCCGACGTGAAACGGATTGAAAACAAATATTTGGCACAACGCTGCAACCATACGTTGGCGCAATTCATCTGGCGAAGAAACCATCCTCATCCACGCCGCAGAATAGCCCTCAAAACGTGGTGAATTGCCCACCGGATTGTTTATCCAATCGTTGTCCACAATGTAGTTATAGGTATTTGCATCGTCAGGCATCAACATCTGGTCGTCGATCCAGCCTGCATAGCCCCTATCCAGAACTGACGCGATGCTTTCATCGCTGGCACCGAAACCCGCCTGCCCCAGAAAGCGCGACGCACTCACACGATCGAATGACCGGTCAGCATAGACGACAGAAGTAGCTACCGGAGGTAGTGGTGCTGGTTCAGGCTCAGGTGTTGGTTCAGCCGTGGGCGTTGTGGGCTCGACCGGCGCTACAGGCTCAGAGACTCGAGTCGCCGACGGTTCAGCGTCCAAGGACACACCACTATCACTACACCCTGCTATCCCCAAACCTAGCATCCCCGTCAGTACCGCACGTCGGGTTTTAGGTTTGATTAACAATGGGTGGATATCTGCAGAATCAATATCCC
>JALZVU010000244.1 GCA_023301795.1 Granulosicoccus sp.
GTGACTATCCAGCTGGCACTTGCAACACTGCCGGTGGGGCTTCTCATCGGCTTTGCTTTCGCCTATGCCTCACTATCCAAGTACTTCGCACTGCGTGCTGTGGGCGTCGGCTACACCACTATTTTGCGTGGACTACCCGAAATCCTGACCCTGTTTGTCGTCTATAACGGTGCCGGGCTTGCCATGAATTCACTGCTTAAATGGTGGAATCCAGAAGCTGACTCTGTAAATTTCAGCCCGTTTACCGCTGGAGTTATTGCCCTTGCCATGGTGTTCGGAGCCTATGCCGCAGAAGTCATTCGTGGCGCTTTCAACGCTCTGGATAATGGCCAATCAGAAGCGGGCAAAGCCATTGGTATGTCACCCTTGCTGATCTTCTGGCGAATCCAACTACCGCAGCTGTGGCGCTTCGCACTACCGGGCCTGGGCAATCTATGGATCAACATGCTCAAAGACACCGCCCTTGTGTCTGTTATCGCACTGAATGATCTTATGCGTATGACCAAAGTGGCTGTTGGCGTCACCAAACAACCCTTTACGTTCTATCTTGTCGCCTGCTTCATTTACTGGATTTTGAGCGTGTTATCTGAAGTAGTGCTGGACAGAATGGAGAAGCGCGCTAATCGTGGCGTTCGTAGGGCGGCACCATGAACGCGCTTGAGCTGATAACAGAGTACTGGCCGCGTTTTCTTGACGGAACATTGATGACGCTCAAGCTCACCGGCATGGGCGTGCTTATAGCAGCTGTGGTATCACCGTTTTTTGCGCTACTGCGAACCGATGCGCCGATCTATGTGCGCATACCGCTTCGAATCTATATCTCCTTCATGCGCGGTACGCCTATTCTTGCGCAGTTGTTTCTTATCTATTACGGGTCAGGACAGTTTCGGCCTGTGCTCCAAGAATGGGGATTGTGGGGGTTCTTTCGCGACCCGTTTAACTGCGCACTTCTGGCCTTTGCACTGAACTCCACCGCCTATCAAACGGAAATCATACGCGGTGCCATTGCAGGTGTACCGCAGCGTGAAATTGAAGCTGCAAAGGCGTTTGGCATGAGTCGTTTCAAAACACTTCAGCGTGTGGTGTTTCCACATACCTATCGCATTGCCTGGCCAGCGTTGGGCAATGAGGTTATTTTGCTAATGAAGGCTAGTGCGTTAGCCAGCGTGGTAACAGTATTTGACATCATGGGCAGAACGCGGCAAGTGTTTTCCAAGACCTTTGATTTTTCAGCCTATCTATGGGCAGCGATTATCTATCTGTGCATTACGGCTTTGTTTGTCGGTGTATGGCGGCTGGCTGAAAAGCGTCTGGGACGTCATCTTGAGATGCACAGCGGTAAAGTGGACACGCCAAAGATCACCAAAACAGCTGCCCCAATGCGAGGGATACGTTGATGAATACAGAGTCTCCTGTCAAATCCCCTGCACCGGCGGCCACCTCCACATCAGCTACTGCTTCCATACCCGTACTGGATGCTCGGAATATTAAAAAGCGCTTTGGTGATACTGACGTTCTGAAAGGCGTTTCTCTGCAAGCTCACCCGGGGGACGTCATCAGCATACTGGGGGCGTCGGGTTCTGGAAAATCCACGTTTCTGCGTTGCTTGAATTTTCTGGAGACACCTACGACAGGTTCGATAAGTGTGCTTGGGGATGAAATTACGGTGCGTGACGGAAAGCTGAGCAACAAGGATCAGCTGCAAACAATCCGTCGTAGGCTGGGCATGGTTTTTCAACAATTCAATTTGTGGACGCACCGTACGGTATTAGAGAACGTTACCGAGGGGCCCATCCACGTGCTGGGATTAAAGCGTGATGACGCCTGTGCGCGAGCAATAAGCCTGTTAGAGCGCGTTGGCCTATCCCATTGCAGCGATCAATACCCGTCCATGCTCTCGGGTGGCCAACAGCAGCGTGTCGCTATTGCTCGTGCTTTGGCTATGGAACCCGATGCCATCCTGTTTGACGAGCCAACGTCTGCGCTTGACCCTGAGCTTGTGAAAGACGTGCTTGAAGTTATTCGCTCATTGGCCAGCGACGGAATGACCATGATTGTCGTCACCCACGAAATGAGCTTTGCTAAGGACGTATCGTCCCACGTTGTGTTCCTTCACCAGGGCGTTATCGCCGAGCAAGGAACCCCTGAGCAGATGTTCGGCGCGCCTGCAACGGATGTGTTCAGGCAATTTATTGGCGAATCGTTGTAGACGTTATAAAGTCAATTTTTTGCAACCATCGTTAGCACGTCATATTGAGCAACCACGGCGGCGTCCTGATTCGTCACCGTACAGTCCCAACGCACTTCACCGTGCTCGTCGGTCTCGCGTGGATTGATCTCCTTGCACGTTAGCGACAGCTGCACAGTGTCCTCAGGATAGACAGGGGTCAGAAACCGCAAGTTATCCACGCCATAGTTTGCCAGTACCGGACCCGGCGCCGGATCGACAAACAGGCCTGCTGCAAAAGAGACAACCAGATAGCCGTGTGCCACGCGCCCGTCGAAAAAGGGGTTCGCGCAGGCCGCAGCTTCGTCCATGTGAGCATAGAAATTGTCGCCTGTAAAATGCGCGAAATGTTCGATGTCTTCCAGTGTAATCGTGCGGCCAGCAGTCACTACCGTGTCGCCGATTTCAAGGGTAGCCAGTGATTTTCTGAACGGGTGCTCCTCACTCACAACAACGGGGGCGCCGGGTATCCAACGGCCTGTTACGGCCGACAATAGCCCAGGTGTTCCCTGTACAGCCGAACGTTGCATGTAGTGTTTTACCGCTCGAATACCGCCCAGCTCTTCACCGCCTCCAGCGCGCCCTGGCCCTCCATGGACCAGCATAGGCAAGGGCGAACCATGACCTGTAGAAGATTTTGCGCTTAGCCGGTTACCCAGCATGATGCGTCCGTGCCATGGCGCAAGCCCTGCGACAACATCCCGGGCGAACTCACCGTCGTCGGTGAACACAGAGGCCACCAGGCTGCCTCCACCAAGAGCTGCAAGCTCAATGGCATCGTCAGTTGATTCGTAGGGAATGAGAGTACACACGGGACCAAACGCTTCAACAGAATGAATGGCCTCACAACCCTTGGGTTGATCGCAATAAAGCAGCACAGGGTCCACAAATGCACCCTTCGCAGCATCACCTGATACCAACGCAGGATTGTCAGGGTTACCGTATACAATCTGGGCCTCGGCGCTCAACTCGGTAATGCGTTCGCGCACCTCGCAGCGTTGATCCAGACTCGCCAAAGGCCCCATGCGAACGTTCTCATCATTCGGGTCACCCACCGTCGTTCTACCCAACCTAGTGGACAAGGCGCTGACTACTGCATCGGCCTGCTCTCTGGGAACAATAACGCGCCGAATCGCCGTGCATTTCTGGCCGGCCTTGGTGGTCATCTCTCGAGCCACCTCGCGGACGAACAGGTCAAATTCAGGCGTATCGGGCGTTGCATCTTTTCCCAACACCACTGCGTTCAGGCTATCAGCCTCCATCGTAAATCGCGTGGAATGGCTGATGATGGCAGGATGCACTCGCAGCATCTGTCCGGTGGCAGCGGAGCCTGTGAAGGTGACCACATCCTGAGCAGTCACGTGATCCAGCAGATCGCCCACGGAACCTGAAATCAACTGCAATGCACCCTCGGGCAATATGCCGGTGGCGATAATGTGCTGAACCATCAACTCCGTCAGGTAGGCTGTTTGACTGGCGGGTTTAATGATAGCTGGCATACCCGCTAGCAGTGTGGGCGCCAGCTTTTCCAGCATGCCCCAACACGGGAAATTGAAGGCATTGATATGCACGGCAACACCTTCCAGAGGCGTGAGAATATGCTGCGCCGAGAAAGTGTTGTCTGACGACAATGGCTCCGGCACACCATCCACGAGCATGCGTGTGTTGGGCAATTCACGGCGGCCTTTTGAGCCATAGGACAACAAGGTCGAGATACCGCCCTCGATGTCAATCCAGCTATCAGTTCGCGTAGCACCGGTGGCTGTTGAATACGTATAAAAAGATTCTTTATCGGCCATCAAAGCCTGCCCCAAGCCTTTGAGCATCAGAGCACGCTGATGAAAGCTCATGGACCGTAGTGACGCCCCACCCTGCCTGCGACCATGAGCCAGCATGTCTTGGAAATCCAGACCGGTTGAGTCGATGGTAGAGACGGGTAAGCCGCTGGTCGCATCAAACAATTGTTTGCCAGTACCCTCGCCGACAAACCACTCACCACAGGCGTAGCTTTTCAGGCGGTGAGATTCTGACAAGGGTGCGTTCATGATGTGGAGATCCGGTTTGGGTTATGGCGAGCAAGCCGTCACGAACGCCCAGGCGATTCATGAATAGTCCGGGCCTAGAGATCGAAGTTCGACGGCAGGATCACGATATCGCGAATTGTGACGTTGCGGGGCCTTGTCAGCATATAGATTAAGGCATCGGCGACTTCGACAGGCTCCATAAGACTGCCAGCCTCTTTGGCTTCCTGAAGTTTTTCTGCAGGCCAGTCAGCGAGCAGAGCACTGATGACAGGTCCCGGTGAAACTGAGCCTACGCGAACACCGTGCTTGAACACTTGTCGGCGTACGGTCTGTACAAAGCAGTCAATCGCCCATTTTGATGCGGCGTAAACCGGCTCCCACGGCGTTGGGAAATGAGCAGCCAGTGAGCTTGTGACCAGAATGTCGCCGGTACCGCGTTCAATCATGTGTGGCAACACATCGTGGATGTTCTTCATGACCACGTTGATATTCAGATTGAGCATTCTGTCGATTGCATGAACATCAGAATCGACTAGATCTCCACCAACATACAATCCCGCATTGGCGTGAAAAATGTCAAGTTGCCCGGCTTTTTCGAGTATTCGCGGTAGTAGCGTGGCACAGCTGTCGGCATCCAGTAAGTCAATGACCAGAGGGATGAGACTATCGCCGTGGGTAGCACGCATGGCTGCTAGCGCCGGCTCGTCGCGGTCTATCACAACGACACGTGCACCAAGTGCAAGCATGGCTTCTGCGCTAGCACGCCCGATACCAGACGCCCCTCCGGTTACCGCGGCAACCTTACCGTGCAGTGAGTTCGGCATTCGTTATTTATACAGTATCTGCGCTTGCCTGATTATTACGCAAATCCGTAGAAACGTCGATAGTTATGCTCTAACGGGCACGAGCCTTTGCTGGTAGTTGGCTAGATAATCGTTTAGCTTCACCGCCAGAAAAGGCTTTTGTGCATGAAGATTAGGAAGAGATGAAATCCACCAGTGCCGGAGCTATGTCGTTGCGCCATTGTCGACCACTAAAGACGCCGTAGTGGCCGGCGCTTGGCTGCTCGTGATGCATCCTTTGCTTGGGTGACAGACCGGTGCAAAGACCGTGGGCAGCGCGAGTTTGGCCTCGCCCAGTAACATCATCTTTTTCACCTTCGATTGTCATCAACCGAGTCTTGCTAATCGCACCTGGATCAACTGCTCGACCCCTATGGGTCATGGTGCCAACAGCGATTTCAGCTTTGTGGAAAATACGGTCGATAGTCTGCAGGTAAAACTCGGCACTCATATCCATCACAGCGTTATAGTTTGTGTAGAAATCTTCGTGAGCACGAGCTTCCTCTTCGTTGCCGTTCATCAGATCCGAATAGTACTTTGCATAAGCCTGTCGATGGCGATCAGGGTTCATACTGACAAAGGCGGTGAGCTGCATAAACCCCGGATATACCTGCCGACCAGCACCAGGATTCGGGTGCGGTACCGTGCAGATCGCATTCTTTTCAAACTGCCGAAGAGTATGTTTCATCGCCAGCAGGTTAGGCTCTGTCGGACTGATACGTGGATCAATGGGACTGCCAAAAAACACCATGGATTTCGGTACATTCGGATCGTCGTCTTCGCTCATGAGTGCAATGGCTGCAAGCACAGGCGGTCCCGGCTGGCAGACTGCCAACACGTGCAGATCAGGTCCGAGCTTTTGCATGAACTCCCGGCAATAGTCGACGTAATCATCCAGATCAAAATCACCGTCTTCCGCTGGCACCTGTGAGGCGTCAATCCAGTCAGTGACGTACACATCATAGTGTTGAAGCATTCGCTTGATGGTATCGCGCACCAGAGTAGCGTAATGACCTGACATCGGAGCTACGATCAGCACTTTTTCTTTAACCTGCTTTATGCCGCTACGCTTGAAACTCAATAGCTTACAAAACGGCTTGTGCATTTCCAGTGACTCGGTAACCGGCACGTCAGAGCCATCTATGACAACAGTGCTGATCTCGTAGTCGGGCTTGTCAAATCGCTTTGTAACGAACTCTATGTATTCCATGTTCGAGTTAAGTGCATTACTGCCAAACAAGCCCTCGCCTTGCGAGCCCATGGTGTTAACCAATGAACGAGTAAGCACTGCGGACTGTCGCAACGCCGAAACTGAGTGCTGATTCGAGTGATACAAGGAATAAAGCATAGAATTTTCAGTGTCCGTATTGACTAAATGTAGCTATCCAGCCGCAGTAGCTCAATGAACTCCTGCGACGTACTGCTGTTCCACTCAAACAGTTATGAGTGTGCTGCACAACTCTGCCAAGATTACCGTGTCTAGTATGCTAGTCGCGCATGTGTTGCACCGCAGTATAACTGTTTTATTCGTGGTGAGATGTAACTTTTTACCGCCAAATTCATCACGAAGGAAAATAACTACTAACCAATTGAATTTGTTAATGTTTCACTATTTAAAATGGTGTCAGAAAGTAGGAGATGGGATGATTTAGCGCATTTTAATGCACTATAATCACCTTTACACGCTGCACCATCGCGACTTTGACATCCAGATGTATACGAGGGTTGTCGTCGCACAGATTGACCAAGTATGTTGACACAACATCGCAAATAAAGTGCCAACTGCAAAACTCTTTATAGTCAAAAATACGATGCGGTATACATCCTTGCAGTCCCTACCGTCCCGTAGGGCAGTTGCCACAAATCACATAGGCGTTATGCGGGTCATTAAGACGGCCAACAAATCCAAGCTCCTGGCGAATCTGCAGAGCCATCTGCTTCACAGGGTCGGTTGCTATTGGCGGCAATGCGCTGGATACACCATTGGTAAGTGTGCGCAGCAGCATTTGCTCGAAAGGTAGTTCTTCGTCAACGTACCAAACCGAATAATCATCAACATCGGCTAGGCGCGCGGCAGCAGCGATAGCTTGCTCAATGTCACCCAATTCATCCACTAACCCAAGTTCGCGCGCTTTTTCTCCAGTCCAGATTCGCCCTTGCGCCACTTCATGCACAGCCTCTACATCCATGCCGCGGCCCTGCGCAACAGTTGTCAAGAACTGTTGATAACCTGCGTCTATAACCAATTGCAGAACCTCGGTGTAGACCGGCGTAATCCCACGCATAACACTAGCGCCACCCGCCATGGGCGTTGTGGCAACGCCGTCGCTGTAAATGCCATAACGGGCCAGAATTTTCTCAAAGCTTGGAACAAGACCATAAATACCGATCGAGCCGGTTACCGTTGTGGGTGAAGCCCAAATCTGATCAGCCGATGCTGCAATCCAATAACCTCCAGAGGCTGCCACTGAACCGAACGAGGCTACCACCGCAATCCCTGATGCCTGAGCTGCCTGTAGCTCGGTGCGAATCATTTCTGAGGCGCTTTTACTACCACCGCCAGAGTCTATGCGTACAACGATGGCTTCTACCTCATCATCCAGACGTGCCTTCCGGATCAACTTGCTCAATGAGGCACCACCAATTTCACCCGCAGGCGCGCTTCCGTCAAGAATGGTACCCACAGCCGTGATAACAGCAACCTTGCTTGATTCTTGTTGTGGTGAAGCACTTTTCGCACGCAGATAATTTGCGTACCCGACCCTGCGATAACTATTGTTATCCGTATCCTCACCGGCCAGTTCGATAAGGTAATTGCGCTGCTCACTACTAGTCATCAGGCGATCAACCAGACCACTATCCAGCGATAAACGCGCTAGGTTTCCTTGTGCTGCGCGCACCTGTTCCGGCGCATCCTGCAGCATGGAACTCAGGCTCCCCGAGCTCAGCTTACGTGCGGTTTCAACACCATCGGTATAGGCCTGCCACCATGCATCCAGAATCGCTAATCGAGCTTCTTTATCCTCAGGTGACATGCTGTCTCGGGTGTAGGGTTCGGTGGCGGTTTTATACTTACCCACCTTGAACAGGTTCACCGTTACATCCATGTTCTCAAGCAGGCTCTTGAAATAGGTTTGATGCATACTGAAACCCTCGGGAATAGCCAGACCTTCAGGATTGAGTAACACCTCGTCAGCATGGGCCGCGAGAAACAAGGCCGACTGGCTGTAGTTGTTGGCTATCGCAATGACTTTCTTGCCACTCGTCCTGAAGTCAGCAATGGCATCCGCCACTCGCACCAGCTTGGGTAGCAGCGCTTGTTGCAGCTTGTCCAGATCGAGCACCACCAAAGCGATATCAGTGTCGTCTTTGGCCAACGCTAGAGCATCAACAAGCTCTTTTACCAGGGTTTGTTGAGGTACTTGATTGGCTTGTGTGAACGTGGCAACAACTCCCACGGCACTCTTCTGCTCTACCAGCGCGCCAGATGGATTGAGTACCAATGCACCACCAACAGGTATCGAGGGCGCTCTCTGGCCGAACACCGCACCACCCACCACTACAGCAATAAGCAACAACGCGATAAAGCCGAATACAATCGTATTAATCGCTCTGAGGCTGCGCCATAAGAAACGAAAACATCTGAAAATGATTCCGCGCTTTCTGGGTGAGTCAGTACTCATAGTAGATCCATTGAAACCGGTGATGTGTAACACGTGAGATGACGCGCAAAACGCACTGCCAACCCTTAATAATAGTGCATTGTCTGCTTGACGTCAGAGCGTTTAGAGACTAGCTTACGGCCTGTGGTGAGTGGCGATGGCGTCGTTGCGATACTGACCGACCACACAGCGGCCACCTTGGCTGAATTTTTCGTCCTGTACGCCCGGATAACCGCCGGGAGTTAAGGTACCTCACGGCACCCATCAGGATTGAACACAGTGGATCAGCAAAGCACACGCCCCGATTTCTTTTCCCGTCATGACGGTGAAAAAATCCTCCCCTTCTCTACTGCCGAATATGAACGTCGGCTGGCAACCCTTAGGCGTATCATGGCCGAGCGTGACATACCGGCAACGGTACTCACCTCGATGCATAACATCGCCTACTACTCAGGGTTTCTCTATTGCAGTTTTGGTCGTCCCTACGCGTGCGTGGTCACTGCTGAAGCCTGCACGGTGGTGTCAGCGAATATTGATGCCAGCCAGCCTTGGCGCAGATCAATCGGCGACAGTGTTATTTATACCGACTGGCGACGCGACAATTATTACCGTGCGCTTGCCACATTAACAGCTGGAGCCAAGCGCATTGGCATCGAAGCCGATCATCTCACCCTCGCGGCTAAATCAACCATTGAACAGATGCTGGCCAATCCCGAGTTAGTCGACGTTGCGCCTGCCACCATGAGTGCACGCATGATCAAATCAGCAGAAGAGATCGCGCTTATTCGTGAGGGTGCACGCATTGCCGATCATGGTGGCGAGGCTATTCGCCAAGCGATCAAGCTAGGTACAAGAGAGATCGATGTCGCTATGGCTGGACGAGATGCCATGGAACTTGAAATCGCTCGTGCTCACCCCGACAGCGAACTAAGAGACAGCTGGGTCTGGTTTCAATCCGGCTTGAACACTGATGGCGCCCATAATCCGGTCACCACACGGGCGCTTGAGTCTGGCGATATCCTGAGCATGAACACCTTTCCCATGATTTCCGGTTATTACACAGCACTTGAACGCACATTGTTTCTAGGTGAGCCCGATAGCGCAAGCATGGCACTTTGGAAAGCAAATGTTGAACTCCATGAGCTCGGTCTGTCACTGATTAAACCCGGCATTTCCTGCTCGGCCATCTGTGAAGAGCTAAACCGCTTCCTCATCGAACGTGACTTGTTGCAATATCGCTCATTTGGCTACGGGCATTCATTTGGTGTGCTCAGTCATTACTACGGACGTGAGGCAGGGCTTGAGCTACGCGAAGATATCGATACGGTGCTGGAGCATGGCATGGTGGTGTCTATGGAACCCATGCTCTGGATTCCGCAAGGCACACCCGGTGCTGGTGGCTATCGAGAACATGACATTCTGCTGGTGGGTGAGACCGGTGCCGAGAACATCACAGGCTTTGCATATGGGCCCGAACACAACATCATCGAAGCCTAACGGAGTTTAGTGTGCGCTATCCGGAATAGGTCCAGATAGCCACGCCTGACTCCCTGCCGCGAATCTGTTGAATACCACCCTTGTTCAGGTTGGCGAACAATGCATGGTCGCTGATAGCATCCCTGGCAGGGATAGCGCCAATCAGGCGATCACTGACCACCAGAGACGTTGGCAAGTCTCGGGTGAGTTGTTCTAGGCGGTTGGCTATATTGACGGTATCCCCTATGACGCTGTATTCGAGTCTGCGCTCATTACCGATATCACCGGCGATCACCATGCCGTAGTGCAGCCCGATGCCGATGCGTATTGGCTGGGCACCGACGGCAGCGCGCTCAGCATTCCAGATTTTAAGCGCCTCGATCATGTCCAACGCACATTGCAAGGCGTTGCGCGCATCATCGGCCTTGGGCACTGGTGTACCAAAGGTAGCCATAAGCCCATCGCCCATATACTTATCCAGGGTGCCATGGTTATCAAATACAGCTTCACCCAGGCGATCATGATAATCACGGAGTAACATGATCACCTCCTCTGGCGAAGATTGTTCACACATCTTTGTGAATCCCACAATATCAACGAACAACACAGCCACTTCCTGTTCACGCACACTGCCCAACAATTGTTGCTGGTCAGCGATGTGATCGGCCACATTAGGCGAAAAGTAACGTGCAAGACTGGCACGAGTACGCTCTGCTACAGCCCGGCTTTCGACGAGTCGTCTGGAACGGTTGACGACAACCGCCAGGCCCGCAGCCAGAATCAACGTGACGACAATCTCGGTTTTCCAGAACTCCAGAAATATAAAATTGGTATCCGGGAAGGCTGCCAGATAGGCATCCACGGTTTGTTCGGGAAGATCATTGTTGGTGTAAACATCTGGCAAGCTTAGAAACCACATCAACATGGCCGTACGCGCCGAGATAATACACAGCCCGGCCCACAACACCAGCTGCGGCCGCAGGCTGAACGCTGCCTGCATGAGAAAGACATAGAAATAACTGGCCCGTGAGCCTTCCATCGCCAATGCCGGTGGCAGTGCAGATACTTCAAACGGGTTTTGCGAGCTCAGCACAATGGCTAACCAGGCACAGTCGATAAGCACGAACACATATTTAAGAGCGGGTATACCAATACGGTACCTGGCACAGATAAATTGCATCACCCCTAGCAACGCAAAGGAGGCAATCTCCAGCAAAGTAAACACATAGGCCAGGCCATCGTTACCAGAATAGTCGAACACCTGCCAGCTAAAAATAAACAGCAGTGCGATGGTACGCACTTTAGCAGCCAGCATCAGTCCCTGCCGTTCACCTTCTGCAAACGCGTAACCGGTTCTGCTTTCAAGCCGTTCAGTGAGTTGTTGCTGACCAAAGAGTGATAGCGCTTGTGATTTCAATTCACTCACCGCGCTTGAGACATGGGGGCTTGATGGGTAGGTACCAGGTATGTGCAGGCGCTAGCATAACAGCGTGATGCTGATTGCGTCGTGTCTACAGGGCACAGGGTAGTATCCGTAAACAACGCTCAGCGATTAACTCAAACCTGCACATGCGTGGCAATACGTAGCGCAGCTAGAACATAGCTAACGCAATGTCTGGACCACGCAACGAACCTAAGGGCGATTCAATGCCGGCAGCTAACACATTGCTTGTAAGCTGCCAGACTTACACTTAAGCTCGCAAATCACTCGGTTGTAAGCTGTCAGAGCTACACTTAAGCTCGCAATTCACTCAACAGTCCCAGTGCGAGCGCCTGCTCGTCTGGACAATCTCCATCCTCGATACTGCCATACACCGGCTCCATCAGAGCAATGGCCTCGTCGATCTTATCTTGTTCTTGCCACAATCTTGCAAGGTCGCCGGCTGCACGCAGCTCCCACAATACAGCCCCTTGCTGGCGTGCTATCTCGATAGCTTTGAATGCAAGGCTAATGCATCCCCATCGCCAGTAACCAGGGAATACAAATCCCCGACCATATGGGCATAGCACTTGGAAATAATGCTGTCACAGGCATTCCCGTAGAAAAGACACTTCTCCAGGCTCTTTGCAAGATCCAGCGCACGCTGGAAGGCAGCTTTAGTGGCATCTGCAGCCCAACCGGTGCTGGACATATACACTACGCTGAGCTGTATCTGCAGGTTCAGCGATGAGGCAATGGCTTGTGCATCGTTATGATCACGCCGGGTTTTAAGTAAGTCAATGGTACGTCCAAGATGCGCTATCGCCTCATCGCATGCAGGTTGTGCGATGGCGGCCTTACTCGCCGTGTACCATAGCGCTATGGCACGGTCGGTAAGGTTTGCAGCTTCAGCATGAACAGCCAACACCTCTGGTGCCATGCTTGCATCTGTTTCCAATGCCGCTAAGATTCTAGCATGGACCACCCTGCGCCTCTCCTTTAGCAAGCTTTCATACGCTGCATCGCGCACCAGTGCATGCTTGAACAAATAGGTGGCGTCGGGCGGCAAACCACGTCGGTAGATAAGCTCGGCTTCAATCAGTCCGTTCAGTGCCAAATCCAGTTTGCCCTTGGGCAATGAGGTTACTTTGGCCAGTAAGCCATGGGCGAACTCCCGACCAATGCAAGCAGCTGTTTGTGCCACCTCTTTGATGGGCTGCAGCCGATCCAGCCGTGCCATCAGACTGTCGTGTAACGTGGTGGGAATAGCGATGGCGCTAAGTGGGCCATTGAGAACGTAACGATCACCTGACTCTTTAAGTACGCCAGATTCTAGAATGGTTTTTGTCAGCTCTTCTATAAACAACGGCACACCATCTGTGCGTCGCCCAATGATTTCCACGATTTCATCAGGTAGCGCCTTGCCACCGGTTAGCTTCGCCGATATAGCTGCAATCTGCTCCTCGCCCAACCGGTTTAATGTAAAGCGGGTGACTATGGGGTGCCCACCGAATCTGTAGTCAAATGTGGGGCGTGCTGTGGCGAGCATCATGATTCTGTGATCAGCGATTTCATCGAGTAGAGTCTCTAGTAACTCCAACGACGTCGGATCAATCCAGTGCAGATCTTCATAAATCAATAACACGGGTTTAGAGACAAACAAGCTGTTCGCGTGATAACAATTCAGCCGCGATTAGCCTTTCGTCTAAGATTTATCCGGCGGCCAATGTTTCCTGCGATTTGCTTTGTAAAACAACGCAGCCATCAACGTCTTTAGTGCTTTTCCCGCTCATCGAATCCACAGGTTTTGGCAAGCGATAAAAATGCCTGCCAAACAAAACCACCTCAGCAGCCAAACCAACTGACTCAAACCCTTGTTTCCTCAAACTTGACTGAAAGGGTTTATTAGCGCAACTTGCCAAAGTCACTAGTGTATGAACTCTATCTGTATCAAAGTGGTCAATCGCAAAACGGACCATCGCAGAAAGGAGTCGCTGACCTCGATATTCGGGCAGTACAAAGGCCTTGTGCAAATACCGCGTACCGGGTGGTAACACAGTCGCGATACCTAGAAATGGTTTGCTCTTTTGCTGGTGAGCGGCAAGCATGTCATTAGCTACAAACAAACTAATCCCAGCAAGCTTTTCATCAACAAAAACGCCAATAGCCACACCTTCCAGTTCATCGAAGTCGGTCGCTGTTTGAGGGCTTAATTCAAAATCGCTGATTTTAGATAACGAAAAGATATCTTTGGTAAGCAGCACGCGACATTCAGCGCCTCGCACAGGTTTTGAGGGAAGAAAATCAAGCGTACTAAGCCACAAAAGATTGGAGGCATCAATATGAAGCAATCGCTTTAGCGCGCTATGCACGAAACTGTTAGGAATTTCCTGTGACATAGATAAATAGAAGCATCCAATATGGGATATAACTGCTGAGTACTAATCTCGAGCCGTACCCGTGCATCGACATAGCTCACTGTAACTTCAACGGCAATTGCAGGAAATGTGAACTACTAGCAAGTGACTCTGCATTGCCCGGAGGGACAAGCCGGTACCGGTCAGCGTGCCTACAGTAGCACTGTTACAAGCCAGGGCATCGCAATTAGCAGGATGAGTACTATATGCATCATCACCGCTGAAGGTGCAGTGTATCCACGTCGTACCCTTTCCGGAACTACTATCTGTGTAAACACCGCGGAAGAGGCTTTGAGCTAGATACCCACCAGGCGTCCCACCATTAGAGGTGCAGGTGCCATCGCCCGCGAGACAGCAAGACGTATTGCGTGTGATTGCAGCATAACCACCACCACCACTGATACTGGCGAGCCAACCAACATTGGCCGCAAATCAAGACTCTGGCCACCTGCCATGGCCAGAGCGATAAAAAATCGCGACCAGCACTGTCAGTTTTATGGATGTACTCAGACGAGAAACCTGCAGATCCACCATATCATTCATTGGGTAGATGGCGGAAGCACCAGTACGACTAACGGACTGTGCTTATGTAAAACTTGCCACACCAAGGTCCATGAAGGTGGCTACCGTATTCAAAACGTGGATAACAATGAAGAGCGATTAAATGCGCAGTTTGCACAACAGCAACAGGCTAGTGACCACAGCCTGTTTAATTTTGAAAAGGAACTGCGTAACGATCGGGAATCGTTCGACACTATTCGTAAGCTATCACCAACACGATATCGATTCCGCATAGTCGATTCCGCAGGGCATGATATTCGATACAGCAGCGATACTGACATAAGAACAAACTCCAATATTAATACAAACACAAATTCAAGCTCCGACGCCATCACGAGCACAAACAACACCAATACCAAAAAGCTAACTCAAGCTGACTCACACGAGGCTACACGTGTAGCCTCTGCCGAATCTCCACCGGGTATTTATGGATTCACGAAAACCACACCTCCGAAGCGTGCGCCATGGAACACAGCTGAGCAGCCTGCTGTTTATCATGTGAACCGCTCAGTATATTCTGCTTACTCACATTAGCACTGGCATGAGCCGCTTGCTACGCGCCACGAGCCATGAGCCATGCAGCTTAACTACTACAAACTCCCTACCTCGTCCCGCCGAAGCTGCAGCCATTGCCTATGAGTAGCGCAGCGCCATAACCATTCCAGGGGGCCTTGTGTATATTGATCGAGCCAACGTTTAGACCACCACAGTTGTATTATCCAAACGCTGAGAACAAACATCACCACCGTTATTCGTGAAACATCTTCGGTATCCAGAACGTAGTTGAACATGATCAATCCAAATGCAGTCTGTGTCAGGTAGTTGGTCAGGGCCATGCGGCCGATGGCGTTGATTCTGTCATGCCAGTTTTGGTGAACGTGCTGCGCTAGTAATGTGATGATGGCAATGTAACCCAAGGCGGCGGGCAGCGTGCCAAGGGTATTTGGAATCCCTGCAACCAACGCTAGTTCAGTGGAGAATCCGTCAATTGTCAACCACGCTACGCCACTAGCTGCCAATATCCAACCAGTCGCTGTTCCAACCACAGCCACAGCGACATAAAGGCGCTTTGAACACGCGCCTGTTAAAAAACCACTTCGATACAAGTGGATACCAATTAGCATCATTCCCAGTGCGCGCACCATGGCATCTCCAATAATCCAAAGACCAACACTATCTGAAACAGGGATAGCAGAATCCACCCAGTACTCGCCCCAGACGACAGCAGCCGCCAAAGGCTGTGAGTCTGCGTATTGCTGAACCAACCAGGCACTGAGTGGAGACAACGATAGGATGCTAAGGCCTGATAACAGCAAGGCCGCCGAACTCAGGTTTCTGAGTGCCAATATTACAGGCGCAATAACGGCATATATAAGCAGCACATCACCCTCCCAAAATGCGGAGTGAATGATCCCCATAAACAACAAGAGCGTGTTGCGCCACCAACTTATGCGGATGGCTTTGGTGTGCCCAAGACGCGCGGATAATCGCTCGCAAAACAATACAATACCGGCACCAAAAAGGATCGAGAATAGCGCCATGAATTTCTGATCAGCAACGACCTCTCCCACTATGGCGATGCTACGCGCAACTGTCGAAGGCGCAGTGTCAAAGCTGATATTAAAATAGCTTGTGAAACCTAGCCCGAACGAGACTGCATTCATAGTCAGAATTCCCATCACGGCGGCACCGCGCAAGGTGTCTACGTTATGAATTCTTGGTGAGGACGATTGTTTGGTGCTCACAGGCGATGTGCTTCGGTTTGCGCTCGTGGCATTGAATAATATACAAGTTACTCCCATTACACTAGTCACTCGCATATTGCGATTCAATACTGCTTCACTTAGACTATACCAATGGGACTTAGAGAACGAAATCGCGTGTCTGCGATGCGCGCCACGCAACGTCTGGCACTGCAACGCTTTGTCAGCGAGGGATTTGCCGCGGTAACAGTAGAATCGATTGCCACGGATAGCGGTATGGCAGCGTCTACGGTGTTTCGTCACTTTGGTAGTAAAGAAAACCTGGTGCTATGGGATGAGCACGATGCAGAAATTGACAATGATTTGTCCAGCCGTTTGGGCCGGCAGCCACCTCTGTTGGCACTGCGTGATGCGTTTAAGGAAACATTGGCACAGCGCTATACAGACGATCTTGATTTTCAACTGCAGCGTGTCCAATACATCTATGCCACCAAAGAACTGCACGGCGCAGCTGTTGAAGCCGACTATCAGGCACGCGCTGAGCTCACCAGTGCACTTAACTCAACGCTATCAAAACCGCACAAAAACAATGCCGCACTGGTTGCAGGTGCGGCACTTCTTGCCCTGGAAATTGCCATTGATCGTTGGCAAGCCAGTGATGCTGGCTTACCACTGACACAGTGCATTGATGAGGAATTTAGTAATTTATTACGGCTAGAAGATGTTGTCTAGTTGCTTACCGATCCCGCTATTCATCATTTCCAAAACTCCATGACCCTTCAAACACCGGCCAATACATATGAGTATTAACGCTTCAGGCATTCTCGTCGAAGCAGCTGAGCTGCGCATAGTAGAACTCCCGCTACTAACGCCGTTTGTTATATCTACCTGCACCATGACGGCAAAAACTTTTCCGCTTCTGAGCCTCAAAGGCGAAGATCTAGAGGGTATTGCCGAAGGTGTCATGGATCCTGCACCCGACTATCTTGAAGAGACCATTGTCGGTGCGACAACATTTTTAAAACAGCAGCTATTGCCGTCTATTTTAGGGAAAACATTTAGCTCACCGTATGAGCTACAAGACTATCTCACACCTTGGCGCGGCAACCACATGGCTAAGGCCATGCTGGAAATGGCATTCTGGGATTTATGGTCAAAATCTCTGAACATCCCGTTAAAATCTGCCTTGGGTGGTGTGCGTGAAAAAGTGGATGTCGGTGTTAGCCTGGGTATTGCACCTATTGATAAAACACTTGCACGCGTAGAGTCTGCTCTGGATGAGGGCTACAAGCGAATCAAACTGAAAATTGCACGTGGGCATGATGTGGAAATTGTCAACGCTGTGCGGCAAGCCTATCCACACATCCACCTTACTGTCGACGCCAACACCGATTACTCGCTGTCCGATATTGCCGTGCTCAGATCATTGGATGAATTCCAGCTGGACTATATCGAACAACCACTAGGCTTTGATGATTACCATGATCACGCCCACCTTCAATCACTTCTGAACACACCCATCTGCCTTGATGAAAGCATTCGCAGTGCAAATGACACAAGGAAGGCTCTACAGATACGCGCTGCACGTGTTATCAATATCAAGGTAGGACGTGTTGGTGGCTATGCATCTGCCCGAGCTATTCATGATGTCAGTGCTGCGTTTGATGTGCCTGTGTGGTGTGGTGGAATGCTCGAAAGTGGTATTGGGCGCGCTCACAACATACACTTGGCAACGCTTAGCAATTTTAGTAAACCCGGTGACACCTCCAGTGCCAGCCGCTATTTTACGCGCGATATTATTAACGAACCGTTAGAGGCAATCGATGGCTGCATGTCCGTACCCTTACATGGACCGGGCATTGGAGTCACGTTGGATACAGAGTATCTGGACACCGTATCGAGCAATGTAGAACATATTTCACCAACATGACTCTTGAATCTTGTCCACCCACCATTCGCACACTTCAATCCGTAGAAGAGTACAAGGCATCAGAACAACTGCAGCGCGATGTATGGGGTGATGATGATCCAGCTGACAATGCTGACATTCTGCAAGCGATAGCTCACGAAGGTGGTTTAGTCGCTGGCGCTTTCGATGGGCAGCGCATGATCGGTTTTCTCTTTGCGTTCCCTACTCGCAATCCTGACATTCAGCATTCACATCGTTTAGCGGTTCACCCACAAGCACAAGGCACCGGTTTGGGTACAAGACTAAAATGGTTTCAACGCCAGTGGTGTATTGATCAAGGGATAAGAACGGTACGGTGGACGTTTGATCCAGTACGTGCGGCTAATGCCAATTTGAATATTGCAAAGCTTGGTGCTACTGCTCGTGTCTATCACGAGAATTACTACGGGGACATGGCAGGTATAAACGCCGGTGTGCCATCAGATCGTATTGTTGCGCAGTGGGATTTAGAGTCTGTGCGGGTTGTTGAACGTACGCACAGTGCTGGTGGATGTCAACGGGTGTTTTCTGAACGGTATGTCTCCATTCCTGCCAACTTTCAAGCACTGCTGAATAAGGATCACGGCAAGGCATTGGCTGAGCGTATGAGAGTGCGCACCGAACTCTGCGAAGCATTCTCTAACGGGTATCAGATTACTGGTTTCGATCCAGACGGCGCGCGGTATTTACTCAGCGGGCAGTAGCGATGGCATGTAAACAATCAACGCTGATTGCAATAACCATCAAACTAATCTATCGCGCGGCTGCTCACCCGCAAAGAACGCATCCAGATTGTCCAAAGCCCTGAACC
The DNA here is from genome assembly GCA_023301795.1 of Granulosicoccus sp. Taxonomy (GTDB): domain Bacteria; phylum Pseudomonadota; class Gammaproteobacteria; order Granulosicoccales; family Granulosicoccaceae; genus Granulosicoccus. The sequence continues at coordinate 19,092 of JALZVU010000244.1, forward strand.
CCATCGCGTCACGCGTATCTCTGGTCGCGCTGCCGATATGCGGCAGCATGAAAATATTCTCATGTTCGGCGAAGGCAGGGTTCGCTCCGGGTTCTGTGACAAAACAATCTAACCCGGCGGCCGCAAGATGACCTGAGCGAATTGACTCTACCAGTGCATCTTCATCAACCAAGGCTCCACGAGCCGTGTTGACCAATATCGCCCCTTTGGGAAGTTTTGCCAGTGACGAAGCATTTAACAATCCACGAGTATCCGGTGTTGCTGGACAATGTAAAGACAGAAAATCTGAGACTTCCAACAAAGCGTCAAGCGATTCGTGCCAGATGGCACCCTGCTCCAGCTCGGGCGATAATCGACTTCGATTGTGATAGTGAACGCTCATATCAAAGCCACGCGCCCGACGTGCCATCACCTGCCCCACTTTCCCCATACCGATGATTCCGATTCGCTTACCGCTTACCTGCTGTCCCACCATGAACGATGGACTCCAGCTGGTCCAACGACCACTACGAACAAGTCTGTCTCCTTCAGCAGCCCGTCGAGCGGCACCCAACAACAGCAACATGGCTATCTCGGCAGTGGCATCGGACAACACATCAGGCGTGTTGGTCACCACAATACCGCGTTTGCCTAATGCCTCAAGATTGCAGTGATCAACGCCCACGCTGTGATTTGCAATGATCTTTACTCGAGCCGACAACGCTGCCGACACAGACTCATCAAACAACTCGGAGTGGCACGGCAATATGGCATCCACTTGGGCGCTCATCTCGATAATGGTTTGCGCGGAGTGCGGATGATCATCAGGGTTAAGGATGCATTCGTAAGTGTCGAGCGCGCGCTTCTCAGTATTTGCAGACAGTTTGCGAGGGATCCAGAGGACAGGTTTACTCATTGTTGTTTACAGTATTCAGTCGGGCAATGAAGATAACGACACCAATCAGCTACTGCTTGTTCTTTGCAGAATGCTTACGCCCATGCCAGAAAAAATCATAGGCAGCCAGCAACAATGTCGCCCCCACCACCAATCCGAGATCCAGGCGTGGGACATAGAAAACCAATATACCGAGAAACGCCACTAGAACGGCGAATGCAACGAACGCAAGAATTGAATCTGTCATGGCCTGTCCTCTTTCATTTTCACGCAATTGTGTCTATTCACACGATTAAGCCTATGTGCTTTTAATGCCGTCATAAAGAAGCAACATGCCCTTCTAACCAGCGTGCTGTTCTCAACAGTCGAGCATCATCGCCACGTCGTCCCACGAGCTGCACACCCATCGGCATACCCTCCTCTGTACTAAACAGTGGCAAGGTAATAGCTGGCGATCCACACAGTGTCCATAAACCATTGAAAACCGGATCACCGGTTGTCTCAACCCCGGGAGCAGCGCCTGTGGTAGCTGGGGTCAGCAGCACGTCGCACCGCTCGAAAATCTCATCAAGCCCAGCGTTGAATACAGCAGGCCAATCTAATGCTGACAAGTAATCACGAGCAAGAACCTTGTCACCTGCATCCATGAATGCCCGTATTTCATCAGACAGTTTCTCATCACCGGAGCGACGATAGGCGTGATAGTTCTTAGCCATTTCAGCCTGATTGATGCGTGCACGAATGTTAACCGAGTCAGCAAACGCTGGGGGAAGCGGCGCCTCGAAGCATTGCTCGCCCAGCATCTCTGCCAACTCTTGCAATGCTAACTGCATAGGCTCATCAGCCATCGCCCAGAAGGGCGTCTTCACAAAAGCGAAGGTTGGCGTCACCGGAGGCTGGGCTATCGCGGTGTCCAATAATCTGGCATGCGGCCTAATGGACGTTGCAGGATCATCCGCATGATGGCCAAACAACACATCCGTGACCATGGCCACATCTGCCACAGTGCGTCCAAAAACACCCACCGTGTCGAGGCTTCCCGATTGAGGCAAAACACCCGCGCGCGGAATACAACCAAACGTAGGTTTAAAGCCCGTCACACCACAGTAGGCCGCAGGGCGTATTACTGAACCACCGGTTTGCGTACCAACAGCCACCGGTACCATGCCGCAGGCTACAGCCGCGGCTGAGCCCGAAGACGAGCCTCCCGGGGAGCGATTCAGGTTGTGTGGGTTACGGGTTTTTGAAGGTGCCATAAAGGCAAGTTCGGTAGATACCGTCTTACCCAGAATAATGGCCCCTGCCTGCTTGAGTCGTTCCACAACAAACGCATCACTAGCTGGCACACGCCCCTCATCCAGCACAGTACCATTCTGTGTTGGTATGCCCGCTGTATCGATAATATCCTTAATGCCTATCGGCACCCCATGAAGTACGCCGATCTGATGCCCGGCACGACGCTCCCGATCACGCATCTCAGCTTGCTTCAACGCATGATCGGAATCAAGCCACGCCCATGCCTGTACCTCAGGTTCACGAGCTGCGATCTGCGTCAAGCACATACCGGCAACCTGCACAGCGTCCATAGAACCTGCCGCCAGACTGTCGCGTATGTCTATGGCAGAAGCGGGTGCAGATGCGGTAACTGAATCTGCACTATCCATAGAATTTTTCAGGCAGGTAGAACACAATATTAGGGAAGTTATACAGCAGGACCATGGCAACTATAACCAGAAACAGGAACGGCAAAACCCCTTTGAAAATCATCGTCAATTGCACTTCAGGGGGGGCTATCCCCTTTAGATAATAGGCCGACATGGCCATCGGCGGGGTTAAGAAGGAGGTCTGCAGATTCAGCGCCACAAGAATGCCGAAGAACAAAGGATCAATATTGAACAACGGTAGCAGTGGTAGAAAGATCGGTACAAAGATAATGATAATTTCAGACCACTCAAGCGGCCAGCCCAGCAAGAAAATAATAAGCTGCGCCATAAGTAGGAATTGCAATGGCGTCAGATCAAGGCCACCCACAAAATCTGCAATCACATGCTCACCGCCCAGATAGGAAAATACCGATGAGAACGTGTAGGAGCCGACAAACAGCCAGCACACCATTGCCGCCGTTCGCACGGTGAGATACACCGATTCACGCAAACGCTGAAAAGTCATAGCGCGGTAGATGACTGCCAACAACATGCCACCCAACGCACCGATAGCCGCAGCCTCAGTCGGGGTCGCCAGGCCAAAAAGAATCGAACCCAAAACTGACATGATCAGAATGGCGAGTGGCAAGAAAGACGTTAACAACATCCATGCAAGTTTGCCTGCCGGTACGTGTGGCACCTCCTCAAGTGTGGGCTTGGGCGCAGCGGATGGCTGCATCAAAGCCCGCCCTACGATATAGACAAGGTACAAGCCGACAAGCGTCAGGCCAGGCAGCAAAGCACCTGCATACAAGCGCACAATAGACACGCCTGACGATGCCGCGTAGACAATGAGCATTATAGAGGGCGGTATGAGAATACCCAATGTGCCACCCGCACAGATAATGCCTGCAGCAAAACTTGGGTTGTAGCGCGCTTTGAGCATGGCAGGTAGTGCCAACAGACCCATCAATGTCACTACCGCTCCCACAATACCCGTGGCTGTAGCGAACAACGCACACGTGATCAGCGCCGCCACCCCCATTGATCCGGGAACGTTACGGGCTGCAATGTTTAACGTGCTGAACAAGCGACTGACAATATTGGCGCGTTCAACCACATAGCCCATGAACAAAAACAGAGGGACTGCCGTGAGCACTTCATTCGACATGACGGTATAGGTCTGGTTGACGAACAAGTCGAAAATCCTGTTGTTGAACAGCCCTCCTAGCCATGAAGAGGCTTGTTCTATGGATCCGACATCTTCTTCAAGACGGTTAAAGGCACGCCACATGCGGCGTGCGTCAAAATAGGCGTAGTAACCAAATCCCATACCCATGGCCATCAAGGTAAAGGCAATGGGGAATCCGAGAAATACAAAACAGATAAACAGCCCCAGCATCACAAGGGCAATTTGCGGGTCAGTCATTAGTCACGTTCATCATGTGGTCAGTCACAGCGTTAGACGGTTTTTTGAGCTGGTCAGAAACCGGAGGTTGATATTCAGCGTGCATCTGCAGACTCACTAGCTTGCTTGATTAAGATTTCATCAGTTTCCTGAACATCAGCCTCAGCATGACGCCAGTAGCCCTCACGAATACACAGGATGCACCGGCAGACCTGTGCAATACCCTGTATGAAAAGCAGGATGCCAGCGGCAACCATGATCGACTTGAACTGGAATATAGGGATACCGGCAGGACTGTTGACACTGACTTCGGTGTAGCCCCATGAGCGTGAGGAGTACTTCCAGCCAGCCAGAATCAAAGCGATAACGCCTGGGAAGAAAAACAGGATGTACAGCACAAGATCTACTTTGGCCTGAGTTTTGGGCCGCCACAATCGATAGAGAAAGTCACCACGCACATGACCATTCTTGGACAGGGTGTAAGCACCTGCCATCATGAACAAACTGCCGTACATGATAAATGAGACATCCAGCGACCACGGGGTCGGAGAATTGAATATATACCGGACAACGACTTCATAACTGACGCCAAACGTCATGAGTACAATCAGCCATGCGAACGCTTTGCCGAACCATGCGGACAGCTTGTCCGCAAATTGAATAAACCCTAGCATTGAGTCATAAACCGGTAGTTAACGTTTAAAGATTTTTCCAACAACGACATGAAGCAGGCAATCTGCGGTTAGTCCTTTAGCCGCAAATTAGCCGTCTGCGGTATTACAGCTTCAGTTTGCCAGGGAAGTAGTGATTGTAGGCAAGCTCATAGTCAGGTGCATTCATTAGCTCATAGTACGTTACTCGCTCAACCCAGGCACGCTGGCTGTCCAGTACCTTTTTCATGAACTCATCTTTCTCAAGCTCTTCAATCAGTCCGTCCCACGCCTGAATCTGGGCATCAAGGATGGGTTGTGATGTTCGGTGAACCGTAACGCCACTTTCCTGAAGTTTTTGTAAATCCGCCGAGTACCGATTCATCGCCGACGCGGTGTTAGCCGTTGAAGCTGCCTCTACACCGTACTGCAAGATAGCCTGCAGATCCGGCTCCAGGTCTTCAAAGAAATCACGATTGAACATGAACTCAAATGACTCTGATGCCTGATGGTACGACGACAGGTAGTAGTTCTTGGCAACATCCTGTGCACCAAAATCGCTATCCGATGACGGGTTATTGAATTCGAACGCATCGATAACACCACGCTCCATCGCTGGAACAATTTCGCCGCCCGGCAGTTGTGCAACCGACATTCCCATGTTCTGCATGAGATCTGCCGCCAGACCTACCGTTCGGTACTTCAGCCCTTTGATGTCATCAAGTGTGTTCACTTCATTCTTGAACCAGCCAAACGGCTGAGCAAACATTGGAAAGCCCATGAACGCGACAATGTTCATGTCCATGACGTCTTGCGTAAGTTCACGATAGAACTCTGCACCACCACCTTCATAGAACCAAGACATCATTGTTGTAGCAGATCCACCGAAAACAGGACCGGTACCAAACAGTGATGCAGCTTTGGACTTGCCGTACCAGTAAACGGGCACCGAATGCGCTGCATCCAGAATGCCGTCGTTACACGCATCAATAACCTGAAACGCTCCTACTACGGCGCCTGCAGGCAGAAGGTCGACCTTGAGTCGGCCACCCGACATGGCTTCAACGCGATTTGCGTAGTCCTGAGCAAAATCCTGCCAGATGTTCGATGCGCCCCAAGAGGTCTGCATCTTCATAACCAGCGGTGCCTGTCCAATAACGGCCGGGGCTGCGAAAATACCCGCAGCTCCAACAGCACCAGCCGCCGCACCTTTCTTCAGAAAGGAACGGCGCGCTGGGGCTGATCCTGTAGTTGGTTTTTTGGTAGCTTCCATTAACGACTCTCCAGTTTTGCGATCATGTTGTTGGCTTTGTTATTCCAGTGGCTATCAAGTCCAAACCATCTCTTCTCAACACCCAGGCCCGCTGGCAGCCCTGATGCCGACAACAGCCTGCTTGAACTTGTGAAAATCACTGCATATTAGTGAACAAAAAGCGTAAGTCTTGCGACATTATGGATCGTATACAAATACGCGGTATACGGCAATCTAAATATCTGTATTGCTGTACATTTTTTGTGGCGTCATCCAGACTTATAGGGCAAACCTGAGAAACCCGCCATACCATGATGTCTACTCCGAAGAGCGCACCTGGCATCAAAGACTTTGCGTTGCTTGTAGGCCTTGCAGCCTTGTTCGGTGCAAGCTTCATGTTCACTCATATCGCTCTTGCTGACATACCACCAATAACGCTGGCAGCAGCCCGTGTCGGCATCGCCACGCTCATTTTGTATCCATTAATGCTTCGAGCGCATCAGCGGCTGCCAGGGTTGAGTAAAATATGGTTACCTGTGGTGGCGTCAGCAATTTTCGGGTACGCCTTGCCGTTTGCCCTAGTGGCCTGGGGACAAATCCGAGTGCCATCCAGTCTTGCTGCGATTTTTATGGCCATCATGCCCCTCGCCACCATCCTGCTGGCTCATGTGTTCACCACTGATGAAAAGCTTAATCGCTGGAAGGTTGCCGGTGTGCTGTGTGGCTTGCTAGGCGTCACTGTGCTGTTCGGCATCCATACCCTTCGCAATCTGGGTGGTCCTGACGCTCTGGCACAACTGGCTATCCTGGCCGCGGCTGTGTGCTATGCGATAAATGCACTCGTAACCCGGCGCTTGGTGGGCGTTCCCAAATTTTCGATGCTGACAGCATTAATGCTCACAGGTACGGTTGTCATGCTGCCGCTAAGTCTAATATTTGAATCACCTCTTGCAGTCACCCCTTCATGGCAAGCTCTGGGAGCACTGGCCGCACTCGCTATTGGGCCAACCGCTATTGCCACCTTGTTGATACTGGTGATTATCCAACGTCAGAGTGCAAGCTTCTTGAGTCAGATTAATTTTATGGTTCCACTGTTTGGCGTCATGTTTGGCTGGCTCTTGCTCGACGAGCAACTATCTGCTCAAGCGTTGATCGCCCTGGCCATTGTGTTAGTCGGTGTTGCCTTGTCAAAACGCGGGAACACAGCCTCGTAACATCTCAGATTACGAATTAGACGCAAACGATTCAAACACAACGAACCCTACCAATAACTAACCCTGTGTGTATTTCACAACATTGCGCCGCCTTTATACTAGGCGGCCACCAACTGGTCATGCCTCTTAGCTCTACTAGCCGTAAGTCAGGTAGTTAACGTACTGCCATTGCCTTACAGTTTGCGTAGACAGCTTGCAGGAGGCATGGATGTACAGAGAAACACGCATAGTGGACCCACACGACTTTACGCTTGATATAAATCTCGATCTAACCATGGATCTTGAACTAGATCTCGATCTGGATCTGCATCTTGATCGGCGTATAGACGCAGCTAGTGCAAGGCTCAACGCGTCCGACATGTTCGTTATGTCAGCATCTCCTAGCAGAACCATAGCAGGGCTCACCGGACCTGTATTACTAGGTGTTGGTTCGGGTATCTCTATTTCTGCAGGGTTTGGCAGCTTTGGGTTTTCAGTGCTACTCGATGGCCTACATCACGTCCTGTCAGCACCCTTGTGGTTCTCACAGGTGGTAATGACCGTGCTGTTCTATGTCATTGCCTGGAGATGGGGACGCGTGCCACTGGGAATGGGCACGCTACCCGCTTTGCTGTTGGTGGGTCCGGCGATTAGCCTAGGAGCTACTCTTACGCCTGAGACAATAAGCCTCACCTGGCATGTCGTTGCATTTGCAGCCGGGCTGTTCATGTTCGCATTTGGCATATCGCTCTCTGCAGCCGCAGCATTGGGGCCTGACGGTGTAACGGCTTTATCACTAGCGGCGGAGAAGCGCTGGAAGATGCCCGTGTCACGCGCCAACTTTATCTGGAACCTGTCAGCCATCGTTATCGGTGTACTACTTGGAGGCAATCTTGGCATTGCAACCATAGTGGGTCTGTTTGCCACACCGATGTTAATCCACTATTTTCTACCAAGGTTACGATGCAGAATGACGTTTTAACGGTAGCGAGATTGCTGTAGTGCACTTTCGAAAAGCTCGTAGCTGACGAAACACCTGTATCAAAGATGTCTGCCAGCTACCTGTTTTACCCGTAACCAATAAACCAGTACTAATAATCGGTTACTAATAAACGAAAAACTAACCCGCGCGGTTCTGAATCAAATCGTCAACCACACTGGGATCTGCCAAGGTCGAAGTATCGCCCAATGAACCATAATCGTTCTCCGCAATCTTTCGCAAGATACGCCGCATGATTTTGCCAGAACGGGTTTTTGGCAAACCCGGTGCCCACTGAATCATGTCAGGGGACGCGATAGGACCAATTTCCTTACGCACCCACGCAACGAGTTCCTTACGTAGCTCATCGCTGGGCTCATTGCCTTCCATAAGCGTCACATAGGCGTAGATACCCTGACCTTTTATGTCATGTGGAAAGCCTACAACCGCAGCCTCTGACACCAGAGCGTGTGCAACCAATGCAGATTCCACCTCAGCGGTGCCCATACGGTGCCCGGACACATTGATCACATCATCAACACGACCTGTAATCCAGTAGTATCCATCCGCATCACGCCGACATCCGTCACCGGTGAAGTAATAGCCTTTAAAGGTTTCAAAGTAGGTAGACACAAATCGACCATGATCCCCGTACACGGTGCGCATCTGACCCGGCCAACTATCGCGGATACATAACACCCCCTCGGCCTCGGTATCGGTTAGCTCGTTACCTTCGGCATCAAGGATGACGGGTTGGATACCAAAGAACGGATTCGTGGCAGAGCCGGGTTTTGTATCAGTAGCACCAGGGAGAGGTGTAATGAGAATACCGCCAGTTTCTGTCTGCCACCAGGTGTCCACTATCGGGCAACGACCTTGACCCACTACCTCGTCATACCACTTCCAGGCTTCAGGATTGATAGGCTCACCCACCGAACCCAACAGGCGTAGTGAGGACAAGTCAGATCCCTTTACGTGACTCTCACCAGCACCCATCAATGCTCTGATAGCCGTTGGTGCAGTGTAGAAAGTATTGACCTTGTGCTTTTCACACACTTCCCAAAACCGGGCCGGGCTTGGATAGGTAGGCACACCTTCAAACATCAAGGTAGTGGCGCCATTGGCTAATGGACCATAAACAATATAACTATGACCGGTGACCCAACCAACATCTGCGGTACACCAGTAAACATCACCATCTTGATAGTCAAAAACATACTGGTGTGTCATGGAAGCGTAAACAAGATAACCTCCGGTGGTATGAACCACGCCCTTAGGCATACCGGTAGAACCTGAGGTGTACAAAATGAAGAGCGGATCTTCGGCATTCATCACCGTTGGCTCGCACACAGGCGAGACCTTCGCACACTCTTCGTGATACCAGACATCCAATCCACTGCGCATGGCCACATCACCACCGGTGTGCTTAACGACTACCATTTTCACATCGTGCGCAACCTTACCGAGTGCTTTGTCAGCGTTAACCTTGAGCGGCACGCTGCGTCCACCGCGAAGCCCTTCGTCGGCGGTGACCAGAAGTTTTGCGTTTGAGCCTGTGACTCTATCGGCCAAGGCATCTGCACTGAATCCGCCAAACACAATGGAATGTATGGCCCCAATTCGCGCACAAGCCAGCATGGCGTAAGCAGCTTCAGGAATCATGGGCATATACAAAATGACACGGTCGCCTTTAGTAACGCCCTGTTCTTTGTAAACATTGGCTAGCCGACAGACATGTTCATGCAACTCACGATAAGTGATCTTCTTATCAACGGTTGGGTCATCGCCTTCCCAGATAATCGCTACCTGATCTCCGCGCTTTTCAAGATGCCGGTCAATGCAATTGGCACTGACATTAAGCTCACCATCTTCGTACCATTTTATGGATACATCAGGGTATTCGTAAGTGGTGTTCTTGACTTTGGAATACGGTGTTATCCAGTCAAGACGCTTGCCCTGTTCTGCCCAGAATGCGTCTGGATCACCTATCGATTGTGCATACAGAGCTGCATAGCCCGCCTTGTCGATGTGTGCCTTCTTGGCGAAGGCTGCGGGTACAGCATGTACATCGTTGCTCATGAATTCTCCAATTGGGTGGTGTCGATGTTCAGATCCAACGGGCAGCTATTTTGTCGGTGTGCAGCACACTCTCTACCGGCACACACCACCTGACTTTGTCGCCAGCTATCGCCCCCTAATTTTTCTGGATCTATTGTAAGAAATTAAGCGCCCTTACCGGTTAATATTTTATTTTCATTGTAAACAATAACTTAATAGCGCATTGCACACCACGCAACATCCTGCGTGCAGCTCTGGTAAAGACTTGTTACCAATAGTAACAGCCAAACCTGAGGAGAATATGGCCCTGTTGCTTTGCAGGCACCAAGGTACTAGACGCCCAAATACTGATCCACTAAAGCGTCAGATAGCTGGTCCATACGATCAGACCAGACACTAACGCCTTTTTCAATAATCACCGCGTGATCAGCAATCAGCGATAGCTCACGAATAGATTTATCCACAATAACGATCGCTAGCCCGGCTTCCTTCTTTAACTGGCTTATCACAGACCAGATTTCACCGCGCACCAGTGGCGCTAACCCTTCAGTGGCCTCGTCCAAAATCAACAGTCGCGGATTAGTCATCAGTGCTCGTCCGATCGCCAGCATCTGTTGTTCACCACCTGACAGCTGCGCCGCAGATTGAGTGCGACGCTCCGCCAACCTAGGAAACAGTGCCCGTACGCGCTCAAGATTCCAGGCACCGGGCCTAGCCGCACACAGCAGGTTCTCATCCACATTCAGGTTACTGAAACAACGCCGACCTTCGGGCACCAACCCGACACCCAGGCGCGCTACCTGATGTGAGGGCAAGTTGGCAATATTGTGTCCCGCAAACATCAAACCACCGTTTTGCACGGGCAACATTTTGCAAATGGTTTTTATCGTTGTGCTCTTGCCCATGCCATTGCGCCCCAGAAGCGCAACCACCTCCCCTTCAGCCACACTGATGGACACACCAAACAGGGCTTGCGTTGATCCATAGCTCGTATGAATAGCGTCAACGTTCAGCAGGCTCATTGCTCATCCCCCAGGTACGCCCGCTTTACAGCTGCATCCTGCCGTATCTCATCCACCGTGCCACTGGCAATTATTTCACCGTACACCAACACGCTGATTCTGTCGGCCAAGGCAAATACAGCATCCATGTCGTGCTCCACCAACAGGATAGGCGCCTCGTGTCTCAGCCCACCCAGTAAATCAATGAGCGCCGAGGAACCTTGAACACCAAGCCCAGCCATCGGCTCATCCATGACAAACGCTTTTGGATGCAGCGTCAGTGCTACCGCGATTTCCAACTGCCGCCTTTGCCCGTGAGAGATCTCAGAGGTGCGCTTGTGCGCATGCTCAGCCAAACCGACCCGCTCTAAAGCCTCGTTAGCTTGCGTGCGAAGCGCACCCGGCCGCATGATGCTGTCAAACAATCGTAAAGAGCCTGATTGCGCACCAAGACAACCGAGCACCGCGTTTTGCAAGACGGTATCTTCCATCGCCAAAGCAGATACCTGAAACGTTCGACCCAGCCCCGCTTTTGCGCGAGCAGCTGTACCAAGCCTTGTCACGTCCACACCATTCAGGAAGATCTGTCCGGAGTCGGGTTTCAGGCCACCGGCAATCTGTTTGATCAACGTCGATTTACCTGCACCATTAGGACCGATGAGCGCATGTATTTCGCCAGCACGCAGCTCAAGGTTGATGTTGACGCTGGCCTGCAGATTGCCAAAACGCTTACACACCTCAACAGTATTCAGTACTGGCGCGTAGCTATTCAAACGCGTGTTTGAAGGTGGAATGGTGTGAGTGCTTGCCTGTGGTTCACTCATGGGCTTTTTCCCGGCCTGCCAGCAGCCCGACGATGCCGCCGCGGGCAAACAACACAATGAGAAGCAGCAAAAAACCAAGATAGATATGCCAGAACTCACTTAATCCACCCAACACATGCTCGAGAACAATAAACAGCATGGCACCCACAACCGGGCCACAAAGCCGAGCAACGCCCCCCATGATGACAAACACCATGATTTCGCCACTGATCTGCCAGCTGAACATCGAGGGACTGACAAAACGATTCAGATCAGCAAACAACGCACCGGCAAGCCCTGTGATCATTCCCGAGAGGACAAATGCGGCAAGCTGTATCCGGAAGGGTTCAATGCCCACGGTTTTCACACGCTCACTAGATTGGCGCGCAGCATTGAGTGCAAGTCCGAACGAGGAACCACGAAGTCTTGCGCAAAATCCGAGCACCAGCAACAACAGCACGAACACAATCATAAAAAACTGAATGGGGTCCAGCGTGTTCAACCCTGGAAAGGTGTTTCTTACATAAATAGACAAACCGTCTTCCCCACCGTACGCCGACCAACTGATGGTGAAGTAATAGAACATCTGCCCGAACGCCAGTGTGATCATGATGAAATACACACCACTGGTCCGCAGGCTTAAAGCTCCAATCAAAAGAGCCGCAACAGCACTGACCCCCATGGCAACCAGCCAGATAATGGGCATGGACTGGGAGCCGTCTATCACCAGCGGCCCAAGCACCAACGGCTCATACGTTTGCGCATGACTGGCAAGAATACCCATGCTGTATCCGCCCAGCCCAAAGAAACTGGCATGGCCAAAACTCACCAGACCACCCTGACCGATAACCAGGTTAAGGCCCACACCCGCAATGGCCAGAATGGCAGCCTTGGTGGCCAAGGTGATGAAAAACGGCTCATCAGAGAACATTGCCCAAACTGGAAACCCCACCAGTAATCCCAGCAGTATCAGGTTGATCAGCGACTCACGTTTCATGTGCGCGCACCGAACAAGCCCGAAGGACGCACGATCAGCACAACCGCCATCAAAATGTAAATTGACATGGAAGCCAATGCTGAACCTGCCGAGGCCGCAGCAGACTTATCCATGAAAACGTCGAAAAACATGGGTAGAAAAATTCCGCCAAGGGTATCGGTCAAGCCAACGAGGATGGAGCCGACAAACGCACCTTTAATCGAACCGATACCCCCAATAACAATAACCACGAACGCCAGTATCAAAACCGGCTCACCCATGCCCACTTGCACCGACTGAATAGCCCCGACCAAAGCACCCGCCAAACCTGCCAATGCAGCCCCCAGTGCAAACACGATGGTGTACAGCTTTGAGATATCCACACCCAGAGCTGCAATCATCTCCCGGTCATTTTCGCCTGCGCGTACTTGAATACCTAAACGCGTTTTGGTAATCAGCAGATAAAGTCCGAATGCAACAAGCAATCCGATACCAATCAAACTAAGACGGTATAAAGAATACTGGATACCACCGGGCAGTATGATGGTCCCAGAGAGTGCGTCAGGGATATTCAAAAACAACGGAAACGATCCGAACACCGCCCGCGTGCCTTCCGAGAAAATCAGGATAAGCGCAAAGGTTGCCAATACCTGATCAAGATGGTCACGCGTATATAAACGCCTGAGCACCAGAATCTCCATCAATGCACCGGCAGCGGCCGCTGCTGCCAATGCCGCTACCAGCGCTATCGCAAACGAGCCTGTGGCACCTGCGACAGCCGCTGCCGCAAATGCACCGATCATGAATAGCGAACCATGCGCCAGATTGATCAAGCCCATGACGCCGAACACAAGCGTAAGGCCTGCCGCCATCAAAAAAAGCATAATGCCAAACTGAATGCCATTCAGTACCTGCTCAGCCAGCAGTGCCGTGGTCATGGTCATGGTCGCTATCGCTACAGTCAATAGATGGTACTTAACCGATCGCTATAATCCACACTCCACTGCATAAGCATCGCTGTGGTTCTCCAACGCCACACCTAACGTCTTGTTGGTGTACACATCACCTTCAAGAACTACCTCGCGAACATAGATGTCCTGGATTGGATGCTGGTTATTCGCGAACGTAAACTGGCCGCGTGTGCTGTTGAAGTCGGCAGCGCGTAACGCCTCACGGAATGCATCTTTATCAGACACATCCGCACTGGCCATGGCGCTAATCAGCAAATTTGCCGTATCAAATCCCTGGCTTGCATAGAGTGATGGCAGGCGGCCATATTCGCTGCTAAAGCTCTCTACAAAGGCAGCATTCGTTGGATTGTCGAGGTCTTTGTTCCACTGCGAAGTGTTCTTGACACCCATTGCTGCATCACCAACAGCTTGCAAGATGCCTTGATCGAAGCTAAAAGCAGGCCCAACGACTGGTAATCCGATGTCGCTATCGGCGTATTGCTTGAGAAACGATATACCCATACCACCGGGTAGAAAGAAGAACACACTGTCCGCACCAGAGGCCCGAATCTGCGCAATCTCCGAGGCATAATCGGTCTGCCCCAGCTTGGTAAACAGCTCGCCAGCAAGCTCTCCCGAATACTGGCGCTTGTAGCCTGTTAATGCATCTTTGCCTGCCGGATAGTTGGGTGCCAGAATAAATGAATTTTTATATCCGGTTTCGTTAGCATGTGCACCGGCGGCCTCGTGCAAGGTATCGTTCTGCCACGCAACGTTAAAGTAATCTTCGTGACAGCCTTTGCCAGCCAACTGCGATGGCCCGGCATTGGGTGAAAGGTAGAACTTGCCCTGCGCTAGCGAGCTGGGAATCACTGCCATGGCAAGGTTAGAAAAAATGATGCCAGTAAGCACATCCACCTTCTCTGACTGAATCATTTTATCGGCCAGCTGTACTGCAATCTCAGGCTTGCGTTGATCGTCTTCGATCACAACGTCGATATCCGTTAAACCAGATTGGCTAATAGCCAGCATGAAGCCATCACGCACATCGATGCCCAGACCAGCACCACCGCCAGAGAGCGTGGTGATCATGCCGACTTTGAGCCCCTCGGCAGCACTGATCCCCGACGCGGCCATCAGAACTGCCGCTATCGCAGTAACCTTTAATCTCATTGTGTTCTCCCTTTGCATTCCACGTAGTTGTCTGTCGCCCGCTGCATCTGCGCGCAGGTCGCCTCTGCCAGTATGATGAACGCACCGCTGAGCGTCTACCCACACGTAGGGTGGTCCATATCGCTTGTTGTTTACATCACGGTACACATGCAAGCCACTAACGTACAAGCCACCACGTTATAGGCCAAAGCTTAAACCACAGGCCACAGTCCAATTCACGATAGAATACCGCCAAGACACTGGAGCAACGACCGCATGACAGCAGACGCGATAACGCTAACTGGCCCTGAACTGGCCCGTGCCAAGCCCGCCACACTTATCTGGGAAGACCCCTTCCTGCTAGACAGCTTGCTAACAGACGAGGAGCGCATGATCCGTGATGCCGCTCACGCCTACTGTCAGGATCGATTAAAAAGCCGTGTGGTCATGGCTAACAGGCACGAGACCTTCGACCGCGACATCATGACCGAAATGGGCGAATTGGGACTGCTCGGGGCAACCATCCCCGAGGAATATGGAGGTGTTGGTGCAAACTATGTGGCTTACGGCCTGGTAGCGCGGGAAGTAGAGCGCGTGGATAGCGGCTATCGCTCGGCCATGTCAGTGCAAAGCTCACTAGTCATGCATCCAATTTATGCCTACGGCTCAGATGAGCAGCGCCAGAAATATCTGCCAAAACTTGCCACCGGCGAATGGGTTGGCTGCTTTGGCCTGACCGAGCCTGACCACGGCTCAGATCCTGGATCAATGATTACTCGCGCCAAGAAAGTCGACGGTGGCTACTCGCTGTCTGGTGCCAAAAACTGGATTACCAACTCGCCCATTGCCGACGTCTTCGTGGTGTGGGCAAAGTCTGACGAACATGATGGCAAGATCAAGGGCTTTGTCCTCGAGAAAGGCATGAAGGGCCTTGCAGCCCCAAAGATTGAAGGCAAATTCTCCTTGCGTGCCTCCATCACCGGCATGATTCAGATGGACGAAGTGTTTGTACCGACGGAAAACATTCTGCCAAATATCAGCGGCCTGGCTGGCCCCTTCGGATGCCTGAACAGAGCGCGCTACGGTATTAGCTGGGGTGCGATGGGTGCGGCTGAAGCTTGTTGGCATGCTGCACGAAACTACACACTTGAACGCAAGCAGTTCGGGCGGCCTTTGGCCGCAACCCAACTTGTACAAAAGAAGCTGGCTGACATGCAAACAGAGATTTCGCTTGGCTTACTAGGCTCGCTGCAACTCGGGCGCATGTTCGACAATCACAGTGCATCAGCAGAGCTTATCAGTCTCATGAAACGCAACAACTGCGGCAAAGCGATTGCCATTGCACGCGAGTCTCGCGATATGCATGGCGGCAATGGAATCAGCGACGAATATGACGTTATACGCCATGTTATGAATCTGGAAGCCGTCAATACCTATGAGGGCACGCACGATGTGCATGCACTGATTCTGGGCCGGGCAATTACGGGCATTCAGGCTTTTCAATAGTCGTATTTGGTTTAGCGGTGGTGGTTTCGATCACGGCCGCAGCCCTAACTGTTTTTTTGGAATAATACTGCAATGACTTGCATCTTCGTACAAATCCGCTGTAAGCCGGGACAAACCTATGCGGTTGCAGAAGCTATCGCTGACCGCGATATACATTCAGAACTGTACTCCACCAGTGGCGATTACGACCTACTGGTGAAAGTCTATGTGCCCGAGGGAGATGATGTGGGACGCTTTGTGAATGACAACCTAGCATTGGTTGAAGGCATTGACCGAACCCTGACCACATTGACGTTCAAAGCCTTCTGATATTCTCTAGCTAGCCGGCTACCCCGCCAGCGGCCATAAGCTTCTGCCGAACCTGCGCCGACAATAGCTCGATGTGTTGGCGCAGTACATATAGCTCGTGCGCATAGCCTAGTGGCACTTCAATATCGCGCACCTCGTTTTCTATCCTTGTAAGCTCCGCAGCGCAGTCCTGCAGATTGGCAAGCGAGGTGTCACTGTTTGACAGTTGATCACAGTCCTGCACTTGGTCATACCAACGATAGATTTTCTTCCGCACCGTCCATCGATAGGCCGGTGGCAGCATGCGTGAGAGCGGAATCAGCAGCGCCAGCAACGGCAGCGCCAACAGCTTTAGACGATCCACCAGATTTGCAATCCAGAATGGCAGATAGCGCTGCAAAAACGGTGGACCAAATTCGTAGTAGCGTTGCGCCACCGATGCCAGAGCAAACTCTGATCCAATTGCTCTGGGAAATTCTTCGGCGCTTGCTAACACCGATGACTTGGAAAAAACTGCACTAACCGCTTGAAGCAACAAATCACGCAATGCAGGATGCAAATCCACCGTTGCCACCAATGTGGCATTGACTGCCAACAGATCCGCCGTCGAGGGGGGTACGTTGCGCGTCAGGTCCACCACCCCTTCAGGCAATGTCAGATGAGTCAGCCAAGGCTCACGCCGAGCATAGGCTGGGGCACGCGCAAGCGTTGCAAGCTGCGCTTTGTCAGACTTTAACAAGGCATCGATCATCGGCGCACTGACGGATGCCACGCTGAACAGGACATCGATCTGACCCGCCTCCAGCGCCCGCACAGCGTCCATGCCCGACCCACCATCGAGAATCATCTGAGATTCAGACAAGCCATTGCTTTCAAGCAGCCGCTGGGCCACGATTCGTGAGCCACTACCCACGCCGCCAGCACTGATGCGCGCGCTGGCAAGCTCCGCCAGGCGCTCAAACGTAAATCCCTGTCGAGTGAATATCCACACAGGCTCATAGTACAAAGCGCCTAAAGACTCCAACTGCGGGTACTCTTCCGGGCCTGCAAGCCCTGACTGCATGAAGGCAATATCGACACTTCCCGTCGCCAGACGCTCCAGATTATCAACAGAGCCAGCAGTTTCAATCACGTTTAGCTCTACATCCTCTTCCAGAAGCTGCTCCCGCAGCTCGATAGCGAACCCGCGATAGGCACCGTCAATGCTGCCGCTAGCGATGGTCAGCGTACGCGGAGGCGCGGGCTCAATGAACTGAAAGGTGAACCAGGTAGCAATCGCCACCACGAAAATACCCAGTCCAAACACCAGACCACTCTCTTTGGCAGCGCGCAACCATAGTGGCTTCTTTCCGGGGCGACTTTTTAGATTCAAAATACGATTATTTCCGCTTGAAGTGGCTACTCGTCTAAAAGAGCATAGCCTACGATGTCAATTTCGAAATGCTCTAGTAGAGTCGCAGTAAATCAACTTTCTTGGGGTATCATAATGTTACACGGGTGGACGTGCCTGAAGGCTAAGCGGACCTCGCGAGTTTACGGTTTCATATCAGGGAAAGTTATCGATGGGCAACGCTTCAGAAAATCCAGACCACAGCTTGGAGCGTGTGCGGCCAGGCAAGGCAAACAGAGAAAGCAACACGCGCTACACCGGCAATCTTATTGCCTTCAGACAAGCAGCTGATCGGCCAGTAGGAAGGCCTGTCATCGCCTCCTCAGCGGCAAACGCCTCAAATGCTCATCCGGATAACAGTAATCAACCACCTGCAATACGCAGTATCGGTGTTGAACGAACCAAGCTCACATCAGCGTCATCTGCAAACACTTCAATCAGCGCGCAAAACGCCTCTGGCGCTGTACCCGCAAGCAAAAAAAGCGCTCTGGCGCTTGCCATCATAGGATCCTTGTCCGCTGGAGCGTTGCTGGGCAGCATATGGCCCTTTTTCAATCTGCGAACAGATGCGCAACCCGTGGCGTCCACAGCCATAAACGATGTTCCGTCAGCCGTTACCACTCTATCCGCTCGAGCCCAAGGACCTGATGTACAACCGGGACCAAGCACGCAAATCCAGTCCAATGCTGCTGAACTGGATCAACCCCCGCAACAAGCCGATATCACCCGTTTCCAGGAAACTCTGCCAGTTGCTCAGGCAGACGACTTGGCGGAGCCGTTGGAAGACCCAGTAGATACCTTGGCAAAGCAGCAGTATCTGGTAGAGATAGACTGGCTGATCGGTCAGAACGTCGAACTGCAGCAGGATGTCGAAACGCTGTCGAGCGAAACACTGGTTCTCAACCAAGAGCTTCTGGACATGGAGTTGCAGGTAGCTTCACTGAATGCTGAGGCCGAAGCGGAAAAGCGAACGATTTTTAACTACGTGAATGTCGGTATTGGCAGTGACTTCACATCCCTTCTGGAGGCCAACAACGCGGCCAGAGGGGGCGACGACGACGCCTTTGTTCCCCCTGAAGCTCAAGAGATATATTACGACGCCCCATCCAGCGATGAAGACGTGCCTGCCCCCCATTCACAACAAGCCCCAGTCAACCAAGATACGTTTAGTGGCCAAGGAGAGCCTGCATATCATCTGGATACTGGCATCTATATCGACCAGCAGTTTATCGCTGATGTGTACCAGTATGAACAAGGAGCTCAAGTGGCCTACGATCCTGAGACAGGCTTTTACGTGAACCCCGCGTTCGTCGAAGACCAGGATGGTGAAGAATTTTTTGAATCTAATGCTGGCAACTCTAACTAGCTACTGACACGCGCCAATTGCCTTGCGCAGAAAGCCGTAACCCGGTCTTCCCGGGCTACTCTTTACTGAGCCCCTAAGCGGGACCCTATTGACCTATATCACTCAGCACATCGTGCACGGCCTGAAAGGCGGGCTTTCGCTGATAGGCTCTGTCAAAAGGCAGTGGGTCGAAAATTGACCTGAATGAATACTGATCAGTGATTCCCCACGTCTGAATAGCTCGGCAATTGGCCTGCTCCAAACAGATACTTGCCACCTGGCGATAAACGTCTGCCTGTTGTTGCAGTGCGTCAGCCATCTGCTCTCCCGCCACCAAAGATACGTCCAACTCAGTGATGTAGATATCCAGCCCCAATGCAGCCACGCGTTCAAAATTACTGCGTAGTTCGTCAAAGGTATTAAAACTTGCAAACAGGTGCATCTGAAAGCCGATGCCATCGAGTGGTACATTTTGTTGCTGCAATCGTTCAACAAGCGCCATCAACGCATCGAATTTCGGACCCGCCATACTGATATCAAATTCGTTGATCAATAATTGGGCTGTCGGCGCCAGCTCTCTTGCCTGAATAAGTGCTTTGTTGATGAATTGTTCACCCATGGCATCGAACCACAGCGTCTGACGAAGACCACTCCCATTGTCGGCAATGGGCTCATTGATGATGTCCCAGACTTCCATGTCCGCAGCATAACGCGACATGATGCGCTCAATGTATTCACGCATGTGTTGCTCTACATCTGATAAAGGACTGTCTGTGATCCACTGCGGAAGTTGTCGATGCCAGATTAACGGGTGACCATGAATACGCATGTTGTGCAACTGGGCGAAACGCACCAGATTATCGGTTGCAGCAAATTCGAAGCGTCCAGGCAAAGGGTTGAGCACTTCCATTTTCATGGAATTCTCGGGAGTTACAATATTGAATTCACGTCCCGCTATATCAGCGTAGATGGCGCCATCGGGTTGATGATAAAAAGACTGCAAGGCTGCAAACCCGATATCGATGCCGCGTTGCACAGCCACCTCCTTAAGAGGCACAAGATTACTGATGAAAGACTCAGCATCGAGCACATTGAAGCGCACTGTCTCAAGACTTGTCAGATCAGGATCAACCGAATCCCTGACAAGCACCTCAATTGAAAATTCACCAACAGCTTGCGGTGTCAGCTTAGCGACATACACGTCTTCAAACCGAGGATGTTGCACAAAACTAGCGTTAGCAGGCAGACTCGGTATTTCAAGCGTCGGCACCGTACCGTTCAGATCCTGCCCCCTGAGCTCTATAACGACGGGGTCACCAAGCCGCACAGTAATGCGCCTTAAAGTGTCCAGCTGTTGTACCTCCAGCATGGGTGCAACATTGGGGATAGTGGAAGGGTCTGACGGCAAAGAGACGCGGATAAGCACAGATTGTTGAGTCCGATACAAAGGCTCCACCGCATCAACAGCCACCACGGTAAAGCGCAAAATACCAACATCTGCTTGAAGGGGTTGCCAACGAAACGTTTTGCTACCGTCAAAGTTATCGGTAAACGTCGCCCCTAGCGGAAGCTTTTGTTCAAACATGCCAGGCAGCCCCCCGTCCTCATCTTCGGGAAAATACCTGATCATGACCACATCACCTGCCAACACATCGAGGTTTTGTAGATTGGAGAAAAACGGCGCCGTGTTGAGTGCTGTATCAAATCCCTCAGGCACAATGACAACGGCCTCAGGAAGTCCCGCCTCAAATTCCGCTTGGGCTGCGGTATCTTCAGGCAAAGTTACTTGCGGCAGGCGCGGCTGAGTCTCACGAAAAACATCGAACCCCGAGGCGTTGTTGAACTCCAGCGGTTCAAGGGCCGGCTCGTCCGCCGCGCTAGGAGCTGATGTCAGCGCTCCACCAGCGGTGTCAGGCGTATTGGGCGTCTCTGGTGGAACCACTGCTGCACCGTCATCGTTAGAGCTACTGCATCCAACGAGCAGTAAGACGGTACTGAAAAATAAGATTGAAGCCAGAGGTCGGGCTGCGTTAGACAGGTAGCGCATCGGTTGGGTGCTAAGGGTCCGTTGGTGGAACCTAGTATGCTACACGCTCAGTACCCGATGGGCAGGTGTTAAAACCGTATTCGGAGATCCAGTGCTTATATCTGTAAACCCAGTCAGTGATTCACTACTGACATCGATGCAGCACACCGCCACAAGTGGGTGATTTCACACCTGTCGTTTGTGGATAGCTCAGAGGCAATGAACGTAGCGAGCGCACCGCAAGATAGGCAAAGCACTCAGCTTCTATGGCATCACCTCGCCAACCCAGATCTTCCGCAGGAACAACATCAGTACCCGTGCGCGACGCCAGCATACGCATCAAGGTGAGATTGTGCCGGCCACCACCGCACACCACCAAACGTTGAATTCTGTTGTCTAGTAAATCCAACGCACAACCCACCGCAGCAGCTGAAAATGCTGTCAATAACGCCGCCCCGTCGGCCAACGGCAGCCCTTCGGCCATTTGCCAAGTGAAATCGAACCTGTCCAGTGACTTGGGATACGGGGCATGCAAATACGGGTGCGTTAACAATTCACGTAATCTGGCTTCATCGACCGTACCGCTGGCAGCGAGTTTACCTTCATCATCATAGTCCGCGTACCCCATACGTCTGACAAAATCATTTAATGGTGCGTTTGCTGGACCCGTGTCAAATGCAATCAACGACTGAGCGCCGTCCCACCAGCTAAGGTTGGCTACGCCCCCCAGATTAAGCACGGCTGTATCGGCTGAATTAATGACACCAACAACGGCGGATTCGTGTGGAGCGTAAATACGTTCCAGCAAAGCCCTGTGATAAACGGCTGATAACGGCGCTCCTTGCCCACCAGCGCGCATGTCCTGACTACGAAAATCATCAACTACATCGATACCTGTCAACTTAGCCATCAAAGTGCCATCACTTAATTGACGCGTGGTACCCAGAACGCCGTTACTGGGTGGTCGATGCAAGACGCTCTGGCCATGAAAGCCAATGACTCGCACTGCACGGTTATCAATATTCGATTGTTCAAGCAACTGCAAAACTGCATGGGATTGCTCAATAGTTAATTGCTCTCTTGCTTGCGCAAACACCGCAGGCTCAGGACCCTCAAATTGCCAGACTAATGCTTGCTGTTGGCACTGTCGCAGCAGCTCAACAGTGCCAGGCGAATAAGGCGCAAGAATAAATCCTCCACACTCAACAATACGTTGTCCATCTGTTTTTAACAGAGCAACATCGATATTGCCATCCAGCACTGTACCGGTCATTAAACCGACAGCCCAGACAGGCGCATCAGCTTCTGCGCAGTGTTCAGGCTCGACAGATGTATCGATCAATATGTTGGATGCGTTTGTCATGTTTGGATAACAGAGTAACTGAACTTGCCTCCAAAGTGCCTGTCACATAAAAGACAGCCACTTAACTCATAGAATATCATCATGAAAATTCTGACCAAACAACAACTATATGCGGGCATCAGTCTGGCCATGTTGGCTGCAGCGCCTGCACTAGCAGATATGGCGC
>JALZVU010000245.1 GCA_023301795.1 Granulosicoccus sp.
GTGAAGTTTCAGATCGAATGGGCGGGGTTTTATCCACAGAATCGTGGGATAACTCCTGTACAACCAATATAGGTTGTTGATATTAAAGCGTATTACACGTTGGTTTAAATTTGTACAGCGTGCTGGCAAGAATATTGAAACCGCTGTTGCGCCAGCGTAGTGGCCGATAAAACGTTGCAGGCCAAAGAGTGAAACTCTCAACGATGCCTCCGGATTGAATGCACTGATGCCTCGCAAGGACGTTGCGCAAATTTGGCAGTGCATACACGTGTTTTCTGTCACTGGAGGGTGCCGTTGCGCTGCAGTTGGACAATCGTTTACGGGCAAAATCAATCATAAAGGCGCAGGTATCAGGTCGTTATGCTGTTTATTTTCGTTCCTATCTGCTTCGCAATGTTTGCCGTTTGTTACAGCCCAAGATGCATGGAAGTCTATAATTTGATAGGAATTAAATCCTATTAAGTAATATATGAAGAAATCTCACATCGAGATTATTCGGCGTTTTAACTGTATAAAAATACGGTTATGGCGCTTTGAGACTTCTGCTGCGCTATCAGGGAATATCCACGCGACGTATACTCGGACCACCTGCTGGAACATCCACTGCAAACAGATATAACGGCACTATGCTCAGAAAATTTCTCGCAAGCGTTGGTTTTTTATTGATTTTCACACAGGTAGCGGTAGCTGCTACTGAACGTCCATCGACACCAGTCAATGTGGCACCTACGCCCGCTACTGACATTGCGCAGGGGACAGAAATTGTATTTACCTGGAGGAATAACTCAACTGTTGAAAGTTACGAGTTTCATCTATTCAATAACGTAGCAAAGAGCACAACACCGTATGTTGTCGGGTTGAATCCTGATGACATTTGCTCCAATGGACTTTGCAGTCTGAGTCAATTTGTCACTCAGCCGATTGGTCCGTATCACGCCTGGCGGGTCAGAGGTGTTAATGCGGCAGGTAAGTCTGAATGGTCGCGTTCAATTTTTTCTGTCATAGAAGGCTTAGCGTCGGGTCCGTCGACGCCGATAGAACCGCCAACACCAAGCACTTTATCAGCGCCCCTCAATGTATCGCCTGCGGTGGCAACGAGCATCGCTCAAGGTTCTGAAATCGAGTTTGTCTGGCAAAGAGATTTAGCAGTTAGTAGCTACGAATTTCATATTTTTGATAACGTTGCTAGAGCTACCACGCCTTACGTCACGGATTTGATTGCCAATGAAATATGTGCCAATGGACAATGCAGATTAACGCAAACCGTTACGCAGCCGATATCGGTGGGACACGCCTGGCGGGTTAGAGGACGCAACGCATTGGGTCTGTCATCTTGGTCGCGATCATTGTTTTCGACTATCGCATCGTCCGGCACACCAGACACGCCAGACACGCCAGACACGCCAGACACACCAGACACACCAGACACACCAGACACACCAGACACACCAGACACACCGCCGATTCCGGATGCAACTGACGTGCAGGCAGCCAGGCTGCTGGCGCAGGCAACGTTCGGGGCCACGCGTGAGGACCTTCGCCAAGTTAAGGCATTGGGAGCCGAGAGATGGATAGACAATCAATTCACGCTTAGCGGCGAGTCTCATTACGACTATGTCAGGCGCTACTCTAACAACAGCAATCGCTTTGCGCGTCACGAGGCGTGGTGGAATGGTGCTATTGATGGTGACGATCAACTACGCCAGCGTGTGGCTTTCGCATTAAGTCAGCTGCTGGTTGTTTCTGATACCGGATACACGCTGTCCAACGCTCAGTGGGGTGTTGCTTCTTATTATCAGTTGTTGATAGACAACGCTTTTGGAAATTACCGTGATTTACTGGAGAAGGTGACATTGCACCCGGTTATGGGCGTTTACCTGAGCATGTTGCAAAACAGCAAAGGCGATGTTGATTCGGGTACACGACCAGACGAGAATTTTGCGCGAGAAGTGTTGCAGTTATTCTCTATCGGGCTGTACGAATTAAATCTTGATGGTTCAACTGACGGGCGTTCGTCTTTTACGCAAGCACAAGTCGAGGCATTTGCCAGAGTGTTTACCGGGTGGAACTTTGCCGATGCCGGACAACGCTGGGCTAGCGTGCTCAATGGAGCAGATCTGGAGAATCCCATGTTGCCTTTTGAGGACTTTCACGATACGGGCAGTAAAACGTTGCTTAACGGCGAGCAGCTGGCTGCAAACCTGAGTGCCAGAGAGGATCTTGAACAAGCGCTAGACAATATTTTTGCACATCCTAACGTTGGCCCCTTTGTGTCAAAACACCTGATAAAACGCCTTGTTACCAGTAATCCATCACCACGATATATTCGCGACGTTGCTACTGTGTTCAACAACGATGGAACCCGTACTCGGGGTAATCTGAAGGCTGTCGTCAAAGCAGTGCTGATGCATGACGAGGCGCGGACAATTTCTAACGCTGACACCTACGGCAAGCTTCGAGAACCTATGCTTCGGGTCAGTCATCTCTGGCGGGCATTCGGCGTATTGCCGGGTTCTGGCAGCTCGACCACAAGAAACGAATACAACACGAACGCGCCTGAGCTGAAAGATTTTGAACTTGCATTTGGGCAAGCGCCGCTGAAGTCGCCTTCGGTGTTTAACTTCTTCCAGCCATCATTCTCGCCAGC